>JAFAHO010000021.1 GCA_019237205.1 Hyphomicrobiales bacterium
CGGCGCCGCGCCGCTCAGCGCCATCATTCCGGCGCCGCTCGCAATCATCCCCAGGATGACGATATAGAACAGGATATGCACGACCCGCGCGCTGCGCTCCTGCCAGCGCGGCGATCCGGGGACCGGGCCAGGTTTTCGATCGAAGCCCAACCACCAGACGATTCGAAAGACCGTTCAGCGCCAACACCGCAATCGTGATCGGGACGTGGAGCCTCAGAATCGCCGCCTTTGCCGCAGGGTCCACGGCGCCGGCGGCGCGGAACCCCGGGCCGATGAGGATGAGGATCAGAACGACGCTGACCCAGTGGATTGATACGGCCACGGCGCCGCAGCGATCCGGGGCGCTTTTCGGGGCCATTGCCTATCTCCTCCAAACAGCGGGGGCGAGCTTACGCGACGCAGACGCCGGGCACGGCGACCTTCTGGAAGAGATGCGGCGCGGCCATCGCCGAGGAGGGATAGGCCGAGGCCTTCGCCCTGAATTCGGGGTGCGTGAACGCAGCGCGGAAGTGCGCAATCGATTCCCAGACGGCATAGTTGAGGTAGGTCGGACTCTCGCCGATCGCGCGGTGAAGCTGCGTGGAGATGAAGCCGGGCTGCCGCTTCATGAATTCCGCGTCGGGCCGCCAAGCTTCGAGGAAAGCTTGTTCATCAGCTTTGTCGTGCGTGAAGACGTTCACCAACACGACAGGGGAAGCGTCGAGCCCGATCTGACGTTCAATCGGAAAGGCGGGGTCCAGCGGGCGCAGGAGTGACATTGTGATCTCCGTTCGATATGGTGCCATAGTGTCGCTATGGCATGCCGCATGTTTATGCGATTGACATGATGTTGTCAATGCGATTATATGGTGACAAATGAGAGGCCCTAAGCGAACCTTGGCCGGAGCGGCATTGACCGACCTCGTTCTTGACGTCTTCAGGCTCAGCAGCCGCCTGCTCGCCGCGGGCGACCGACTCGTCGCCGACCTCGGTCTGACAAGCGCCCGTTGGCAGATACTCGGAACCATCTTCGGCGCCGGTCGGCCGCAGCCGGTCGCATGGTTGGCGCGCGACATGGGCGGTAACCGCCAAAACGTGCAACGGATCGTCAATGATCTCGAACAGGAAGGGTTCGTCGAATTTCAACCGAACCCGCACCACCGCCGCGCGCAACTTATCGTCCTAACCGAAAAGGGAAAGAAGACGTTTGATGCAGCCATGCGCCTTCAGGCTCGCTGGGCCAATGAGCTGACGGAAGGTCTTCGAGCTGAGGACATCGAGACGACGCGGAGGATCATCACAGCACTACGCAAACGACTGGAAGCAAGCGGAGACGCTAACGAGCAAGTCTAACAGTAAAGTAGCCCCGCCACGCCCGGAAGTCGCATAGGCCCATTATGTTAAGTGGCTTGACCCCCTGACCCGCCCGTGCTTGGCCACACGCAAATCCTCGGGCGCAGTCGGAGTCGTTCCAGCGCTGGCCCGCTGTGTGTTAAGTGAAGGTCTCTGGCACCCCTGCGGCTTTGGTCTGCATTCGCCTGACCCGCACGCGCGCGGGATAGGCTAATTTCGCGGCAAGTTGCCCAGAATTAAAAGTCGGACCCCGACGAAACCGCATCTTGTGCGATAAGCTGGGAGAAACTCATCTCTAAGGGGGCCGTTAGCGCCCTGCAGGGGGTATTTGACAGATCACATCAGTAGGGAAGTTGTGTTATGCAGAGATCGGAAACCTTAAAGCTTGGGTCAGATGATCTTGATCAAGAACACGCCGAAGGTCACCGGCATCCTCGGCGCCGACAAGAAGCCGATGCCGATCCCCGATCAGGAGGCCATGAGAATCAAGGGCCAGGTCGCCGAGGGCATCGAGCGCCCGAAGACCTCGATCCGCTTCGAGATCGGCGAGAACGTACGCGTGGCCGACGGGTCGTTCGCCTCGTTCAACGGCGTGGTCGAGGAGGTCGACGAGTCCCCTTGCGGGTGAAGGTCCCGCTTGCGGGTGAAGGTCGCGGGGTCGATCTTCGGCCGCGCCACCCCGGTCGACCTCGAATTCGGACGGTGGAGAAGGTCTGACCCGAGAACGCGTTCGGATTTCGCCAGCGGGCGAAACGGTGCCTCTCAGAGGGTGACAGGCGGCGATGCAGGGTGAAATTCACGCGCTCGATCGTGCGGCGCGGCTCGAACGCCTCTCCGAAGGCCGCTACGTGGGCGCGACCAACCCGGCCTACGCCAACATGGCCGGTCCGTTCGGCGGCGCGACGGCGGCGGTTCTCATCAATGCGGTCATGCTCGACGCACGCCGCCTCGCCGATCCGATCGCGCTCACCGTCAATTTCTGTGCGCCGATCGCCGATGGCGGCTTTCAGATCGAGACGAAGCTCCAGCGTGGCGGAAGGACGACACAGCATTGGTCGATGGAGCTCGTCCAGGACGGCGCAGTATGCGCCACCGCCAGCGCCGTCTGTGGCGCACGCAAGCCCGTCTGGTCGCATTATCCGGTCAAAGCGCCGTCCGCGCCCCCGCGCGACAGCCTGACGGAAATGCCCAAA
>JAFAHO010000062.1 GCA_019237205.1 Hyphomicrobiales bacterium
GCAGGAATAATGCACGGTACTCTACTTGGGTATTCTACGCATATACTACAAAACCAACAATTTCTAGCCAAACAAACCCGTCCGTGTTTTACTTAGTGACAGCGCATTTTTAAGACGCGGGCGGTGACCGCGTCAGCCCAGCTCAGCGCGCGGGGCTATAACCCGCGGCGCTCCCTGGACCACGGGCGGTTCGAGTCGAGTCCGATGGAAAAGTCGTTGGAAGCCTTTGACCTCGCTCAAAATGGCGATGGAGATGGCGCCTGCTGGACGGCGCTCTGACCCTCTCTGCGAGCGAGTAGAGGGGCTGCTGCGAACCTATAGCCGCACGACCTCGCGGGTGCGGATGCTTTCGTCGGCGGCGAACACGATGCGCAACGAATTGATCGCGTCGGCCCAGTGATCCTTGAGGTCGACCTCGCCGCGGATCGCCTGGAGGAAGAGCCGCTGCTCCCGTTCGCAGAGGTCCTGGTGGCCGGGCTCGTCCTCGGTCGACTCGATCGTATCGGGGCGGGCGAAAGCGCCCTTGGCGTCGAGCTTCGAGTGATGGATGCGCAGCGCATTGGTTTTCGTGTGCGCATTATGGTCCGACGACTTCACTTCGCCGGCCGACTCCTTGGCGACGATCGACACGCAACCCTTCGGCCCGATCATGTCCTTCACGAAGAACGCGGTCTCGCTCATCATCGGACCCCAGCCCGCCTCGTACCAGCCGACCGAGCCGTCGTCGAAGACGATGTTGAGATGGCCGTAGTTGACCATCGTGGGCGCGATCTCGTCGGTGAGCCGCGCGCCAACCGCGTGCACCGCGACTGGCTTCGCCCGCGTGACCTGGCACATGACGTCGACATAGTGCACGCCGCAGTCGACGATCGGCGACGTCGAGCGCATGAGCGCCTTGTGCACTTCCCAGAATGAGCCCGACGACTGCTGGTTCAGGTTCATGCGCATGACAAGCGGCTTGCCGAGCGTGCGGCCGATCTCGACGAACCGCGTCCACGAAGGATGGACGCGCAGGATATAGCCAACAAGCAGCGCCCGCTTCGCACTCAGCGCGGCGGCGACGATCGCCTCCGCGGCCTTCAGGTTGTCGGCGAGCGGCTTTTCGCAGAACACATGCGCGCCCGCGGCGAGCGCCTCGAGCGTCATCGGCGCGTGATGCTCTGTGTAGGTCGCGATCGCGACCGCGTCGGGCTTCAGCGCCTCGAGCGCGTCGCCGAGACGCTCGAAGCGCGGCAGGGCCGGGAATTCCTGGTCGAGATCCTTTCGCGTGGCGGCGTTGCGGGTGCATAGGCCCACGAGGTCAAAGCCGTCGATCGCTTTATAGGCGCGGGCGTGGCTGAGCCCCATCGTGCCGAGGCCGACGACAAGAACGCGCTGCCGTTTCGCCTTGGCCGCAGGCGCATCGCTCATCGACCGTCTCCCTTGTCGGTTCCCGACGCTACGCCATCAACCATTCGTGCGCGGGGTCGTTGTGGAAGCGCCACACCCGCTTCGGCCCGGCCATCGTATTGAGATAGTAAAGGTCGTAGCCGTGCGGCGCGCCGACCGGATGATAGCCCTTCGGCACGAGCACGACGTCGCCGTCAGTCACGGTGATCGTTTCGTCGAGCGAACGATCGTCGGTGTAAACGCGCTGGAAGGCGAATCCCTGGGCGGGCCTGAGACGATGATAATAAGTCTCCTCGAGGTAGGATTCCTCGGGCAGCGCGTCGCGGTCATGTTTGTGCGGCGGATAGCTCGACCAATTGCCGGCGGGCGTGAGGACCTCGATCACGAACAGGCTCTCGGCCCCTCCGTCGCCCTCCGCCAAGATATTGCGAATATAACGCATGTTCGAGCCTTCGCCGCGCGTCAACGTGCGCACGTCGTCGGGCTTGATGACGCGCGCCTTGAGCCCGCCGCTCGCCGGCGCCGAACACAGCGCAAGCTCGCAGTCGGTCACCGCTTCGATTGAGGCGGCGCCATGCGGCGGCAAGTAGACGGACCATGGCAGCCCATCGAATACGCTCGCGCGCTCGCCGATCACCCCGGAATCGAACCCGTCCACCGACACGCGTGCCTTGCCGGAGAGCATGACGACGCAGACCTCCCTGATGTCCATCTCGAGCTTCGAGCGGGCGCCGGCCTTCAGAGTTCGCGTCTCGAATCCGACATAAGTCCAGCCGGCGCCGGCCGGGGTGATGCGGTGGCCGACGCCGTCCGCGCCCGTGCGCTTGTGAACGACAAGTTTCGATTGCGACATGACCGCCTCCTCAACTGAACTCCCCTTCTCCCCTTGCGGGAGAAGGTGGACGCGCGAAGCGCGGCCGGATGAGGGGTCTGCGCCGCAAGGCGCGCCGTCCAAGGCGCTGACGCGCCGGACCCCTCACCCCAACCCTCTCCCGCAAGGGGAGAGGGAGAATATCACACCAACCCTGCCTCCTTCAGCGCGGCGCGCAGATGCGCGATGCCCTTTTTCGCATACGGGAGAGCGGGCGCTTTTTTCGGGTCCTGCTCGGCCTCCAGCACGACCCAGCCGGAATAGC
>JAFAHO010000238.1 GCA_019237205.1 Hyphomicrobiales bacterium
CCGCCTGTTCGATCGCCGTGCGCATGAGCGTATCGATCAGTTTTTCGAAGACGATCTCGCTCGAAACGGCCTGCGACACCTTGAGGACCGTCGCGAGGTCGAGCTGCTCCACCGGCGCCCCGATCGTGCTGTCGGGAGTTGGAGAGGGCTGCTCTTCTCGAAGGCGCGGGTGCAAAGCATCGAGCTGCCGAACCTTCCCGTCGGCGCCCCAGCGCTGATAGGCGTAGCGGGCGTCCTGAAAATACGCCCGCGCGATCTTTTCAAATCCGCGCTCCAAGTAAAAGTTTCCGGCGAGCTCGTTTGCGAGCGCCTCGACGTGGACGAAGCCGTTCGCCCGGGCAGACCGTATGGCCTCTTCGTAGAGCCGCTCCGCCTCGAGCGGACGGGCCTCGATGCGCGCGATTTCCGCGGCGACGAGCGCCCTCCGGCTCTCAAAGTCATCCGGACACTTCTCCGTCCAGGCCTGAAGCTGACGGTGGTGAGCGCGCACGGCCTCGATATGGCCCGCCCGCTTGTCGGCGCTCGCGGACCCGCAGGACGCGGCGTGCGACAAGGCCGAATAGAACCGATAATCGATGATTTCGAACTGGATCGTGGACGCCCAAACCAATCCTTCCGCCTTGGCGGCCGCTGCGACGGCGGCGGAATTGTCGCCGGCAAGGTAGCGCCCCTGTAGCTTGCGGATCCAATACCAGCATTCGGCGCGCGCACTGGGAAAATGACCTTCCGAGCGCGACTCACGGAACCGATCGCTGTCGAAGGAGCCGAAGTTCGGCGTCAGCCCGCGAAGTGTCTCGATCAGCGCGAGCTGGCTCGAGGCGACGTCCACGACCATGCTGAAGCCCATCCGGCGCGCAAACGCTAGACAGTTCTCCGCGCGGCGTTGGACGTCGCCGAGCGGCTCGCCCGTAAGAAGCAGGAGCGAGGTCAGGAACGCGGGCGTGTAGCCTAAGTAAGTCAGATCTCCTGCCTCGTTCGCCGCGTCAAGAGCGCGCTGCATGGCGTCGCAGGCGGATCGGAGCGACCTTGTCCAGCCGAGCACAAATCCATGGTTGAAAAGGACTCTGGCTTGGAAGCGCGTAAGTCCCCGTCGAGCCATGAGTTGGAGGCCGATCTGGGTCAAGCGGGACCGCGCATCGTCGTCGCCGAAACGAACGCTGGCGAATAATCCGAGATACACAAAAGCGAGAGCCGCGCCGTCGCTCATGCCTCTCTCGATACTGAGCGAAGCGGCCTCGCTCATGATCAGGGTCTCGAGGTTCTCGTCGGTCCACGACGCCGCCGGTCCGAGCTCAGTCAGAACGTCCAATGTTGCCAATGCCGCCGGATTGGAGATCAGAGGCTGGTCGACCAGTTCGTCGATCGTCCGCTGATCGAGCAGGGCGCGCGTCCGGTCGAACGCCCGGCGCGTTTCATCCGGCGTCGGATGAGGCGACCAGATCATGCCAAGAGACTTTAGGTATTCGAGGCCGATCTCGATCGCCTGGTGAGGCCGGCCGAGCGTGGTATAGAGATCCATACGCCAGCGGGTTACCGCGGCGCGCTCGACCGCATTGGCCGCTCGCTCGTTCAATTCGCCTAGACGCCGTTCCGAATCCGGCAGTGCGCCGACAAGGAACTCGCATTCCGCGCGGCCGAGCTCGAGGCGGAAGAAAAGCTCGCGGCGGCAATTCCACGCGTCTTCCGCCAAGAGCAGCGCCCCGGCGGCAAAATAGTTGAGCGCCGAGGCGTGGGCCGCTGAGGACCTGGCGCGCCTGCCGGCGCTCAGATTGAGCTCGGCAAGCTGATCGCGCTCGTCCTGCGACACAATCAGCTTCGCACCGGCGTTCAGCTGATTGACGATATCGAAAATCGCCTCTTCCCGGCTCTCGGGAGGGACGTTCGCCGCCAGCAAGCGGCCAATACGCAAATGAGTTGCTGCGCGATCCTCCTCCGGGATGAGCGAATAGGCGGCTTCCTGCACCCGGTCGTGGGAGAACTCGTATACGTGAGGCAGCCGTTTGAGCAGCTCGGCGCGGAGCGCTTCCCAGAGATTGGCATGGACCTCCTCGTCCGCGGTCCCGAGCGCAATCGCGAGCTTCCATGCGTCCGCCCCGGCGCCGAGGCAGGCGAGCGCTTGAAGCGCCTTCTGCGTCGCGCCCGGCAGGCGGGTGAGCTTCTCCACCATGAGATCGGCGACATTGTCGGTGTAGCCCTTGGCGTGAATGCGATCGACATCCCACGTCCACCGAGAGGACTCATGGTCGAAAGCCAGCAGGCTCTCCTCGGCTAGCGCATCGAGAAACTGAATCACGAAAAAGGGATTTCCGCTGGTCTTCGCGTGCACGAGCTCGGCGAGCAGGGCGGCTTCCTGCGGCGTCGCATGAAGCGCGTCAGCAATCAGCCACGTAACGTGCTCTTCATCCAGCGGCCCGAGCTCGATCTCGCTTATCTTCGCTCCCGTGCTCTGGATCGCGGCAAGCCTGCGCATGAGCGGATGGTCGGCGTCGACCTCGTTGTCGCGATAGGCGGCGATCAGCATGAGCCGCCCGACATCCGGCTGCGTGAGCAAATCCGCGATGAGGTCGAGCGTCGCCGCGTCCAGCCATTGAAGGTCGTCGAGAAACAGAGCCAACGGATGGTCCGGCTGCGCAAAGACGGCGAGGAAACGGCGGAGCGTAAGTTGGAACCGCGCCTTCGCCTGCTGCGGCTCGAGCTCTGCGACCGGCGGCTGCTCGCCGATGAGGAGCGTCAGCTCGGGAACGAGATCGGTGATCATCCGGCCGTTGGGGCCCAGCGCTTCGCTTAGCGCCGCCCGCCATGTGACCAGCTCGGCGTCGCTCTTGGTGAGAAGCATCCGCACAAGGCTCTGGAAAGCCTGCGCCAGCGTCGCATAGGGAATGTCCCGCTTGTATTGCTCGAACTTGCCGGCGGCGAACAGCCCCCGGGGAGGGACGAGCGCCCGATTGAGTTCATTAACCACCGAGGACTTGCCGATGCCGGAATATCCCGAGACCAGCACGAGCTCCGTCCCGCCGCTCCTGACGACACGGTCAAAGGCAGCAAGCAGCGCCTCTACCTCGCGCTCTCGGCCGTAAAGCTTCTCCGGGATCAGCAGTCGATCCGGCGTATCCCGCTCGCCGAGGGGAAACGGCTCGATGTTGCCGCTCCGCTCCCACCGGCTCAGACAACGCTCGAGATCGTGCTCGAGGCCCGAGGCGGTTTGGTAGCGCTCCTCGGCAGTCTTGCCGAGGAGCCGCATGATAATGTCCGAGAGAGGCGGCGGAACGCCCGCGACTCTCTCGACCGGCGCCGCCGGCGTTCTCGCGACATGGCAGTGGACCCATTCCATCGGGTCCGCGGCGCTGAACGGCAGAAGACCCGTGATCATCCGATAGAAGGTGACGCCGAGCGCATAGAGATCGCTGCGGGAGTCGATCGACCGGTTCATGCGCCCGGTCTGCTCCGGCGCCATATAGGCGAGCGATCCGACGATCGTTTCCGGGGGAGCGAGTGCCGGGCGCTCGCGCGGCAGGCGAGAGGCGATGCCGAAGCCGATCAGGCGTGTCTGGCCATCCGCGCAATGCACGAGGATATTGGCGGGCCTGACGTCCTTATGCACGAGGCCGCGCTGGTGGACCTTGGCGAGCGCGCCCGCGATGCCCGCTGCTAAACGCAGGAATTGCTCGGGCTTCATGGGCTCGCCGATGAGCCGCTCGAGGGACTCTCCTCCCGGATCCTGGAGAACAAGCACGGCGCCATCGTCCCGGCGCAGAAGCTCGATCGGACGCGCGGCCCAGGCTGCCTCGAGTTCGTCCCTCAAATCGTATTCGTGGCTCAGCGAATAGAGGACGGCGGGGCTCGGACGTTCCGTCGCGGGCGCTACGGCGAGGACTGGAATTTGGGCGCCGTCTTCGCCAGGACGCCGTCCTCGCCAGACCCCACGCTGGCCGTCCTTCCACACGGCCTCGAGATCGCTGATCCCAGCGATGGCGGGTTGAGACGCCGGATTCAAAAGCCGTCTCCGCGGCATTAGAGCCGCTTCAATTGTGCCCCGGAACCCACCCCCACGCAACGGGAGTGAAAACGCGACTGTCTCGACTCTGCAAGCGAAGCTCCATTGCTCCATTCGCCCCCCCCGCAGGGCCCATAGCGAACTGTGCGGCCTCGCCACCTTGCAACCCTTGATAGACGGCTTATCATTGTCGAAAAAATCCGGTCTTACCTTTTGACTGGATGGAGGCGTTGACAAGCCGGAGGAAACGTGAAGTGACCAACCGCCGTGTGCTTTTCAGCGCGGTAATGGCCGCGGGCATGGTTGTCGGCACGGCGCCGTCTTTCGCCGCGGCTGTGTTCCGGATGAACGCCACGGCTCCCGGCGAGGCCGACCCCGATAAGGCGATCGACTACATCGGCTCGGTGCTGGCGTTCAATCTCTACGACGGGCTGGCTCTACGACGGGCTGGTCGTCCCCGGGCAGAACGGGACGCCAGTCGCGCCTCATGTTGCGACATCGTGGAGCGTCGACGGCGACGATTACGTCTTTACTCTCCGGCCCGACGTCAAATTTCATTCAGGCAATGCGCCGACCGCCGACGACGTGGTTTTCTCCTTCCAGCGCTGATGGCTTTGGGCAAGGGGAGCGCGCCGCTGTTTGCCGACCATGTCGCGAGCGTCGCCGCTCTCGACGCTCGCACGGTCAAGTTCACCCTCTCCGCCACGTTCGCTCCTTTCGTCGGTGCGCTGACGCGGCTGCCGATCCTCGATTCGAAGTCCGTCATGGGGCACAAGGCGGAAGGAAAATTTGGAGATTTTGGGGATTACGGGGAGGCTTACCTTTCAGACCACGACGCCGGATCGGGCGCCTACGAAATCCTGAGCCATGTGCCCGAGAGCGAAACGTACCTCGGCAAGTTCGCGGACTACTTCCTCGGCGTGCCGGCGAGCGCGCCGGACAAGGCGCGCTTTCGCTACGGTCTGCAGCCGTCGACAGTGCGCGAACTCGTCGCCAGCGGCGAACTGGACATGACGTCGCAATGGCTTCCCCCGGAAGTGGTGCGAGCGCTCGTCGAAGGAGGCGGCGTCCATCTATTGGCGGATCGCGGCTCCGCGATCCTGTTTCTGCAGATGAACACTAACAGGCCGCCCCTGGACGACTTGAATTGCCGGCTCGCGCTCACTTACGCCTTCGACTATGCGACCGCGATCAAGCTCGCGCAGATAACCGACAACGTCTCGGCGGCGACTCCCGCCAACGGTCCGCTCGGCAGGGGCGTATTCGGCTACAATCCGAGCCTGCCGCCCTTCGCCCAGGACCTCGGCAAGGCCAAGGAGTCCCTCTCGCGATGCAAGTACAAAGCGCCTGACGAGCGCGCGATCGGCGTCGCCTGGATCGCCGAGGCGCCGGCCGAAGAAAGGCAGGCGCTGTTGATGAAGGGCGACTTTGATGCTCTTGGCTTTCAGACGACGATCAGAGGCACGCCCCTGGCGCTGTACCAGCAGCAGGTGACGAAAGCCCAGACCACGTCGGCGCTATCGGTGTTCTATGTCATTGGGGCGACTCCCGATCCCGATTCGATTCTCCTACAACATGTGGAGTTCGAAAGCGCCGCCGACCTGGGAATCCGCGTCGCACCTCACCGACGCCGAAGTCGACAAGCTTCTGGAGGAGGGGCGCGCCGAAACGGACGCCGAAAAGAGGAAGGCGATCTATGAGGCGGCCGACGCCCGCATCGTCGCGGTCGCGCCCGCCATCTTCGCGAGTGAGTTCAGCTCGATTTTCGTCGGCCGCGACAATTTCAAGCTGCCGCCGTTCGAGGACGAATCGCAACGCTTCTCGGCTGAGGAATACGGACTGCAATTCCGAATGATCGAGATGGGGAAATGAGAGCCCCCTCCGGGCTTTGCATCGACTCCGCGCCCGCCAATGAGTGCTTCGGGCGGATTGTGTTCTCTAATGCGCCAAGGGCGGGAGCCTCTCCCGGTTTCGACGCCGTGGGATGCCTGTGTTCTCTGCGCGCTCGCTGGCGCTTGATGGGGTAAGCTGGGCGCAGGGCGGCTAGGTTGAAAACGCCGTCGGCCGGTGGTTGGCCGCATGCAACGCAATCGGCGCCGTCGCCCGAACGTCTCGACGCCGGGTTCGTGGGCGGGAACGTCATCGGTTGCGCGAGGCTGTTCGTTCGCTTCCATTGTCGTCTCTCCTTGAGCCCGGGCGCATTGCCGCCTCTCGCTGCGCCGGCGTCAGCCTTCTGGCGAAAGCGTCCCACGCGTTCCGGATGATGTCGATCGACGGATTCACCGTCATGGTTTCCCACGCCGCCCAATTGTCGTGACTGTCGGGCGCATCGGGGAGGTCTTCGAAAGGGTCGGGCATGATCGCGGCCCGCGCTTTCGTGCAGGACGACTGTGGCTTGGAGGTCGAGAAGACGGTGCAGGAACATCCACGCGGCAAGGCGCGGCGACCCCGGCTCCCATGGTTCGAGGCCGGGCATCGGAAGAGGATCCTCCTCGAGAGGCTCGCAGACGATGCCGAGCGCATCGCGCATGTCCTCGCGGCTCCAGCCGACGACGTGACAGGCCTCAGAAGCCGCCGCGAGACGATCGGCCGCCTTGTGCGGCGGTAGGCGGCGGTGTCCCACGCCGGCAGGGCGTAGCGCTCGCCGACACAGGCCTGCAGCCGCTGCTCGAGCTTGCGAAAAGGTTCGCCGAGGTGGGGCTTGAGCGGGCCGATAGGATCCCACCCGAGCAGGCCCTCGGAAGCATCGTGCAGCAATTCCCTCGTCGCTTCGCGGGCCGTCAGAACCTCGTCCCGCTCTCGAATCTTGAGGACGAGGAGGCTCATGCTGAGCGACAGAGAGGGGCTCATGCCAACGCGAAGCGCCGCCCCATCGGCTGATGCGCGCGAGGCCCATGCGCGAGGTCCTCGTCCGTCCAGCAATCGAAACGGCGTTGTCAGAGCAACGGCAGTTCGTCTGCGTGTGACATAGCTTGCCCAGACCCAAGCGGCTATCAGGCCATGAGCGCGCGCCACTCGCCGAGCGCGGCCGAGCGTCTCTGTTTGTAGATTTCGTGGGCTACGAGATGACGCTCCTGATTGAAGTGGTTATGGACTTGAGCGTGAACTGAGCTGAATTTCTGGAGCGTCTTCGCGCTTCGGAACCGCAGCATGGCGCGCTCTCGACGCCGAAACGGCTGATGCGAGTTTTCCGCCCGATTATTGAGCCGATGCCCAACCTCTTGGCGATCGACGTTGCCGATCTCGCTCATCGCCGCGGGATAGGAGGAAAGCCCGTCGGTGACGACGCTGCGCGGGCGGCCATATTTCTTCATGATGCGCTTCAGAAACCCGAGCGCCGCAGCCTTGTCCCGCTTCGCCGTGACCACGGTTTCCAAGACCTCGCCTTCGTGATCGACGGCGCGCCAGAGATAGCAGAGCTTGCCGTTGATCTTCACGAAGACCTCGTCCAAATGCCACCGCCACTGAGAATAGCTGTCCATGTTCGCTACCCGCCGCTTCCGAATCTCGGCGGCGAACATCGGGCCAAACCGGTTCCACCAAAATCGGACGGTCTCATGGCTGATGTCCGCTCGGCCAGCAGATCCTCAACGTTGCGCAGCGACAGCGGGTACCTGATGTACGT
>JAFAHO010000323.1 GCA_019237205.1 Hyphomicrobiales bacterium
AAGGACGGCGGCTTCGTCACCTCGGGCTGGGAGCTCTACAAGGCCGAGATCGGCTTGGTCGAGGTCTTCCGCCGCCATGGCGTGCGCATCCGGCTCTTTCACGGGCGCGGCGGCTCGGTCGGGCGCGGCGGCGGCCCCAGCTATGACGCGATCCTCGCCCAGCCCGGAGGAGCGGTGCAGGGGCAGATCCGCATCACCGAACAGGGCGAGATCATCTCGAGCAAATATTCCAACCCCGACGTCGGCCGGCGCAATCTCGAGACGCTGGTCTCGGCGACGCTCGAGGCGACGCTGCTGCAGGACGAGAGCCCCGCGCCCGATCCCGCCTTTCTCGAGACGATGGAGGAAGTGTCCGAGAGCGCCTACGCCGCCTATCGCGGCCTCGTCTACGATACGGAAGGCTTCGAACGCTATTTCTGGGCCTCGACCGTCATCACCGAGATCGCCAGCCTCAACATCGGCTCGCGCCCCGCCTCGCGCAGGAAAACGACGGCGATCGGCGACCTGCGCGCGATTCCCTGGGTGTTCTCCTGGGCGCAGTGCCGCCTCATGCTGCCGGGCTGGTTCGGCTTCGGCTCGGCGGTCAAGGCCTATGTCGAGGCGCACCCTAAGGACGGGCTCGACGCGCTCAAGGCCATGCATCGGCGCTGGCCGTTCTTCCAGACGCTTCTCTCCAACATGGACATGGTCCTGTCGAAGTCGAGCCTCGCCATCGCCTCGCGCTACGCAAGGCTGGTCGACGACGTGGCCTTGCGCGAGAAGATCTTCTCCAGGATCTCGCACGAATGGCGCGCCTCGGTCGACGCGCTCAACGCCATCATGGAGCAGCCGCGGCTGCTGGCGAGCAATCCGCTGCTCGACCGCTCGATCCGCAACCGCTTCCCCTATCTCGACCCGCTCAACCACGTGCAGGTGGAGCTTTTGAAATTGCACCGCACGCGCTCGTCGAGCGAAAAGGTGTTGACCGGCATTCAGCTGACGATTAACGGCGTCTCGGCGGGCTTGCGCAACAGCGGGTGAGGCGATGGCGCTCCTGAAGCTGCTGAACCGGCTGTTTCACGGGCCCGGATGGTTGACGTTTGTCGTGATGGGGATTGCCGCCGGCGGCGTCACTTTATGTTCGCTGAACCTGCTGTCGTTGTTTCAGGCTAATTTCAATCTGCTGGCGACCTATGGCGCGATGGCCGCCTTCGACGGCGGAATCCTGCAGCTTGTCGAGCTGATCCTTTGGGGTTATCTCGCGCTTGCTTTCTACGTCGTGTTCAAGGGCTGCCTCGACGTGTTGCTCGTCCGCATCCATAAGGCGAGAGACCGCTGACGCGTTCGGCGCATTTGCCGCCCGCCGGGCGCTGGTCTTTTCGCCTTCGCGTCAGAACGTCGCCGGAAGCACGCGGACCCTCCGGGTCGATCCATCGGGTCCGGTCTCGTCGACGGTCTGACCCTGCTTGAGGCCGAAGCTCACGGCGCGTGGCGCATCCTCGCCGCGAATGCCCGAGGTCTCGCGGCTGATCGTCTTGGCCGCGGCGCTGAGCGTCGTATCGACGCCGTTGATGTCGAGCTCGACCGGAGCCGCGGCGCCCGGTTCGCCGGAATCGGTCGCGGCCGGTTTCGCCTTCGGGTCGTGGACAGGCCGCGACATCCGCTCGGCGTCCTCGACGGTCACGAGAATGTCGTGCGAATGGCGACCGTATTTGGCCTCGGCGGCGGCGAGCGCCTCGGCCCAGCTCTGCGCCGGAGCGCGGCAGGAGCAGCTTCGGTCGTAGGATTGCTCGAACTTGTGCGCGTTCGGCAGAACGGCGTACGGCTCGCCGGCCGACGACACGGCCTCGTCGATCGTGCCGCCGAACGGAAACGAATAGAGCGCCACATCCGCGTTGGGGCACTGCGACCGGCAGATCTGCTCGAGCGTATCGGAGCGGCTTGCTGCGCCGAAATAGGTGACCGGAAAGAAGGCGCCGTCGCAGGCGCGAACACAGACGGTATAGCTCCCTCCGGACCATGCGAGCGCCATCGCCAACTTGTGTCGGGACCGGATTTCGCGCCGCGCCTCCTTGCGCCAGGACCGCTCGACGGATGCGCTCGGCCCGGCCGACGGCGCCAGTGCGGGGGGCGCGGCGCCGCATCGAGCGCATCCGCCGCTCTGCGCCGACGCCTCGCCGCCCGCCAGAGCCTCAGCGAGAAGAGCGACGCCGAGCGCCGCGACCCGCCATCGCCGCGGGATCGCGGCACAAGCCGGGGGCCACTGACAAACCGACGTTACGCGGCGACGGACGGCCATGCGGGTTCTCCGAGGCGCTCCGTCCCTTCGATAGCGCGCGTCTATGGCAGACCGATGTCGCGGCCGCGGAGGGAAGGCGGGAAATCGGTCGCCCTTTCCGTCTCCCCGCAGATTCCCTATCTAAAGGCCCCCCAACGGGCGCTTCAGCCGCGCGGGGCCAACGAGATGGAGTCACAGGATGGCGTCTCGCGACGAGATCATGGCGGCGCTTACCGCTGTTCCCGGCCCCGACGGACGAACGCCGCTGCCGGAGTCCGGCGCGATCTCCGGGCTCACGGTCCGCGACGGCAAGGTCTTCCTCGCCATCGTCGTCGACCCCGCCAAGGCGCGGACGATGGAAGCGATGCGGGCCAAGGCCGAAGCGACGATCAAGGCGCTGCCCGGCGTGGCGAGCGCCGTCGTCACGCTGACGGCGGAGGCGGCGCGCGGCGTCGGCGGCGTCTCCGCGGCGCCCGCCCATTCCGAGCGCGGCCAAGAGCGGCGGCACGGCCGGTCGAGCGAGCCGCTGCCCGGCGTCAGGCACATCATCGCCGTCGCATCGGGCAAGGGGGGCGTCGGCAAGTCGACGATCGCCTGCAATCTCGCTGTCGGGCTCGCGAGGCTCGGCCTCAAGGCCGGGGTCCTCGACGCCGACCTTTTCGGACCCTCGATGCCGAAGCTGTTCGGGCTTGCCGCAAAGCCCGAGCTCGCGCCTGACGGCCAGAAGCTCATCCCGCTCGAAGCCTTCGGCGTCAGAGTGATGTCAATCGGCTTTCTGATCGAGGAGGGCGCGCCGGTGATCTGGCGCGGGCCAATGGTGATGTCGGCGCTGAACCAGCTCCTGCGCGAGGTCGCCTGGGGCGAGCTCGACGTGCTCGTCGCCGACATGCCGCCGGGCACTGGCGACACGCAATTGACGATGGCTCAGAACGTGCCGCTGTCGGGCGCGGTGATCGTCTCGACGCCGCAGGATCTGGCGCTGATCGACGCAAGGCGCGGCATCGCCATGTTCAAGCAGGTCCAGGTGCCTTTGCTCGGCATCGTTGAGAACATGAGCTATTTCCTCTGCCCGCACTGCGGCGGCCGCACGGACGTGTTCTCGCACGCGGGAGCGCAGAGGGAGGCAGAGCGGCTCGGCGTTCCGTTCCTCGGCGAGGTGCCGCTCGATATCGCCATTCGGACAAATTCCGACGAGGGCCGGCCCGTTGTCGCGAGCCTGCCCGACAGCGCGCATGCAGGAGCGTTCCTCGAGATAGCGCGCCGGGTGTCCCAGACCCTCGAAACCGGGGCGACCGGCGCGAAGCCGGCGCCGCGGATCCGCATTCTGTGACCGGAGACTGCCCCCATGTCCTGGCCGACCGACATCACCGTGACGGAGAAGGGGCGGGTGCTCGAAATCGTCTTCGACGACGGCGAGGTCGCCCGTCTGACGGCCGAGCGTCTGCGCGTCGAGAGCCCCAGCGCCGAAGTCCGGGGCCATTCGCCGGGCCAGAGGAAAATCGTGACCGGCAAGCAAAACGTCGCCATCGTCGACATCCAGCCGATCGGCAATTACGCGATCAAGATCGTGTTCGACGACGGCCACAACACCGGGCTCTATTCCTGGGACTACCTGCGCAAGCTCGCGACCTAAAGGCGCGATCTCCGGCTCAGGCGAACAGGCCGCCGAGCGAGCCGACGCTGGTGGTTAACAAAACAGCGGCCGACGGCTACATCGGTCTTGGCGAGTCCCGCTCCGACGCTGGTAGTTCAGTAATACTCGAGCACCGTGCCGGCGATTTCACACTGGAAGCCTTCAAGGGCCTGCGACACCGTCCTGATGTCTTTGACCTTGCTGCGGTGACGGCGCGCGATCAGAATCGCGGCCCCGACGCGCGAAGCAACGACATAGGCGTCGGCGTTTTCCAGGGCGGGAGGCGTATCGTAGATGACGACGCCATAGTTGCGCTGCGCGTTTTGCGACAGATTGAGAAACTCCTTGGAGCTGAGAAGCTCCTGGGGATGGGGCGCGGTTGCGCCGGCGATGAGCAGCGAAAGCCCGGGCACGATATCGATCGCAACCGGCGGAGCGTCCGGCTCGCAATGCGTGAGGGCCTCGACCAGACCCTCGCTTTTCGAATCGACGCCGAAGAGCGTCGCGAGCCTGGGCTTCCTCAGATTGGCGTCGACGAGCAAGGTCGGCACGGCCATTTGCGCAAACGACAGCGCCAGATTCGCCGCGAAATTGGTCGTCCCCACGCCCGAGCGCGCGCCGATCACCGCAAAGGCGTTCTTGCCTTGAGAAAGCGGACCGGTCGCAAGCGCGGACCGGATCGTACGGAACGCCTCGGCGCCCTTGCTGAAAGGTTGGTAGCCAACGACGAGTTCACGCGAGAAGCGCGCTTCGTCGCTGCCGAAATTCAGGACCGGATAGTTGTACCGCTTCGAGAGCGCCAGAAACAGACTGTCTCGCCTGACCAGGCCGAGCGTGATTGCGGCCTCTCCAAAGGTGAGCCCCTTGCGTCGCTGAAACCCGCGGATCGCCTCGACCTGAGCTTCGCTCAGGTTTCCAGCGGCCAGAATCTGCTGCTCGATCGGATCTTTCGTCGCCCGAATCGCGACGGCCTCCGAATCCAGTTGACGCTTTGAAGTGATCGACATCGGCTCAAGCTCTCAAAGGCTGACCGGTAACCTGTTCGCATAGAACGGGGCAAAGCCGGCGTTGTCCATGGGTTTCGCAGATTCTTTCCGCAAACCCCCGACCGGCGCTTGGCCGGTCAGAAAATGCGCTCATTGACGATAATCGTGTCGCTTGGCTGAACCTCGTCGTCCAGCGAAGCGGGCAGTTCCATTGTTTGGCCATCGGCCGACTTGCGCTTGATCCACAAGCGCGAATCCGAACCGAGTGGAGAGAGGCCTCCCGCGATCGAAATCGCCTGCTGCACAGTGATCGGCCGCAAGAGCGGAAATTCGCCCGTGTGGCCTACAAAACCGTAGACATAATAGAACGGCAAGAGATCGACGTAAACCTCGTCATTGTTTTGCATGACGATCCGGTCGCCGTCGATTTTCCCGCTGACGAGATCTTTGCCGTTGTAGCGAATGAGCTCTGGACCGTGCGGACCGCGACGACGAAGGATGACGGTTCCGGCGGAGTCCTTCAGGCCGCCCGCCCGGGCCAACAACTGAGCCAGAGTCGTGGTCCGGTCGATCGTATAGGCCCCAGGCGTGCCCACCTGACCCTGCACGCTGACCTGCGTGCCGAAATTCGTGACTTCAATCAGAACATGCGGCTCCGTGACAATCTGGCGCGCGGCAAGCCGCCTTTCGATTGTCCGCGCGAGCGCGTCTTCCGTCACTCCAGCCGCCTTGATGCGGCCAATATAAGGGAAATTGATCGTCCCGTCGGTTTCGACGCGCGTCGATGTGTCGAGGTCCGGCTGGCCGACGACCTTGATCGTGACAACGTCCGATGTCGTCAAGACTCGACCTTCAGCCCATGCGTGACCCGCGGCGGCCATAACGGCAAGGGCCCCCAGGCAGCTCGCCCAAAGTCGACCAATTCGCTTCGTTGTTGGCATGATTATGAGCTCCAGGTTTGGAGTGTCATTGTGGGTTGTAGTTCCGCGGAGTGGAGCCTGTCCAAGGATATGGGCTCGAGGGCGCCGATGGGCTTGGCGGCATCCCAAACAACGGCGTCAACGGCAACAGCCGGCTCGTTCGAGCTGTATCCGACGGCCTCCGACAGGCTGAACCGCACCGGCAAATCGCTCCAATTCTGGGGAATGTGCTGAAGGACTTGACCCCATGATGGAAAGGACGCCGCGCTCTGCGTCGCGTCGAAGAGTCCCGCCAGATCGCCGGCTCGAGCGCCGGTCGCGCCGCCAAGCATTACAGTCGCCCCGAGCGTCAAGGTCCCGCTCCGAACCATTACACCTTATCGCTCCCGAGCGCATCCAACCCATTCGATCACCGGCGCGTCTCCCCGACCTCAGGTCCGCGACAACCTGTGTTGGGATCCTCGCTCGCAACTCACGGTCGGCCGTCGCGAAGAGTTCGCAGCCCTCACTCAACGATAAACCATCCGAACTAACTGACTTCTAAACAGGTCCGCCTGGATCTCTACGGCAACATCCAACGCGATCCCGTCAATCATCTCCGCGCGCACAAACTCACCTTCCCGCTGCAGATCGATCTCGCAGCGTCCCCTTCCTGCAACAGACCCCATCCTTACCCGCAATCGGCCGAGGCCGACAAGACAAGAAAAGCCACATTCTTCCCAAAAAAGCGCCACAGGAACCCTGTGGACAGGAATGTCTAGACGGCCGCCGGCGAGTTCAGTAGCGTGTCGCTAGGGTCCAGCTTCGCTGCGGGTGGAAGATGAATTCGCATTACCGGGTCGTCGTCATCGGGGGCGGCGTCGTTGGGGCCTCCGTTCTTTACCATATTTCGAAATTTGGCTGGACCGACGTCGCGCTCATCGAACGCTCGGTCCTGACCGCCGGCTCGTCATGGCACGCCGCCGGCGGTTTCCACGCGCTCAACGCCAATCCGAACATGGCGATCCTGCAGGCGTACACAATCGACCTCCTCAAGGAGGTCGAGGCGGAGTCCGGTCAATCGATCGGCATGCACATGACGGGCGGCATCCATGTCGCGTCGGCGCCTGAGCGTTGGGAATGGCTGCAGTCGTCCTATCGGCGCTTTCAGGCGATCGGGATCGAGGACGTTCGGCTGGTCACCCCAGACGAAATCAAGGCGCTTTGCCCGATCATCAGCATTGAGGGCGTCCTCGGCGGCATGTGGGCCGATCGCGAAGGCTATGTCGACACGACCGGCACAGTCTGGGCCTACGCCGGCGCGGCCAAGAAGCGCGGCGCGACCGTGATCGAGCACAATCGCGTGCTCGACTTGAAGCAGCGCCCAGATCGAACGTGGGATGTCATCACGGAGAAGGGCACGATCAACGCCGAGCATGTGGTGAACTCAGGAGGCCTGTGGGCCAAGCAGCTTGGCCGCATGGTCGGGCTCGACCTTCCTGTGTCCCCCCTCGAGCACCACTATCTTCTGACCGAAACGATCCCCGAAGTCGCAGCGCTGAAGCGGGAAATGCCCATGGTCGTCGACCTCGAGGGCTATACCTACATGCGACAGGACCAGAAGGGGATGCTGGTCGGCATTTATGAGACGAACCCGCAACACTGGTCGATGGACGGCGCTCCCTGGGACTACGGAGTCGAGTTGCTGCAGGAGAACATCGATCGGATCGCCAGCGAGCTGGAACTCGTCCACCGCCGCTATCCTGTGTTGCAGACGGCGGGAATTCGCAAATGGGTCAACGGCGCCTTCACCTTCTCCCCCGACGGCAACCCGCTGGTGGGCCCGGTTGCCGGCAAGCCCGGTTACTGGCTGGCCTGCGGCGTCATGGCGGGCTTCCTGCAAGGCGGCGGCGTCGGCAAGGCGCTCGCTGAATGGATGATTCGAGGCGAAACGACCGAAGACGTCTATGGCCTCGACATCGCGCGCTACGGCGCCTACACCTCCAATCGCGAATATATCAAGCAGACGACCGGCGAGTTTTACGCCCGCCGGTTCGTGATGACCTACCCGAACGAACAGCTCCCCGCCGGGCGGCCGCTGAAGACGACGCCGACCCATGACGAGATGACTGCGGCGGGATGTCAGTGGGGAAACTCGTGGGGCCTCGAGGTTCCCCTCTATTTCGGCCCCCCCGGCTTCAAGGAGAAGCCAACGCTCAAGCGCTCGAACGCCTTCGACATTGTCGGCGCGGAGTGCCGGACGGTGCGCGATGGGGTGGGCCTGCTCGATATCGCGTCGTTCTCGCGATACGAGGTGACCGGGCCCAACGCAGAGGCCTGGCTGAACTGGCTGATGGCCTCTCGCATGCCAAAGCCGGGGCGCGCCAAGCTAGCGCCAATGCTGTCGGAGACGGGCAAGCTCAAGGGCGACCTCACCGTCATCAACTGGGGCGAGGGAACCTTCTGGATCGAGGGCTCTTATTATCTGCGCGGCTGGCACATGCGCTGGTTCGGCGATCACGCGCGCGAGGGCGTCTCAGTCCGCGACATCTCCGACGATGTGATCGGCCTCTCGCTCTCGGGACCGAAGTCGCGCGCGCTTCTCGAACGCGTGACGCATCAGGACGTTTCCAACACGGCTCTGCCGTTCATGAGCGCGGCGATCCTCGATGTCGGCCTCGTTCGAGCAAGGGTCACGCGCCTCTCGGTCACGGGCGAACTCGGCTACGAGATCAATTGCCGCGCGCTCGAAGCCGGAACGCTGCGCCGCACGCTTTTGGCGGCGGGCGCGGAGGTCGGGGTCAAGGAGTACGGCTACAACGCGCTGTTGGCGCTGCGCCTCGAGAAGAGCTTCGGCATCTGGTCGGCGGAGTTCACTCAAGCCTACACGCCCCGGATGACCGGAATGGACCGCTGGATCGCCTGGGACAAGGACGACTTCGTCGGCAAGAAGGCGGCGCTGGCCGAGCGCGAGGGCCCCGCGCCTTCGCACCTGCTCGTCACGCTCGAGGTCGACGCCGTCGACGCGGACTGCTCGGGCTATGAGCCCGTCTGGCGCGAGGGACGAAGGGTCGGCTTCGTAACCTCGGGCGGCTATGGCCATACGATCGGCAAGAGTTTGGCCATGGCGCTCGTCGCGCCGGACGCGGCGCCGGTCGGCGCCGAGCTTGCGGTCCACGTGGTCGGCGCGGAACGGAAGGCGCGGGTGATTCCGCCCTCGCCCTATGATCCCGCCGGCAAGGCGATGCGAGCATGACGGGAGCCCGCCGGGGTCGCCGGGGCAAGGATGCTGTGGCCCAGAGGCGGGAAGTCGACTATCGCCGGCTGCGCAATCCGTTCATTCCCCAGACCGTCTTCTCCGAGGATAGCGTCGAGGCGATCCATCAGACCGCGCTCCGGGTTCTCGAAGAGCTCGGAATGAAAGTTCTGCTTCCGGACGCGCGGCGCCGATTCCGCCTGTCAGGGGCGCTCGTCGACGAGGATACGATGATCGTGCGCATCGGGCGCGATATCGTCGAGGCGGCGCTCCGCTCGGCTCCGCGCGCTTTCGCGGTTCGCGGGGGCCTCAAAGAACGTGACGTGCCGATCGAACTCGGCGCGCTGACCTTCCAGGTCGGCGCGGGCTCGCCGAACACGACCGACATCGTGCGTGGTCGCCGGCCCTCCACTCTGCGCGACTTCGCCGATCTCGTCCGCATCACGCAACATTACGATGCGTTGCAGATGCTCAGCCTGGGCGTCGAAGCCCAGGATGTCCCGACGCATTTGCGTCACTATGCCGTTTTGCGCGCGCAACTGACGCTGTCCGATAAAGTCCCTTACGCCTTCGCTCGAAGCGCGATGCAGGCTCGCGACTGCCACGAGATGATTCGCATTGTTCGGGGCGCGAGCGAAGACGAGTTTCGCGCCACGCCGTATTGCATGACGGTCATCAACACCAATTCGCCTCGACAGCTCGACATCCCGATGGCGCAAGGCATCATCGACTTCGCTGAGGCCGGCCAGCCCTCTATCGTCACGCCGTTCTGCCTGATGGGCGCGATGGCGCCGGTGACGGTCGCCGGGGCGCTGACGCTCAGCCACGCCGAGGCGCTCGCCGGCATCGCGCTCAGCCAGATCGCCCGGCCGGGCGCGCCGGTCTGCTATGGCGCCTTCGCCTCTAACGTCGACATGAGATCGGGCGCGCCAGCGTTTGGAACGCCCGAGGAGGTCAAGGCCAATATCGGGGCCGGCCAACTTGCTCGCCGTCTCGGCCTGCCCTGGCGCTGCGCCGCGGGATGCGCCGCCAACGTCAATGATGCGCAGGCTGCGCACGAGACCGAGATGAGCGCCTGGGGCTCGGTTCTCGCCGGCGCGACCATCGTCAAGCACGCAGCCGGCTGGCTGGAGGGCGGACTAACGGTGTCGTTCGAGAAGCTTATCACTGATATCGAGATGGTTCAGACTTTTGCCGAGCTTTGCCTGGAAACGCCTGCCGATGACGGGGCGATTGCTTTCGCAGCTCTCGCCGAGGTGCCGCCGGGCGGACACTTCTTCGCCGCCGCTCACACAATGGAACGCTACCAGACCGCTTTCTACGAGCCGATCGTCGCCGATTGGTCGAACTTCGGGAAATGGACCGAGCGTGGCGCACGCGACGCGACGCAGCGCGCTCACGACATTTGGACGCGCATCGTCAATGAGTTCAGCCCGCCGCCGATCGACGCCGCGCGCATCGAGGAGCTCGACGCCTTCATTGCAAAGCGCACGGAGGCCGGCGGCGCCCCGCCGGTGAGTTGAGTGACGCCGGAGGCCTCGCTTGCGGGCGCCCCGCCCGGCAACGTCAAGGCGACCCGCGATGACTGGCTCGACGCGGCCATGAGCGCGCTTGCGCGTCGTGGGATCGCAGGAGTGACTGTGCTCGACTTGAGCGAACGTCTCGGCGTTTCGCGATCGAGCTTCTACTGGTATTTCAAAAATCGCGACCGTCTGCTCGACGAGCTGCTGCGGCGATGGGAAGGATTGAATACACACTCGATCGTCAGGCAAAGCCAGGCGCCTGCCGCCTCGATCAACGAGGCGGTATGCAACGTCTTTCGTTGTTGGGTCGATCCGGACCTTTTCAGCCCGCGCCTTGACTTTGCCGTGCGTGAATGGGCGCGCCGCTCAGAGACGGCGCGCAGGGCGCTCGACCGTTCGGATGGCGAACGGACAGCCGCGATCCGGGCCATGTTCATGCGATATGGATATCCGTTCGAGGATGCGTTGGTGCGCGCTCGCGTTCTCTATTACATGCAGATCGGATACTACGCGCTCGACATCAAGGAGCCGATGGAGGCTCGCCTGAAGTTGACGCCGCACTATCTGCAAACCTTCACCGGCGTCGCGCCGCGCGACGAGGACCTTGCCTCGTTTCGCGCGTATGCGATGCTCCACGCCGGCGCCCAGGATCCGCCAATGGTCGAGACCGGCCGATGACCGCACGCTATTCCGCACTCACGATTCTGCGCGAAGGCCTCGGGGGCCACAAGGGCTGGCCACAAGCGTGGCGGAAGGCCCGGCCGAAGCCGGCATACGATTTCGTCATCGTCGGCGGCGGCGGCCATGGTTTGGCGTCCGCCTATTACCTCGCCAGGAACCATGGCCGTACGCGCGTGTGCGTGATCGAAAAGGGGTGGCTTGGCGGCGGCAATACCGGACGCAGCACGACGGTCGTCCGCTCGAACTATTTTTATCCGGAGTCGGTCGCCCTCTACGATCTCGCGCTGAGGCTCTACGAAGGGCTGTCGCGCGATCTCAACTTCAACGTGATGCT
Source organism: Hyphomicrobiales bacterium (assembly GCA_019237205.1). Taxonomy (GTDB): domain Bacteria; phylum Pseudomonadota; class Alphaproteobacteria; order Rhizobiales; family Beijerinckiaceae; genus Roseiarcus. The sequence continues at coordinate 11,570 of JAFAHO010000323.1, forward strand.
GAGCCAGCGCGGCATCCTCAACATTTCTCACACGCCCGCCCAGCTCGAAATCGCGGCCCGTGTCGCCAACGCGATGCAGCTGAACGGCGTCGATGCCGAATTTTGGGGCCCCGACGAGATCCGAAAGCGACTGCCGCTCATGACCCAGTCGCTCGATTCGCGATATCTTCCGAACGGCGGCGTCTGGCAGCCGCGCGGCGGCACGGCCCGCCACGACGCCGTCGCGTGGGGCTACGCGCGCGCCGCTGATCGCCTTGGCGTCGACATCGTCGAAAATTGCGAAGCGACGGGCTTCGCGATGCAGAACGGCGCCTGCGTCGGCGTCGAGACCAGTCAGGGCGAAATCCGGGCCGAGGCGGTCGGCGTCGCCGTTGCCGGCCATTCCTCGCAGCTGATGGCGAAGGCGGAGGTCAAGCTGCCGATCCATTCCTACG
>JAFAHO010000005.1 GCA_019237205.1 Hyphomicrobiales bacterium
CGCGAACCTTGATGATGTGGACGGCCCCGCCTCGGCGGCATCAAAGTGCCTTTGGTGGTCGCCGGCAGCGCCACGAGAGAAGGGGCCGTCCAATGAAAGAGTTTATCAGAATCGGGGTCGACATCGGCAAGAACGTTTTTCATGTCCACGCGCTGGAGAGCGAAGACGGGCGTGCGGTGACGCGCAAGCTGAACCGGGCGGGAATGCGCAAGTTCTTCGCCTCGATCGCGCCGTCGATCGTCGGCATGGAGGCGTGCGGCTCGGCTCATTATTGGGGGCGGGAGCTTAAGGGTTTGGGCCATGACGTCCGCCTGATGCCGCCGGCCTATGTGAAGGCCTATGTTCAGCGCGGCAAGAACGACGCCATCGACGCGGCGGCGGCTTGCGAAGCGATGGCGCGGCCGAAGATGCGGTTCGTCGCGATCAAGAGCGAAGCGCAGCAGGCGACGCTGATGGCGCACAAGACGCGCGATCTTCTGGTCAAGCAACGTACGATGCTGGTCAACAGCCTGCGCGGATCGCTGGCCGAGTTCGGGCTCGTCGCGGCCAAGGGGATTGAGCGGGTCGAGGAGTTGATCGCCAAGGCTGCGGAAGCGAACCTGCCCGAGATGGCGCGGCTTTCGGCGCAGGCTCTGATCGAGCAATTGGAGCGGCTCGACGCGGCCATCGCGGACCTGGCCAAGCGGATTGTCAAGGCGCATGGACGCGACGAGCAGGTGGGCTTGCTCAAGGAGGTTCCGGGCATCCGCGACATGTTCGCCACGCAGGTCGCGGCGAGCGTTTCCGATCCGAACGCGTTCAAGTCGGGGCGGGACTTTTCGGCGTGGCTGGGATTGACGCCGCGCCAGGAGACGACCGGCGGCAAGACGAAGCTCGGGCCGATCACCAAGAAAGGCAATCGGGCGCTGCGGCGGCTTTTGGTTCTGGGGGCGACGTCGTTGTTGAAAGTATCGCATTTGCACAAGGGCGCCGTCGGCGACTGGCTCAAGGCGATCAAAGCGCGCAAGCCGTTCAAGGTCGCCGCGGTGGCTCTGGCCAACAAGCTCGCGCGGATCGTCTGGGCGATCATGACGCGGGGCGAAGCATTCCGCGCCGAGGCGTTTGCGCGCGTCTAAACGGCCGGCAAGGGAGGCGAACGCGCTAGGCTGTCGACATAAAGGAGTTTGGCAAGCACGAAGACGACGTGATGACCGACAACGGTAGAACCGAGACGAGGACAACCCGCCAGGAGTCACGGGCCGTTTGAGCTCGCAACCTTGATACAGGACCTCGTCGTCGGACTTCATCATAGGCCAGCGGACATGGGTCCGCACCGAAAGGCCGGACATATGACCAAAGCCGCCAAGTCGCTCGTCACAGAAAAAGCGCTTGCCAACAGGGGCCGTCCACATATGACCCCTGCGCTCGGCGATGGCGATCGTTGCTACCAAGAGCTTTGGTGACAAAAGCGGCCCTTTGGCCAGCTTTGTCACCAAAGCTCTTGGTAGCCACAATGCCTCGTCGGACGATCGCAGTCACCCGAAGGGCCGAAGCGAAGCGGAGGAGCGGCCATAGCGCCTAGCTGGCGATCGTACTTTATAGTAAAGGTTTGTGGCGCTATGGCGGCTTGACGGCGATCGGTTGGCGTGGCGCCTCCGCGCTCGCCGATTGTCGCCTTACCCCTTCACCGGCACCCAAATTTCCACATGCCCGATCGCCACCGCCGGATCGAATTCCTCGTCATAGCGTTCGAAGCACGGCGCGGCGGCAAGTTCGCAGCCTGACTTCGGCAGCCATTTGTCGAATATGCCCATCCAGGTCGCGCTGAGCGCCGAGACATGTCCCTGATGCGCGAAGACGGCGTAGCGCTGCGGCGCGAGCGTCATCTGCGTCAGTTCGGCCGGCAATCCGTCGAAGCTTTTCACCTCGACGCCCGCGAGATAATCGAGATTTCCTTTACCGTCCATGTTCGAGCAAACGCCATAACTCTTTCGGTCGACTTGGCCAGGCGTGCGGCCGAAATATTGCGGCCCCCAACGCATCCACAGGGCTGGTATCTGATCCCGATTGTGCGGGCCGAAGCGGCCGCTCAATCCGGCGATCAGCAACGCGCCGCCATTCTCAAAGCGCGGCGAAAGTCCTTCGTCCTTCGTGCTCATTTGGCTCATGGTCGCCTCCGTTCAAACAAGCCCCTAACTTATTCGGCGAAATCAACGCAGACCTGCGCAGCGATCCCTTCGCTGTCGTTCATGGCGGCTCCCCGCTATTCTCCGCCCGCCTCTTGCAAGGAAGGATACGCCGCCATGGATTCCGGCGAATTGCGGGCGCTGCAGGCGCCGATCAAGC
>JAFAHO010000117.1 GCA_019237205.1 Hyphomicrobiales bacterium
ACTAGTCTTCATTGGCCACGCAGGCCACCCGGAAGTCGAGGGCACGCTCGGCCAAATCGACGGCCAATTGCATCTCGTCGAGAGCGAAGAGGACGTCGACAAGCTGCCGATCGCTCCGGACGCCCCGATCGCCTATGTCACGCAAACGACGCTGAGCGTCGACGACACGCGCGGCGTCATCGCAGCGCTGCACCGCCGGTTCAGCGACGTCGAAGGGCCCGAGATCCGTGATATTTGCTATGCGACCCAGAATCGCCAGATGGCGGTGCGAGAATTGTCCCGGGTCTGCGACGTCATTATCGTGGTCGGCGCGCCTAACAGCTCCAACTCGAACAGGCTGCGCGAGATCGGCGGAGAGGGGGGCTTGCCGAGCTATCTCGTCGTCGACGGCGGCGACATCAAGGCGGAATGGGTCAAGAACGCAAGCGTCGTCGGCGTCACTGCGGGCGCGTCGGCACCCGAGATTCTGGTTGACGATGTGGTTCAGGCTCTGATGCGGATCGAACCCTCCGAGGTGTCGAACCTCGAGGGACTGAAGGAAAGCGTCAGCTTCCGCCTGCCAGCCGAAGTCTCATCTTGAGCCTGTCGCGGGGGTCGGCTAAGCGAAGCCGGAAGCCCGGGATTCTCGGGACTGAGCGCCGATAACGCCGTAAGGCCGGCAGTGCTTTAAGGGAGCATAGCTTGGGCATTCCGCTCAGACAAATCGCGAAGGTCGGCGCTTATATCGTCCGGCAGCATCTTGCCGGCCGCAAGCGCTATCCGCTGGTTCTCATGCTGGAGCCTTTGTTCCGCTGCAATCTCGCCTGCGCGGGTTGTGGCAAGATCGATTATCCCGACGCGATCCTCGACAAGCGGATTTCGGTTGAGGATGCGCTCGCCTCGGTGGACGAATGCGGGGCGCCGGTCGTCGTCATCGCTGGCGGCGAGCCGCTCCTGCACAAGGAATTGCCCAAAATAGTGGAAGGCGTGATCGCCAGAAAGAAGTTCGCGATCGTGTGCACCAACGCGCTTCTGCTCGAAAAGAAAATGGATCAGTACAGGCCGAGCCCCAATTTTACCTGGTCGATCCATCTCGACGGCGACCGTAAGATGCATGACAAGTCGGTCTGCCAGGAGGGCGTCTATGATCGCGCCGTGGCGGCGCTGAAGACGGCGAAGGCGAGGGGTTTCCGGGTCACAATCAACTGCACCTTCTTCAATGACGCCGACGCGGAACGAGTGGCCGACTTCTTCGACTTCGTGACTGCGCTCGGCGTCGACGGCATCACCGTTTCGCCGGGCTACGCCTACGAGCGCGCGCCGGACCAGAAGCACTTCCTCAACCGCGCGGCGACCAAGCAATTGTTCCGCGACATCTTCCGGCGCGGCGACGGCGGACGTAAATGGGCGTTCAACCAGTCCAGCATGTTCCTCGACTTCCTGGCCGGCAATCAGACCTACCACTGCACGCCCTGGGGTAATCCGACGCGCACAGTCTTCGGCTGGCAGCGCCCGTGCTACTTGCTTGGCGAAGGCTACGCCGCGACCTTCAAGGAGCTGATGGGGGAGACCGACTGGGACGCTTATGGAACGGGCAACTACGCAAAATGCGCCGATTGCATGGTCCATAGCGGCTTCGAGGCGACAGCGGTGAAGGATACGGCGGCCAGGCCATGGAAGGCCCTGACCGTAACGCTCCGCGGGGTAAGAACCGACGGCCCCATGGCCCCGGAAATTCCGCTCGACCGTCAGCGTCCGGCCGAATTCGTTTTCGAGCATAATGTCTCGAAGAAACTTTCAGAGATGCGCCAGTCCGAGGCCAGAGAAAAGGCCGGGGAGGCGACGACAACGGCGTAGCGCTGCGAAGGCGGTTGCGCTGTCGCGGGCCGTCGCGATCACGAGCGGCGTCTGAGCGGGCGAGCGGACAAAAGCAGACGCAACGGCGCCAAGATCGATGCTTCCGTCGGGCTGAATGGCTTTCGCCGCGAGAGTCGGCAGATCGCGGTCTGCCGGATCACTGATCACACGCAGGATGGCGAAGGGCGTCTTGTGATGCGCGGCGAGGCGCGCCGCCAAGTGGCTTTCCATATCGACGGCGATAGCCATCGTCGCGTTCCGGAGCTCGGCTTTGGCCGCTCTTGTCAGGATCGGCGTGTCGACGCCCGCGACGGCGCCGAGGCTGACGCGTTCGCCGGCGTCGGCAAGACGCGTCGCGAGTTCGCGCGCGATGCTTTCGTCGGCCATGACGCTTGCCCGGCTAGCCAAGACCCGGGTCCCGATGACGATGTCGCCGCTGCGCAACGCTGGGTCCAGACCGCCGCATAGTCCAAAGCTGATCGTCAGCCGAAAGGGCGTCGTCGCCTCTGCAAGCTTCGCGCGCAACGTCTCTCGGCTACCGCAGATCGCCAGCGCATCAGAGGCGCGAGCGATCGCCGCCTCGCGTTTGAGTCCGCTGATGAAGAGAAGGTGAGAAGACGGCGCGACGCTCTTCAAGAAAGTTACATGCCGAATATCGCGGCGCGGCTGTTGCCGCGCTTCAGGTTTCGATATCGGGCCAGCGCCCAGAGCGGGAAGAACTTCGAATAGCCATGATAGCGCAGGTAGAACACGCGTGGGAATCCCGTGGCGGCATGGAACGGCTCGTCCCAGAAGCCATCCCTTCCCTGTGTCGCGGCCAGATAGGCGATGCCGCGTGCGACCGCAGGATGATCGGCTTCGCCTGCGGCCATCAGCCCAAGCAGCGACCAGGCTGTCTGCGAGGCAGCGCTTGGCGACGGCTCGAAACCCCTGTAGTCGAGCTTGTAGCTGTCGCCGCTCTCGCCCCAACCGCCGTCGGCATTCTGAATGCTCACCAGCCATTCGACCGCACGGCGCACGGGCGCCGACTGCCGATCCTGGCCGGTCGCGCCGAGCGCGCAAAGGGCCGACCAGGTGCCGTAGATGTAGTTCATGCCCCAGCGGCCAAACCAGCTTCCATCCTTCTCTTGGCTGGCGATGAGCGCGTCGACGCCACGCGTCAGCGAGGCGTTCGCCGCGCCCAGCTGCGCAAGCATGGAGACGCAGCGCGCAGTGACGTCGGCCGTCGGCGGATCGAGCAGGGCGCCATGATCGGCGAAAGCGATGTGATTGAGGTAGTAGTAAGTGTTGTCGGCGTCGAAGGCGGCCCAGCCCCCGTCGCGGCTTTGCAAGCCTTCGACCCATTCGCGCGCCCGCGCGATCGCTTGCGCATATTGCCTATCGGCTGCACCGAAGGCGCCGCGGTCCGCACGATCCATCGCCATCGCCACGACGGCCGTGTCGTCAAGATCCGGATAGTGCGGGTTTTCGTATTGGAAGGCCCAGCCGCCCGGCCGAACGTCGGGACGGCGCGCAGTCCAATCGCCTTTCACGTCAAGGACCTGGCGAGGCTTCAACCATTCAATTCCGGCCCGTGCCCGCGCGGCGCTTGCCGCATCGCCCGCTTCGAACAACGCATGGACCGCGAGCGCCGTGTCCCAGACAGGCGACAAGCAAGGCTGGCAATAGGCGTCGTCCTCGCCGACGACCAGCAGCCGCTCGATCGACTTGCGCGCGACAACGAGATCAGGATGGTCGGCCGGGTAGCCGAGCGCGTCGAGCATCAGCACGGCGTTCGCCATAGCGGGATAGATTGCGCCGAGGCCGTCCTCGCCGTTTAGCCGTTCCGTCACGAAAGTCACGGCAGCGTCGATGGCGCGGCGGCGCGTTGATGGCGGGAAGAAAGGTTCGGTGAGCTTGAGCAACCTGTCGATCGCGCCGAAGAACGTTGTCGATGCCCATGTCTGATGTGCGCCCGTCGGCCAGTCGCGGACGGTCTCGGGCGGCGCGATGAAGAGTTCCGCAATCTCGACGCCTCGCGGATTGGCGGGGCGCGGCTTCAGCGCCTGAAGCACCATGAGCGGAACGAGCACCGTGCGCGCCCAATAGGAAATCTTGTCGAGATGGAAGGGAAACCAGCGCGGCAGCAGCATGATCTCGACCGGCATTGTCGGAACGCCGCTCCAGGGGATTGCGCCGTAAAGCGCGAGCAGCGCACGCGTGAAGACATTGCTCCTTGCGGCGCCGCCTCGTGCGAGGATGGCTTCTCGCGCGCGGCGCATGTGCGGCGCCTGAGGATCATCGCCGATCATTTTCAAGGCGAAATAGGCCTTCACGCTGGCGCTCATATCGAACGCCCCGGCGTAGAACAGCGGCCAGCCGCCGTGGTCGCCCTGGACTCGCCGGATATAGTTGCCGATCAAGCGCTCGAGTTCGAGATCCGACACTTCGCCCCGGAAGTGCCGGAGCAGCACATATTCGGCCGGGATCGTTGCGTCGGCCTCAAGTTCGAAGCACCAGTGTCCGTCCTCTCGTTGCCGGGCTCGAAGCGCCTCCGACGCTGCGGATATGTGCCGCTCCAGCGCTTCAAGCGAAGGCGCATCCTGCGTCCGGTCGAGTGCTATATTCATGGTGAAACACCTGTAGCGGTGCGGGCTTGCGGCGCGCAGGCGCGCATCTCGACAATGATTGACGCGGCCTTGTGGCCGGAACGAACCGCGCCCTCGATGGTTGCAGGCAGGCCGGTCTGCGTCCAGTCGCCGGCCAGCGCGACATTCTTCCAGCGTGTGTGCGAGGGAGGGCGCTTGGCGTTTTGCGCTGGCGTCGCCGCAAAAGTCGCGCGTTTCTCCTTGACGATCTGCCAACGCGGCAAACCTGGCGGGAGACCGGTCAGCGCCGCGGCCTCTCGCCAGATTTCGGCCGCGAGCTCCTCCCGCGGTCGGTCGAGAAGCCGATCGGCGGCGCTGATCGTCGTCGACAGATGTCCCGGATAGGCGAACAGCCACTCCGTCAATCCGTTGACGACGCCCAGGATTCGCGGCTGACCCTGCGGCGGCGCGATTCGGAAGTGGGCGTTGACGATCGCCCTGAATTCGTCGGGCGCCTCGAGGCCGGGAAGCAGATCCTGCGCCGTTCGGGGCGGAACGGCGATCAGCACCCCGTCGTCGCCGGCGAGGGCCTTGCGCCCGGCCTCAAACTCGAGCTCCGCAGCGCGCGCGCTCTCGAACCGGATGGCGCGCAGTCGTTCGCCAAAGCGAACCGTCGCGTTCCGCGCCTTCAGAAAGGCCAATGCCGGATCGATAAAGGTCGGCGAAAGCCCTTCGCTTGCGATGAGTGGGCGGCACGCCCTGCCGCCTGCCGCGAGGGTCTCGCGGAGGACCGCAGCCGCAAGTGCGGCGGAGCCCTCGCGCGGGTCCGTATTCAGGCCGGCAAGCAGTACCGGCCGCCACATCCGTTCGTAGAGCGGACCGGCGCACGACATCGCCTCTGCGACTGTGGCTGTCGAAGGCGCGGTCAACATTCCAAGCGGAGCGAAATATTCGCTGAGCGTGGTTCCGGGCGCGCGCCGCCTCCGGTCGAGGAGCCACCAAGGGAGGCGCCCCGCGTTTGGCCGCAGCCTCCAGCGCTCGCCGCTCTGCGCGTCGGCGAAATCGAAGATAGCGGAGCGAGGACCCCGCAATTTGTCGAGCGACCCGATGCGACCGAGATACTCGAGCGCCCTATGGTTGCCGGAGAGCAGCAGATGATTTCCGTTGTCGATGACGAGATCCAGGGATTGGTCATAGTAGGATCGGCAGCGCCCGCCGGCCGCTCGCGCCGCCTCATGCACGATGACGTTTAGGCCGGCGTCGACCAGACGCACCGCGGCGCTGAGGCCCGCAACGCCGGCCCCGATGACATGGACGATCCGGCCGGTCATACGACGCCATAGCGCAGAAGAGCGCCCAGAATGCGCAACCGGCTCGCCTTCGCGCGCCGTCGGGGCGGCTCGAAGCCGTCGGCAACCATCTTGTCGAGAATGGAGCGATAGGCGGCGGCCATCAATTGCGGCGCCCGCACGGCGCCGCGCGGCGCCGCCGCCATGATGGCTTGCGCCTCATCGAAATGTCCGCGGGCGCGCGCTGCAACTTCCGCGCAGGCGGCGGCGATCTTCGGATCAGCCGCCGCTGACAATGGGTCGTCCGACGCCACGCCGGCGGCGATGAGCGCCTCGCGCGGAAGGTAGAGCCGACCCACCGCGGCGTCCTCGTCGATGTCGCGCAGGATGTTGGTGAGCTGAAGCGCACGCCCCAGATGACGGGCAAGCGCTTCGCCGGGCTTCGGACCGAGCCCGAAAATTCGCACCGACAGTCGCCCAACCGCGCTTGCCACCCGATCGCAATAGAGGTCCAGCGTCGCCCAATCCGGGGCGCGGATATCGCGATCGGCGTCCATCTCCATGCCGTCGATGATGGCCTCGAAGTCCAGACGCCTCAGGCCATAGTCGCGCACAGCTTCGGCAAGATCTGTAAGATGCGGCGGCGCCCTGCCGGCGAAAAGCTCGGCGATGTCGGCGCGCCAACGCTCCAATTCCGCCAAGCGCTGCGCCGAGGATGAAGACCCGCGCGCGTCCGCGATGTCGTCGACTGCGCGACAGAAGCCGTAAAGGGAAAACATCGCCTCGCGGCGATCCCTCGGCAATACGCGCATCGCCGTATAGAACGAGCTGCTCGACGCAGGCGCCGTCTGAGGGGTCATGCGCGGACCTTTGGCGGTGTTCGGACCGCGCGAGCGAGCCTCGAGGCGAGCCCGCGGAAGACGCCGACCCCGCCAATGAGCGCGAAGCCACGCTTGTCGAGATGGACGGGCTCGCTCAACGGATCACAGCGCTCGAGGTCGCGAGCGAGGCGCCGCGCGAGGTTTTGAATCGCGGCGACCTCAAGCGCGAGGCGGACATTCGCGATCTGTGGGATGAGCGCCGCGCCGCGTTCCGTCAGTTCGAAAGCGCGTCGAGCGATCTCCGCGATGGCGAGCCTCAGTGCAGGGGGCGCTCGCGCAGCGCCAAGCATCTCTATCGAAGCGCCGTGCGCCGCGAGAATGTCTTGAGGCAGGTAGACCCGGTCGAGGCGGCGATAGTCGGCGGCGCAATCCTGAAGGTGGTTGATGACCTGCAACGCGGCGCATAGCGCATCGGAGGCGGGCCAAATCGCCTTGTCCTCGTTATGGACATCGAGAACGAAACGGCCGACCGGCATCGCCGAGAGCCGGCAGTAGTCCATCAATTCCGCCCAACTGGCGCATCTATTTTTACGCACATCAAGACGAAAGGCGTTGAGGAGATCGAGTGCGTGTCCCGGACTAAGCCCCCGATCGCACAAGGCGTGCCGCAGAGGTTCAGCTTCCGGATCTCGCGGACCCCGGCCGCAAAGCGCATCGCCAAGACCGTCGAGCATCGCAAGTTTCTGGTCCGGTGAAAGCGTGGAATGATCTGCGACATCGTCGGCGGCGCGCACAAAGCGATAGAAGGCGAGGATCGGGCCGCGATGGCGGGCGCTCATGAGCCATGAGGCGACCGGAAAGTTCTCGTCGCGATGGGTCTTGCCGGAGAGCGTCTCGCTTGCAGTCGTCATCCGCCTGCCGCCTCCCCCACCGGAGCCTGAAAGCGACCCTTCCAGTAGCCGCCGCGTCCGCGCCAATATTGTACGGCCGATTCCAACGTGAAGAGCATATAGGCGGCAGCGATGGCGGGCAGCGCGACGCCGTAGGCCATGGGCAGGCCGTAAACGCGGAGCGTCGGCGTCAGGCTCAAGGCCATCATAGCCCAGGCGAGCGCCCCGGCCAGTTGCGGGACCCCATGGGCGAACACGGCGAAAGTCGGCGGCGCGAGATAGACGAGGCCCATTCCTGCGACCGCCAAGGCCAATCGAAGCGGCGAATACCGCAATTCCGCGAAGGCGGAGCGCACCACCATCCGTCCGAAATCGGCGAAGTCCGGATAGGCGCGCAAGCTTCGCACGTTATCCGTCAGGCCGAGCCAGATCGCGCCTTGACGCTTCATGAGCGCCGCCAGAGCGCAGTCGTCGATCAGGGAGCCGCGCACAGCCTCCAGGCCGCCGGCCAAGCCGAGCGCTCTGCGCTCAACGAGCATGCAACCGCCGGCCGCCGCAGCCGTGGCGCGTCCAGGATCGTTCACCCAGGCGAAAGGATAAAGCTTCTGAAAAAAGAAGACGAAGGCAGGAACGAGCCAACGTTCCGCCGGACTTTCGCAGCGGAGCTTCACCATCAGCGACGTGAGGACGCTGTCTTTGGAGCGGGCGATGGCGACGAGCCGACTTAACATCTGCGGCGCGTAGACGATGTCGGCATCGGTGAACAATACGAGTTCGGGCGGTTCCGCGCCAACTTCTACCGCGGCGAGGCCCTGGCGCATCGCCCACAACTTCCCAGTCCAACCCGAGGGGATATTGCTTCCCGGGATAACGCGCAGGCGGCCGGCAGCGCCCAGTGCGTTCGAGGCCGCTGATGCGGCCGCGGCGGTCCCATCGGAACTCTGATCGTCGACGACGACAATTGAAAATCGCCCCGCGTAGTCCTGCCGCAGGAGAGAGCCGACGCTCTCGGCGATCACATCGCATTCGTCGCGGGCCGGGATGATAGCCACGACGTCGGGCCAGACAGGCGGCGAATTCTGGGACCGAGTTTCGCTCACCCATGGAACCGCGTCATCGCGCTCGCGGCAACGCCAGAACCACCCCCTGCCAAGCAGGAGATAAGCCCAGGCGCCGACCGCGAGGATAGAGAACGCCGTGACGATCATCTAAGGCGCCCATGAGCGCGAAACCAAGCGATCGCGTCGGCCAGGCCCTCTCGATACGGCCTGGATGCATAGCCGAGCTCCCGCCGCGCTTTCGCGTCGTCGAAAAACATATGATGGCGCGCCATACGCAGGCCATCGACCGTGATGAAGGGCTCGGCGCCACGAATCCTCGCCATCGTCTCCGCTGCATAGGCGGCGGGATAGACGGCTGCCCGCGGGATCTTCAGCGTGGGGGGCCGCCGCCCGACAAGTCGGGCGATGTCCGCGAGCATATCGGCAAGAAGGACGTTTTCTCCCCCGAGAATATAGCGCTCGCCGATCCGGCCGCGGTCAAGCGCGGAGATGTGGCCTGCGGCGATGTCGTCAACATGGGCGAGATTCAGCCCAGTGTCGACGAAACCAGGCATACGTCCCGACGCGGCCTCGATGATGACCCGGCCGGTCGGAGTCGGCCGCACGTCGCGCGGGCCGATCGGTGTCGTCGGGTTGACGATAACGGCCGGCAACCCGTCGCGATGAACCATGGTCTCGACGAGACGTTCGGCCACGACCTTGCTGCGCTTATAGGCGCCGATGGCCTCGTCCTCGGCCAAACGGTGTTCCTCCGTCGCGGCGCCCTCTATGGGCTTCAGAGTCGCGACGCTGCTGGTGTAAACGATCCGCTCGACGCCGACGCGCATGGCCTCCTCCATGAGGAGCCGCGTGCCCTCGACATTGTTGTGGACAATCTCTTCCGGATTTCGGGCCCAAAGACGGTAATCGGCGGCCGCATGGAAGAGCAGCCGGACACCTTTCAGCGCGTACGTAATCGAAGCGCGGTCGCGGAGATCGCCCTCGCATAAAGAGTCGCCGGGGAACAAATTCGTGCGCGGGCTCGTCGGACGCACCAGCAGGCGCAGGTGATGCCCGCAGGCGCGCAGCGCCACCGCGATCGCCGATCCCAGGAAGCCGCTGGCGCCGGTGACGAGGATCGGCGCGAAAGGCGACGACCGCGTTACGACGCCAGCCGCCGCTCCGATATCGTTGGCGGACCAGGAATCCAATGGAACCACGCGACCTTGCCACCCTTCGCGATGACGCATGACCAGACCTAAGAGCTTCCTTCTCCTCGCTGCGCGAGGCGTGACCCCGCCGGATGGCCTAGAGCCTCGTAACGCCCTGGCGAAAATGCTGGCGGCATAAGCCCTGCCTTCGCATATATGATGTTTGGCCCGTCATGCTCGACAAAATATCGGGCAGCGTCATGACCTGACCTTCAACCCATTTTTGAGTGCGTCGCCCTTCTCTATCAGTCCAGCAAACTATAAGGGCGGTCCAACGCGCGATCCACGGCCTGGAAAGGGTCGCTCCGATCAGCGATAAACCAACCGATCATCCTTCCGCCGTGGCAGTCTTACCGCACCCTCTATGCCGTGGAGGCGGGATGCCCTAAGAGCGACTCCGCGTACCGGAAAACGATACCGTTTTGAATACGAAAAGGAAGCTGCAGCATGCTCTATGACTTCAACCGCCGCCAATTTGCGGTGGGAGCGCTCGTTGCCATTGCCTCTGCCGCGCGCGGCGTGAGTCCGTCGCTCGCGCAAGCCATGGACCCGGCGGCGCGGCGCATCGAATCCTACTACGCCACCCTGCTCCCGGCGGTTAATGCTGCGCGCGGCCTAGGTGTCGCGGAGCGCGCACGCCGAATTTCATCCGCGGTCTTCGGCGCTTTCGACATCGGCACAATGACGCGGCTCGCCGTCGGACCCGCTTGGTCGCGCTTTTCCGGGTCAGAAAGGTCCCAAACGATGGAAGCGTTCAGCAAGTTCATCGTCGCCGATTATGCGAGCCGGCTCGGCGATTATTCGGGCGAAGGCTATAAGGTCGACCCCACCGTAGAAGTCCGGGGCGGCGACCAAATCGTCAAGACTCAGCTCGGCTCGACCACGATCAACTACCTGGTGCGCGGCGCCCGCATCGTCGATATCTACGCCAATGGCACGGTCAGCGAGCTCGCAACGCGCCGCGCCGAGTTCTCATCGATCCTGGCCTCGAACGGCGGCGCCGAAGGACTGATCACTGAACTGCGCCAGCGCACTCGGCAGTTGCTCGGCGGGTAATTGATCGTCCAGACCCGGTTATTCGCCCGAGGTCGGGCGCTTGCGCAGCGCATTTGACGGCGGCGCCGCTCGAGCAGCCGAGCCGATTTCAGCGGGCGACTCCACATTAGCCGGGAGGCCAATCGCTTCGCGCAATTGCGCGCGCCGGGTTTGATAATACGAAGAACGAAGGAAGCTGTAGAAATCGATCGAACTACTCTCCGCCTGTTTGAGTTGGTCGACTTGCGTAACGAAGCCGATCCCGGCCAAGCCCGCTATGGCCGGGTAGCCGAAAGCAACGCCCAGCGCCCAGCCGACCGGATCGCCGGCCTCGTCTACCACGAAGCCAACTGCGTCGCGGGCAGTGGAGGGGCCCAAGTACGGCGAAACCAAATAGGGACCGTCGTCGACGCCCCAGACGAACAGGGTCTGCCCGAAGTCGCCAGTCTGCTTCGCAAGACCCCCCTGGGTCGCGACGTCAAAGATTCCGCCAAGGCCAAGCGTCGAGTTGACGACGAATCGCGCGGCCGTCGTCGCAAAGGCGCTGAAGCGGAGCTGCAGGAGATCGTTTGCGAAAATGCGCGGTTCGTTCAAATTGGCGCTGACGTTGCCAATCCCCTGCCGTATTATCGACGGTGTGACGGCGTGATAGCCGGTCGAAATAGGTCCAAACACGGCCTGGTTCACAGCAAGCGCTTGGCGATTGGTCGACTCATTGGGATCGTTGATTTGAGCCATCGGCTCGCGCCGTGCGCCGGCGCAGCCTGCCAAAAGTACCGAGCTCAGCAGCGCCAAGCCCCAGGCAGTTCGTTTTTCATGCGACGCCATCGGCCAGCGATCATCCCTAACGAGCGACTTGCAGGAGAGACCGACCCGGCACGAACGCGCAGGACCACAGACAATCGACGGATTCGCCCATCCAGCGGAGAGAACCTATCGGCCGCCACCCTGGCGGGCAATAAAGCGCGAGTGATTTCCCGGGCAAATCGGCGGTCGCGCGTCGTTTTTTCTGCCCCTGTCGCTCTTTTGCACCACGCGGGACGGCGGGTAAGCCACTTGACCGAACTCTTGCGCATATTCAGTCGCCGTCGCCGCTGTGATGCGTTTTCGTGACGATGTTTTGTTGTTGTGCGGCCAGGCCCGGCGTAGACCGGACGCGCAGCGGCCGTCCAAATGGCTGCTCCAACAAGTGAGCTCCCAACACGCGATGACGAGTCCCCGATGATTGTTGCAGCGATCGTGCGGATCGTCGTGTTTTGCGTTCGAAATTCCCGGGCCGTGATCGCAGGGTTTCTGCTGCTTGCTCTCGCGTCTGCCTTCTATCTCGCTCAAAACTTCGCAATCACTACGGATAGCGAGAAATTGCTGTCGGAATCACTGCCGTGGCGACAGCAAGAGGTAGTGCTCGATAGGGCGTTTCCCCAGCGCGCCGACCTGATCGTCGCGGTCGTCGATGCGACAACGCCGGAAGCCGTCCGCGCCGCCGCCCAGGCATTGAGTGAAAGTCTGGCCTCGCGTGGCGACCAGTTCCGCAGCGTGCGATGGCCTGAGGGCGATCCATTCTTTGCCCAGAATGTCCTTTTGTTCGAGACAGTGGAGGAGGTCCGGCGCAACTGTGACGAACTCATCCGCGCCCAGCCGTTCCTCGGCGCGATGGCGGCCGATCCAAGCTTGCGCGGAATCATGGGGGCCCTGTCGGAGGCGCTTCAGGGCGTCCGCCTCAAGGAGGCGAAGCTCGAGGACCTTGAGCGTCCCTTGACGCTCATCGCAGACGCGCTCGAGCGGTCGGCCGCCGGCCGCGACTCCGCGTTTTCGTGGCAGACGCTGATTACCGGACGAACGCCCGACCAAGCCGACCTGCGCCAATTTGTCTATATTCAGCCGAAGCTCCACTACGCGGATCTGCAGCCTGGCGGGCGCGCGACCGCGGCGATCCGCGACGCTGTCAAATCGCTCTCGTTGACGCCCGATCACGGCGTGACAGTGCGTCTGACCGGTCCTGTGGCGCTGTCCGACGAAGAGTTCGCCACGATTGCCGACGGCGCGGAAGTGAACGGCCTGACGACCGTGTCCGTCGTCATCCTGATCCTTTGGCTGGCGCTCAAACGGCCGAGCATTATCGTGGCCGTTCTGATCAACCTGGTCGTCGGATTGGCGCTCACCGCGGCGGTCGGTCTTTGGATGGTCGGGGCGCTGAATTTGATCTCGGTCGCCTTCGCAGTCCTGTTCGTCGGATTGGGCGTTGATTTCGGCATCCAGTTCAGCGTGCGCTACCGGGACGCGCGCCACGACGAGAATGACGTCGCCAAGGCGCAGCGCAATGCGGCGGCAGGGGTCGGCGGCCCGCTCCTGCTGGCGACAGCGTCAATCGCCGCCGGCTTTTATTCCTTTCTGCCGACCGCCTACCGGGGCCTTTCCGAGCTCGGCCTCATTGCGGGAACGGGAATGATGATCGCCTTCGCGACGAGCATAACGCTTCTCCCCGCCTTGATTGTGACCTTCAACCCGAAAGGCGAGCCGAAACCGATCGGCTTCGCGGCGCTTGCCCCGCTGGACCACTTCCTTGCGCGCCGGCGCATCTGGATCGTCGGCGCGACACTGACGGCGACGCTCCTCGGCGCGCCGCTTCTCTTCAAGCTGCAGTTCGACTTCAATCCAATGAACCTGCGCAGCGCGAGCACCGAATCGGTCTCGACCCTGCTCGATCTGATGCGAAATTCGCGCACCAGCCCCAACACCATCGATGTGCTGGCGCCGGATCTCGCCAAGGCGACGGCGCTCGCGGCGAAAATTGCTGGTAGGCCGGAAGTCGCCGAAGCGCGGACGCTGCAAAGCTTCGTGCCGGCGGAGCAGGACGATAAGCTGGCGATCATTCAGGACGCGGGCTTCTTCTTGCAAAACACGCTCAATCCCCAATCGATCAAGGCAGCTCCCACAGACGCCGAGGACGTGGCGGCCATCAAGATGGCGGCGCGCGATCTTGTCGACTCGATCGGCGACGCCAGCAGCGCGTCGGCTCACGAGGCGCGCCGGCTGAGCCGTCTCCTGACCAACCTGGCCGACGGCCCCCCGGAACCCCGACGGATCGCCCGCGCCGCCCTGGTCAAGCCGCTCGAGGTCACGCTCAACCAGGTCCGCGACCTGCTCAACGCCGCGCCGGTCACCGCCGAGAGCCTGCCGCAATCTTTGGTGCAAGACTGGATCGCACAGGACGGGCTTGCACGCATCGAGGTGTCGCCGAAAGGCGACTCGAACGACAATGCAACAATGCGCCGCTTCGCTGATGCGGTCCTCGAGGTCGCGCCCGAGGCAACCGGTCCGCCGATCTTCGTTCTCGAAGCGGCCAAGACCATAGTCCGGGCCTTCTTTCAGGCGGGCCTCTGGTCGATCGTATCGATCGCGCTCCTGCTGTTGGTCGCGCTGCGGCGGCCCGTCGACGTCGCGCTGACTTTGGCGCCGCTCTTGGTGGCTATTGTCGCCACGCTCGAAATCTGCGTGCTGATCGGCATGCGGCTCAACTTCGCCAATATCATCGCCCTGCCGTTGCTGCTTGGGGTCGGCGTGGCGTTTAAGATCTACTATGTGATGGCGTGGCGCGCGGGTGAAACCAATTTTCTGCAGTTGAGTCTGACGCGCGCCGTATTCTTTAGCGCCTTGGCGACCGCTACCGCCTTCGGCAGCCTCTGGCTGTCGCACCATCCCGGCACGTCGAGCATGGGTAAGCTGATGGCGCTCGCTCTGGTGACGACGCTGGCCGCAGCGCTGCTGTTCCAGCCGGCGCTGCTAGCGACCCGCAAGCCCGGGTAATCGCCGCGTCGCTAACGGAAGTCCTCTCGACGAGCCACGTCCTGCAAGGCAGCGTCAGTGTCGAACGGCGCCATTGACGTCGCTGTCACGCTGTCGACGCGTTTTCGCTCAACAAAGCGGCGATGGTCTTCGGCTCGTATGGACAGACGTCGTTGAGAACGCAGGAGCCGCATAGCGGCTTCCGCGCCTTGCATAGGTAGCGCCCGTGCAGAATGAGCCAGTGATGGGCGTGGCGCAGGAACCGCTCAGGCACCACGCGCATCAGTTCGTCCTCGACTTCGCGCGGCGTCGCGCCGGGCGCGATTCCGAGCCGGTTGGCGACACGAAACACGTGCGTGTCGACTGCGATCGTGGGCTCGCCGAAAGCGGTGTTGAGGACGACATTGGCGGTCTTGCGGCCGACCCCGGGCAAGGCCTCGAGTGCGGCCCGGTCGCGCGGCGTCTGGCCCGCGTGCTTCTCGACGATTGCGCGCGAAAGGGCGATGACGTGCTTGGCCTTCGAGCGATAGAGACCGACCGTCTTGATCCGCTCGACGAGCGCCTTTTCCCCCAGCGCCGCCATTTTCTCGGGCGTGTCCGCGACCGCGAACAGGGAGCGGGTCGCCTTGTTGACGCCGGCGTCGGTCGCCTGCGCGGACAGCACGACCGCCACGAGGAGCGTGAAGGGATTGATGTAGTCGAGCTCTCCCTTCGGCGCCGGCTCGACCGCCGACAGCCGTTCGAAGACGACCTCGGCCAGAGCCGCTCGCTTTTGCCGGGACATCTTTCGCGCCATGGCGGCGTTATAGGGACTCTTCCGTCAACAAGCCAAGCGTCGATCCGCCTTGCCTTGCGGAGGCGCGGCAAGCAATATGCCGTCATGCGCCACGGTCTTTGTCGGGCGGGGCATAGAGGCGGCGCCGAACCGGAGGAGATACCCATGAAAACGCCCAAAAGATTGTTGCTGTTGGCGGCCGTGCTCTGCGCATTGCTGACGGCGGAGGGGGCATACGCTGCTTCGAACAAGGTGGTGATCGGCGACATCGACGACATGTCGGGTCCTTACGCAGACATCATCGGGGCAGGCGGCGTCGAGGCGATCAAAATGGCGATCTCCGATTTTGGCGGCACGGCGCTCGGCCAGCCGATCGAGTTGATGACCTTCGATCATCAAAACAAACCCGATCTCGGGGCGCAGAAACTCCGCGAATGGGCCGACACCGACGGCCTGACGATGCTGCTGGGTGGCTCCAACTCGGGCGTCAGCCTGGCGATGTCCGCCGCGGCCAAGGAGAAAAAGATCCCGTTCTTCGCCATCGGCGCCGCCGCCGCTTCGCTGACCGGCAAAGACTGCACGCCCTATACGGTCCACTACGGCTACGACACGACGGCACTCGCCAACGGGACGGCGAAGACCATTCTCGAAGAAGGCGGCAAGAGCTGGTTCTTCCTCACCGCGGACTACGCCTTCGGGAAACAATTGGAGGCAGGTGCCGCTGAAGTCGTGAAGTCGGGCGGCGGCAGTGTGGTGGGCGACGTTCGCGTGCCGCTCGGAACGTCGGACTTTTCCTCTTATCTCCTTCAGGCGCAGGGCTCGGGCGCGCAGGTGCTCGGCCTCGCCAACGCGGGCACAGACACGTCAAATTCCATGAAAGCCGCGGCCGAGTTCGGCCTCACCAAGACGATGCGGCCGGCGGCCTTGCTCGTGTTCATCTCGGACGTCCACGCGATGGGGCTCGACATCGCCCAGGGTCTGGTGCTGACGACCGCGTGGTATTGGAACCTCGACGACACCACTCGCGCCTTCTCAAAACGCTTCTATGAAAAGACCAAGAGAGAGCCAACCTTCCCCCAGGCGGCCATGTATTCGGCCACCCTCACCTATCTCAACGCAGTCAAGGCGGCCGGAACGACCGACCCCGACAAGATAATGGATGAGGTTCGCAAGACGAAGATCAACGACGCCTTCGTTACCGACGGCGTGATCCGTCCCGACGGCCTGCTCGAGCACGACATGTATATCGTCCAAGTGAAGACGCCTGCAGAATCGAAGGGCGCTTGGGACTACTACAAGGTTCTCAAGACGATGAAGGGGGAAGAGGCGTTCGGCAAGCTCGCCGATTCGGCCTGCCCGCTGGTCAAGAAATAAACCCTGGCGCAAGGCGTGACGGCGCAAGCGGCCGTCACGCCTTTGTGACCTCGGAGCCAACGCCAAACGCCTCTCTCCCAAAATTCGCCACGTTCGGTTCACGCTCCGCTCAGCGTTTGCGCGCTTTGATGCGCGCGAGCATCCAAGCGCTCATGGCGAGGCGTCAATGACGATCGGCCCGGATTACGCGCAGGCAGTCACGGCGTTCAATCGTTTTGGGCTGGGCGCGCGTCCTGGCGATCTCAATGCGGCGGCGGGGGATCCTCAGGGGTTTCTGCTGGAAGAGCTGTGGACCGCGAATATCGCGCTGATTCGCGATCGCGCTCCGGCCTCCGGCCAGTCGGCTTTGCAGGCCTATTATCTCGAACAGCAGCAGTTACGCGCCGAACGCGTGAGGATAGCGGCGAGGCCGTCGGCCGCTCAGTCGGCGGAGCGGGCGCCGGCCATGCTGGCGGGGCGGCCCGGCGGGCCGATCGCAACGATCCCGCCGACCGCTCTCTCCATGGCGACGATGGGGCCTGTTCCGCCCGCAGGCCCGTCGACGGCGCAGACCCCTTCCGCCCTGGCCGCGGCGCCGCTTGAAGCCGCGCCGCCGCAAGGCTCGTCCCTGGCTTCGACATCGGCGATCTCGACCGGCGCGGCGCCGCCCGAGGGCGTGACCATGGCGGCGCCTCATGAAGCCAAGCCGGCGGCGGCCAAGCCCCAGCCGCCGGTCGTGCAGGCCCAGTTCAGCGCCGAGGCCTCGGCGCGGTTGCAAAAGCAGCTGCAGGCGCGCGCCGGGTTCGTCGAGCGGCTCGTCGCCTTCTGGTCCAACCATTTCGCGGTCTCGGCGGCCAAGAGCGCCGAGTTGCGCATTGCGGCCGGACCATTCGAGCGCGAAGCGATCCGTCCGAACGCGCTCGGAAAATTCTCTGCGCTCTTGCGGGCGGCCGAGACCCACCCAGCGATGATCCTCTTCCTCGACAACCAGAACTCCATCGGCCCAAACGCGGGCCCGGGAAAATTCGCCGGCCGGGGTCTGAACGAGAATCTCGCGCGCGAGATTTTGGAGCTTCATACGCTGGGGGTCGGCTCCGGCTACACCCAAGCCGACGTCACCGAGCTCGCTCGTATCATAACTGGCTGGAGCGTCGCTGGGCCGGAGAGCGAGGCGGGGCAGCCCGGGGCGTTCCTCTTCAAGCCGAACTGGCACGAGCCCGGCCAGCGGACATTGCTTGGCAAGACCTATGCGGAAGCCGGCGTCGAGCAGGGGCGCGCGGCGCTCGACGATTTGGCGCGTCATCCGGCGACGGCGCGCCATATCGCGACCAAGCTCGTGCGCCATTTCGTCGCCGACGATCCGCCGGTCGATCTCGTCAACGCGCTCCAGCGCAAGTTCCTCGACAGCGGCGGCGATCTCGCCGTCGTCGCCTCGGCGCTCGTCTCCGACGATCGCGCCTGGAGCGCCAGGCCGACCAAGATCCGAACGCCGCTCGAGTTCGTCGTCGGCGCCGCGCGAGCGACGGGCTTTTCGCCGAGCGATCCGGGTCTCTACCTCCAGAGCCTCAACCTGCTTGGCATGCCGCTTTGGCAGCCCGGAGGGCCCAACGGCTTTTCCGACATGAGCGACGCATGGGCCTCGCCCGAAGGCATGAAAGCGCGGCTCGACCTTGCCTGGTCCATGGGCCAGCGGATGCGCGGGGCCGCCGAGCCGATGGCGGCGCTGAAGACGGCGCTCGGCGAGACGGCGTCGCCGGAGACGCGTCAGGCGGTCGAACGCGCCGAATCGCGCGAGCAGGCGCTCGCGCTCCTGTTCATGGCGCCGGAGTTCCAGAGGAGATGACCATGGCCGGCCAGCGATCGAATCTCGCCTTCACGCGCCGCCGCCTCGTCCAAAGCGCCGGCGCCGCGGCGGCCGGCGTCCTTTGCGGCGCAGGCTTCCTCCGCACGCCGGCAAGCGCGGCGAGCGCCCGCGATCCGCGGTTCGTCGTCATCATTCTGCGCGGCGCGATGGATGGCCTTTCGGCGATTCCGCCCGTCGGCGATCCCGACTACGCCGACCTGCACGGCGAGCTTGCCTTCGCGAGCTCGGGCGAACGGGCCGCGCTGAAGCTCGACGGCTTCTTCTTCGCCCACCCGGCGCTCGCGGCGTTCAAGCGGATGTATGACGAGAAGCGCGCCGCCGTCATTCACGCGACCGCCACCGGCTATCGCGACCGGTCGCATTTCGACGGTCAGGACGTGCTCGAAAGCGGCTATCCTGGGCCGGGGCGCACGGACAGCGGCTGGCTCAACCGGGCGCTCGCCGCGCTGCCGTCGTCAGCGCATCGTATGCGCGGCCTCGGGGTCGGCGCGACAGCGCCGCTCGTCATTCGGGGGCCCGCGCCCGCGCTCGGGTGGGCACCGCCCGGCGGGTTGGCCCCGGCCGGCGACGACCTGGGCCAGCGCGTCCTCGATCTGTACGCCCATCGCGACCCCCCGCTCGGTCAGAGACTGCGGGAAGGGCTCGAGGCCCAGAAGATTGCCGCCGAGGGCGCGATGCCCCAGGCGAAGAAGAATCCTGGGGCTGGAGGACTGGTCGACCAGATGCGCTTGGCCGCGGCCGGCGCGGCGCGCCTCCTGGCCGCGCCGGACGGGCCGCGCGTCGCCGCGCTCGCCTTCGACGGCTTCGACACCCACCAGAACGAGGGCGCATCGCAGGGCTTGCTCGCGCAGCGCCTTCAGGGACTCGACGCCGCATTTGAGGCTTTCCAAGCCAATCTCGGCGACGCCTGGAGCGATTCGGTTATCGTCGCGATCACCGAATTCGGCCGCACCGCCCGGGTCAACGGCACCCGCGGCACCGACCACGGAACGGGAACGGTTGCGCTCCTCGCCGGCGGGGCCGTCGCCGGCGGGAGGGTCGTCGCCGACTGGCCGGGCCTCAAGCTCGAGCGCCTCTATCAGGGCCGCGACCTCGCGCCGACGACCGACCTGCGCGCGGTGCTCAAGGGCTTGCTCGCCGATCAGTTCGGCCTCTCGGAGCGGACCCTCGCCCAGGGGATCTTTCCGGATACGGCGCCGGTCGCGCCGATGAAGGGGCTCATCGCTTAGCGATCCGGGCCTCGGCAGCAATCTGCCTCCTTCGAGTTGCGGGGCCCTGTCAATCTCCATCGCCGAATTGAGCCTTTTCAATCGGTTGCAGCGACTTTTCCATCGCGCCCTGCTTCTGGCGGCGGAGCGAGGGGGGGCGGCTCCTGAGCCTGCTGGGCGAGCCGGCGCCGTCTGTCCGGCGCCTTCGCGCGCCTTGGAAAAAAGCCGTGATAGCGGTCCATTTCGCCGACGATCCTGACCACCCGGTCGACCGCCTTGAGGTTGCCGCCGGCCATCGATCCGTAGGCGACGATCATCGCCTCGTTCAAGCGGTTGACCTGCCGCGCCAGATATTCGGCGGGCGGCGAAGGCGCCCGCCTGGCGAGGATGTCGCGGACAAGGATCTGCATCCTTCTCCGCGTCACCCCCTCGCGAGCCGTCAGTTCCGCCACCGACATGCCCCTATTGAGCCCATCGATGATGCGTTTCTCGCGCGCCTCTCTTTCCAGTCGCGCCTTGCGGCGCGCGTCAGCCAATTTTTCGCGCCGTGTCGGCGGCGTCTGCGGCTTGACGTGCTGCCCCTTCGCCATCTGGGCGCCTCCTCAATCGAGCACAAAATCCAGGCTACCATACATTTAGCAAATCAGAAAGAAAATGTCGTAAAATTCTGAATTAACCAGGGCTCGATGGCGCGCCGCGCCCGGCCGAGTCTAGGCGGCAAGCATGGAGCGGCCTTCCGCCGCCCGCCGAGGGCGACGGCCGTAACATTCGGCGCTCGTTCCCGCCGCTACGGGCAGTCCGGGAGGGCGAGCAGCTTAGCGGGCTGAACCCAGTCCGTTTCTGCTTTGAGATACTCACGTCCTGATGCGGACTTCGCGGTAACGACCCAGACGCTCTTATCGTCGCCTGCCGCCCAGAAGCGCCATTTGCCTGCCTTCAAGCCAGCGATGGCTACATCTTCGGACAGCTTCCAACGGGTTCCGTCTGGATTCTTGCCTCCAACGTATCGGACACGCTGGTGCGGATTTGCTTTGTCACATTTCACGCACTGGATTTGAACAAGTTTGGGCATACGCTCGATCTGGTTTTGCCGCCCACTGCAATTTTAGCTGCAATATTGACCGCTTAGCGGCAAGAGTCGCGTCGACGCGGCAAATTTTTTCTTGCGCCTTCCCAGGCCCCGCTGACAGCGCCGGTAGTTGACGCGACATTCGACGGGAACACGCTTTGGCCCCGGAACACGACGGCGTGCTTCCGCCGACGGTGCAAGGGCCACGAGCAGCCCATTAATGAGGAACGGGCGCACAAGCGAGGATCGCCCCGGGCTCCAGGTAGAAGCTGCCTTCTCTTCCCCGTTTCCTCCGAACATGCGTTGCCAGGGCGCAGGGATGGAGGAGGGCGGCGAACGTCCCACGCCGACCTGCTCTGTGGCCATGACGGTGGCGCCAACAAGACTGGCGCCATGGACGGGTCCGATTGCCGAGGAAAACAGCAAGTACGCAGTTGACCGAAAAGAGGGTGGGTCATCAGTCGCCAAGAAAGTCGCTGAGGAGCTGGGGGCCCGATCGCCGGGGCGAGCGGCGTCATCGAGAGGTCGCTGGCACATCGCCTGAGCGAACCAGCGTGAGGCGCACTAACGCGATCGCCCGATTCCGTACCGTTGAAGGAACTCGCGACTCACGGCTGGGTCAAGTGGGCGGCGGGGGCACGGCCGCCACTGATCCAGATTGGGAACTCTGTCACCAACAACCCGTTTCCGAAGTCTTCATCGGGACGGAGCTAGGCTTGTGGTCGCCGGGTGGGTATCGAGCGGAGCCGAAAATGAGCGAGCGAATTTGCGTACTTGCCTGGCAGGAGCCGGGCGTGACGGGCGTGAGCCGCGGCGTGAAGCTGCATGTTTGCGAAGATGCGCGGCTGATGGCGGATGAACTCAACCGCGAATACCCGGACATCCACCACTGGGCGGCTCCGGCGACCGATGCCGAGCTGGCGCTCCATGCTGCCCAAGCCGCGCGGCTTATGGCCCTTGAAACGCCCTAGCACGCGGACCCCCGGGTTTCTGTTTCACAAAGCCGATTGCGCACGGTTTGATCCGACCAGCGCAAACTCGCGGCGACCGCCGATAGCGGACGACCTCCTTCAGCGACCTCGGTCGACGCAATCCGCGACGGCCGCTCCGGGTCGATTTGACCCGTTCGCCAAGCCCTCGGCGAATGCGCGGTCTTTGCGCGTTGCTGGCATGCGGTCGTCGATATTTGCGCGGCCGGTTGTGCGGCGATTGAAGAAGGAGGGAATGGCCTCAGCTTCTCAGGACTGCACACGTGCCCCCGACGGCCTGGAGGCGATCGCAGAGCTTTTGCGCTTCGCTTGGGCTCTGCGCCGGCAGGCGCACGCGATAGAACGGTCGCGCGCCCCGGCTCGGCAAAACGGAGCCAAGGACGAACGGGGTCATGCGTCCGATAATGCTATAGTAATCGTGTTGCGCGCGGGCGAAGGCGCGAAGCGCTGAGCCTTTCGAGAAGCTGGCGGAGATCTGCACGCCCCATGGCGCAAATAGGCCGGAAACGAGGGGCGAGGCCTCAGCGCCGCGGGCAACGCGCAACTTTGCGATCGAGGTCAGGCAAGGCTCGGCCGGCTCGGGTGAGGCCGAGGCCGGCGGCTTGCCGCTCCGCCATTCCTCGACGTCATGTTCGGTTATCGCAAGCACATAGTCCCGCGTCTCGAGCGGCATGGAGCCGTGACCGGCGACCCAGTCGGCGACCGCGTTCGGCCCGGCGTTGTAGGCGGCGGCCGCCAGGCCCAGGTTGCCGAAGCGCTGCTTAAGTTCGGCCAGGAACTTCGCCGAGGCCGGGATCGCGGCCGCCGGATCGAACGGGTCGCCAAGCGCGCGCTCGGAGGCGGTGTGCGGCATGAACTGTGCGACCCCGCGGGCGCCCGCCGGGCTCACGGCGCCCGACTGGAAGGCGCTCTCACGCCAGATCAGACGGGTGAAGAAATTGATTGGCAGTCCCTCTTCCATAGCCGCATTCTCGACGATTCCGCAGAGCGTCAGCAACGCGTTGTCGGTCGCGGGCGCGGCCTCGTCCGCGAACGCCGGGGTCGTAAAGCAGGTCAGGAATCCGGTTGCGACAATCGCCCCGACGCGCGCGGCCGCCCTTGTGCGGATTCTGCCGATCATCGTTCCAGTCAAGTCGGAAACCCCACCCCCGCGGCTCGCGAGCAAGGTCGATGCACCATTCCGACATTCGCCACGCTGTCCAGGCATGGCCGCTATTTCAGCGTTGACGCCGTCCGTTGCGCCTTCAGTTCAGCGCGACGCGGTAGGCCGCCTGGGTCTTGGCGGCAATCTCGTCGATCGTCACGCCGGAGGCGAGCTCGACGAGCGCCATGCCGCGATAGCCGTGCTTGTCGATCGAAAAGACGCCGAGATCGGTGATCACGAGATCCACGACCTTGGAGCCGGTCAGCGGCAATTCGCAATGATGGAGGAGCTTCGGCCCGTCCTTGCCGACATGCTCCATCACCACGACGATGCGCTTGACGCCGGCGACGAGGTCCATCGCGCCGCCCATGCCCTTGACCATTTTGCCGGGAATCATCCAGTTCGCCAGATCGCCGGTCTCGGAGACCTGCATCGCGCCGAGGATCGCAAGGTCGATATGGCCGCCGCGGATCATGCCGAAGGAATCAGCGCTCGAGAAGAAGCTCGTCGTCGGCAGCTGCGTGACCGTCTGCTTGCCCGCGTTAATGAGATCGGGGTCCTCCTCGCCCTCGAACGGGAACGGACCCATGCCCAGCATGCCGTTCTCGCTCTGCAGCTGCACGCTCATGCCCTTCGGAATGTAGTTCGACACGAGCGTCGGGATGCCGATGCCGAGGTTGACGTAGAAGCCGTCCTTGAGCTCCTTGGCGGCGCGCGCCGCCATTTCATCTCGGGTCCAGGCCATGGGAGTCTCCTTGGGTCAGGCTCAGTCGCGCTTGCGCGTGGTGCGCTGCTCGATGCGCTTCTCGGCGTTCGGCACATGAACGATGCGCTGCACGAAAATGCCGGGGGTAATGATGTGATCAGGATCGATCTCGCCCGGCTGCAGAAGATGCTCGACCTCGGCGATCGTCAGCCTGGCCGCGCTCGCCATCATCGGATTGAAGTTGCGCGCCGTCTTCCGGTAGACGAGGTTGCCCTCCGTATCGCCCTTCCAGGCGTGGACGAGCGAAATGTCGGCGACGAGGCCAGTCTCCATGAGATAGGCTTCGTTGTTGAAGTCGCGGATCTCCTTGCCCTCCGCGACAATCGTGCCGACCCCGGTCTTGGTGAAGAAGGCGGGGATGCCAGCGCCCCCGGCGCGGATGCGTTCGGCGAGCGTGCCTTGCGGGTTGAACTCAAGCTCGAGCTTGCCGGACAGATAAAGGTTGGCGAAGATCTTGTTCTCGCCGACGTAGCTCGAGATCATCTTTTTTATCTGCCCGGTCTCGAGCAGGACGCCGAGGCCGATGCCGTCGACGCCGGCGTTGTTGGAGACGACGGTCAGATCCTTCACGCCGGTTTTGCGCAAGGCCTCGATCAAGGTTTCCGGGATGCCGCAGAGGCCGAAGCCTCCGGCCATGATCATCATGCCGTCCTTGGCGACGCCGGCGAGCGCCGCGTCAGCGGTGGCGTAGACTTTTCTCATCAAGAAGGGTCCCACGAAAGCGCGGTGTTCCTATCGCCCCCGGGGGTCGACTGCAAGCGCGGCGGCGCGCAAGGCGTCGCCAACAATGGCCTTCGTCGCCCCGAATCGTCGCGGCTGCGGCCGAGAGGACTGTGCCGGGCTGGGCTTCGTCAAGCCGGAGCAAGCCCTTCGCGCCTCCATTCAGCTTCCGCCCAGCCTCAACCGGCCGGCTTCGGCGAGCCATGCGGCGACGACGGCGCCCAGCAGCAGCGCCAGACCGAAAAACCCCGATGCGAGCGAGGTGGAGCGGGCGCCAATCAGTTCGCTCGAGCCGGTCCGCTTGATTCCGATATAGTCGCTGCCGCCGTAACTCGGACCCGAATTGAGGCCGACGACTCGAGGGATCGCGACGTCGCCGCCGGCTGCGGCCAGCCGGCGCACCGTGCCGCCGGTCGCCTCGGCGATCGGACGCAGCTTTTCCGGAGTCGAGACCACATCCTGTAGTTCGAGAGGATTGTCGGGGCCGACGCTGACCAGCGCGACATGCTGGCCGTCCTCGGCGCGATAGAGACCATAGCGGTCAACCGTTATGTCCGCCCGGCTCAGACCCGGCGCTTCGGGCGCCATGGTCAGTTTCGTCCTCGTCCCGTCGGGCGCGACGAGATCGGTCTCGCGCTCGGCGCCGCTCGCGCTCTGGCGCTCGACCGTGACGTCGCGTCCTTTGGCGCTGGCGCGAAGCGCCTCTTCTTCGAGCTCCGGCTCCTTCATGAGCCAGTGGGCCAGGCGGCGCAGGAGATCGAGATAGGGTCCGCCGCCGTCGTAACCACGCGCCCAGAGCCACATCTGGTCGCTGAGCAGGAGACCGACCCGCCCTTTATCGACGCGCGAGAGCATGAGAAGCGGCTTGTCGTCGGGGCCGCTCATCACTGTGTCTCCGCCCGTCGCCCTGGCGCCGATCAGCCGGAACCAGCGGCCCCAGGCGCCGTCGCCGCTCTTGGCGTCGAGGCCCGAAAGGCCGCGGGTGACTGGGTGACGAAGGCCTTCCTCCGACACTTTCGCCTGGAACGGCCCCTCGACGTCCTCGCCCGTCGGCTCGGCCGGAGCGATCGCGCCGAGCGGCGAATAGAAGAGGCCGTCGGGGGTGGAGAACTCCGGCCCCTCAGCCATCAGCAGCGCGCCGCCCTCGCGGACGTAATTGGCGATGTTGTCGAGATAGGCGTAGGGCAGGATCGACTGCTGGGCGTAGCGGTCGAAAATGATGAGGTCGAAATCCTTGATCTTTCGCCCGAAGAGATCCGCGACCGGGAAGGCGATCAGCGACAATTCGTTGATCGGCGTACCGTCGCCGCCCTTTTCCGGCGGTCGCAGAATGGTGAAATGGACGAGGTCGACGTTCGGGTCCGATTTGAGCAGGTTGCGCCACATCCGCTCGCCCGGATGCGGCTTGCCCGAGACGAGCAGCACATGCAGCTTGTCGCGCACGCCCTCGATGTTGACGACCGCCCGGTTGCTGTCGGTCGCGAGCTCCCCTTCGACCGGGGCGACCTCGAGTTCGATCACATTGGGGCCGGCATGGTCGATTGGCGCCTCGACGTTGATGCGTTCGCCGACCTTGGCGTCGAGCTCGGCGATCGTTGCGCCGTCGCGCCGCACGCTCAGCACGACCGGCTCGCCACGGTCCGCGCTATCGAGCACCCGCAGGGCGATGACCTGATCCTTGCCGACGATCCCATATCGCGGCGCCTCGATGAGTTCGATCCGGCGCTGCCGCTCGCCCTCGTGGCCGGTGATCAGCGCGTGCAGCGGCGCGTCGAACCCGAGCGCCGCCGCGGCCGAGGGCGCGAGGTTCGGGATGTCGTGCGCGTCTCCATCGGTGATCAGGATCGCGCCGCCGACCCGCTCCGGCGGCGCGTCGGCGAGGGCGCCGCGCAGGGCGGAGAAAAGCCGCGTCCCCTCGACGTCCGACTCCTCGCGCGAGGTCTCGACCACCCGCGTGTCGACATTGCCGAGCGCCTTGAGCCGCGCCTCGACTGCGTCGCGCGCCCGGTCGGTCTGGCCGGCGCGGTCGCCGAGATGCTGGCTCTCGGATCGGTCGACCACGACCGCCACGATGTCGTTCAGCGGCCGGCGGGTCTCCTGCACGAGGTTCGGGTCGGCGAGGCCGATGAGCGCGAGGGCGAAGGCCGCGGCCCTCAGCCAGGCGCCGCGCGCCCGCCGCAGGATCAGCGCGAGCGAGATCGCGAGCGCCGCCGCGGCGAACGCCGCGATCAGCCAGAGCGGGACGAGCGGGGAGAAGTCGACCGTGAAGGACGTCATCGGGTCAGCCTCTCGATGATGTCCTTGGCGTGCACCTGATCGGCCTTGTAGTTGCCGGTCAGGGTGTACATGACGATGTTGACCCCGCCGCGCAGCGCCAGCTCGCGCTGCCGCGCGCCCCCGGGAACGAGCGGGAACAGCGGCTGCCCGCCCGAATCCGTCGCCCAGCCGCCGGCGAGATCGT
>JAFAHO010000150.1 GCA_019237205.1 Hyphomicrobiales bacterium
CTCCCGCAAGGGGAGAGGGAGAATATCACACCAACCCTGCCTCCTTCAGCGCGGCGCGCAGATGCGCGATGCCCTTTTTCGCATACGGGAGAGCGGGCGCTTTTTTCGGGTCCTGCTCGGCCTCCAGCACGACCCAGCCGGAATAGCCTTTCAGCGCTTTGAACACCGCGACATAGTCGATCATGCCGTCGCCCGGGACCGTATAGACGCCGAGCTCAGCGCCCATACCGAGAATCGAATCGAGGAAGCTCCAGTCTTCGGCGTTGGACTGGCGCATCTTGTCTTCGCGCACATCCTTGCAATGGACGTGGCCGATCCGCTCGCGATAGGCGCGCGCGAGCCCTGCCGGATCGGCGCCGCCCCAGCGCGCGTGTCCGGTGTCGAGCAGGAGATGCGCGGGCGGCTTGGTGTTGGCCATAAAGGCGTCGATGTCGTGTTCCGACTGGATGATCGTGCCCACGTGGTGATGGTAGCAGAGTTTGAGCCCCTCGCCGTCGAGACGCTTGGCGAATTCGGTCATCTTCGCGCCATAGCCGGCCCAGTCGCCCTTGCCGAGCCGCGGACGCTCCGAGTGAGGCCGCGACCGGTCGCCATGGATGGCGTTCGACGTCTCCGCCGCAATCACGACGGTCGCGCCGGCGGCTTTCGTCATCGCAATATGGGCCTCGGCCGCCTCGAACTCCTCGAGCGCGGAGCGCTTCAGCAGCTCCGTCGAGTACCAGCCGCCGACGAAGATGAGATCGAACTCTGCGAGCTTCTCCTTCAGAGCGGCGCCGTTGTTGGGGAGCTTGTGGCCCTTTTCCATGCCTTCGACGCCGGCTTCTCTCGCCTCGGCGAGGCAGGTCTCGAGCGGCGTGTCGCCTCCGATCTCCTGAAGATCGTCGTTGCTCCAGCCGATGGGGTTGGCGCCGATGCGAATGCTCATTCTCAGTCTCCAATGCGCTGCAGTTTCAGGTTGTCCTCGTAACTGCGACGCGCGGCGCCGACTTCGGCGCGGTTCGAGACGGCGGGCACTGCGACGTCCCACCAGAAGCCGCCGGCGTCGGTCGAACCGATCGGGTCCGTATCGATAACGATGACCTGGGTCGATTTCGCCGCGTGGGCCGACTTGAACGCCGCTTCGAGTTCGGCGATCGAGGCGGCCTTGACGGCTTCCGCCCCCAGCGCGCGGGCGTGGGCGACGAAGTCCACGTTCGGCAACACCTCATGGCGCGCGTCGCGCAGGAGATTGTTGAACGGCGCGCCCCCTGTTTCCTTCTGGAGGCGATTGATGCAGCCGAAGCCGCAATTATCGAGGACGACGATGATGAGCTTTCGGCCCAGCATCACGGAAGTTGCGACCTCGGAATTCATCATCAGGTACGAGCCGTCGCCAACGGTCACCACCACCTCGCGGTCTGGCAGCGCCATCTTGACGCCAATTGCGCCGGCGATCTCGTAGCCCATGGTGGAATAGCCGTATTCGACATGGTAGCCGAGCGGAGCCCCAGGCCGCCAGAGCTTGTGCAACTCCCCCGGCAAGCCGCCGGCGGCACAGACGACGACGTCGCTCTTTTCACCGGCGCGCATGAGGGCGCCGAGCACCGCGGCGTCGGTCGGCAGCGGGGCGTTGGTCGGCGCTGTATAGCGGGCGGCGGTCGCTTCCCACTCGGTTTTCGCCTTCGCGGCCGACTTGATCCAGGCGTCGGACGCCTTCCAGCTGTCAAGCGCCTTGTCCAGTGCGGCGAGCGCGACGCGGGCGTCGCCGACGACGGGAACCGCGCGATGCTTCGTCGCGTCGAAGGGCTGGACGTTGACGCCAATAAACCGCCGGTCAGGATTCTTGAACACCGCCCAGGACCCGGTCGTGAAGTCCGCGAGGCGCGTGCCAACTCCGACGATGACGTCGGCCTCCGCCGCCAGCGCGTTCGCGGCGCCGGTTCCCGTCACGCCGATCGCGCCCATCGCCATCGGGTGATCGTCCGGCAGCGCCGACTTGCCGGCCTGCGTCTCGGCCGCCGGAATCCCGCGGCGGGCGCAAAAATCGATCAGCTCGCGCTCGGCGTCCGAATAGAGGACGCCGCCGCCGCATACAACGAGCGGCTTTTTGGCCTTGCTCAGCAGGGCGGCGGCTTCGCTAACCTCCCGAGGGTCGGGGACGATGCGCCGCTGGCGATGCACGCGCGGCGCGAAGAAGCTTTCTGGATAGTCGTAGGCCTCCGTCTGCACGTCCTGGCAGAAGGCGAGCGTGACCGGCCCGCATTCGGCCGGGTCGGTGAGCACCGCCACGGCGCGGTTCAAAGCCGGCACGAGCTGTTCGGGGCGCTGGATGCGATCGAAATAACGGGAGACGGGGCGGAAGCAGTCGTTCGCGCTGACCGCGCCGTCGCCGAAATCCTCCACCTGCTGCAGGACGGGATCGGGCCTGCGGTTGGCGAACACGTCGCCAGGGACGATCAGCACCGGCAGCCGGTTGACGTGCGCCGCCGCCGCCGCCGTCACCATATTGGTCGCGCCGGGCCCGATCGAACTCGTGCACGCCATCATGCGTCTGCGACGCGAGGCCTTGGCGAAGGCGATCGCCGCATGCGCCATCGCCTGCTCGTTATGCGCACGGTAGGTCGGGAGCCGATCGCGCGCGGAATAGAGCGCTTCTCCGAGGCCCGCCACATTGCCGTGGCCGAAGATTGCGAACACCGCCTCGAAGAGCCGCTGCTCGCGGCCGTCGATTTCCACCGTCTGAGCGCTGAGGAAGCGTACCATCGCCTGCGCGGCTGTCAGTCGGACCGTTTTCATCACGTGGGCGTTCCTCTTTCAATCGTTCATACAAGCCGCGCGTGGGGCGGGCGCAGCGCGCGGACGAATTCAGGTAGGCGGGCATCCAGATAAGCGCTTATGGCGCCCCGGCGGCGCTCAAGGTAAACGCCGGCGAAGACGACGGCCAGGCCGATCGCTGACAGCGCGAAAGAAAACCCGATGACGTCGTTGAAGACGTCGTGAGCCAGATGGCCGAGATAGATGACCACCCCGATGGCGCCGAACACCACGTAAACGCGCCGACCGAGGAACAGCCCGAAGGCGATGAACGCGATGTTGAACACGCAATAGACCGCCTTGCTGAATTCGTCGCCTTCGCCTGCGGTGATCCCGCCCCAGAGCGTCATCGCGCCGAACACGTGGAGCCAAAAGCCGAAGTCGCCGAGCGCGGCAAATTTGAGATCGAGCGTCCAGGCCACCGCGATCATGACGATGCCGATGATCTCGGAAACCGTGCGGCGCAGTTCCAAGTCCGAATCCCAATCCGGCATGTGCTCGTGCATGAGAAGCGCCGCCAGGTCCATCGACAGGAACCAAAGCGCGAAGGCGGCGATCAAGAGAATGAAAGGGAACGGAAAGCGCCACAGGGCCAGCGCCGCCGCGACGACGGCGCCGAGCTCCATATAGACCCAGCTGCCGTTGATCAGCGGATAGAAATCTTCATAGCCTTTTGGCTTGTCAGCCGCCCAGAGGTTAAGCGCATCCTGCACGCCGTAAATCGCCAGCGGGGCCATCGAAACGGCGATGGCGACGCACAGTCCTCCAGGCATGCGCGTTCCCGGTCTCGACCACAGGAAGCCGCCCAGCCACAGGAACCCCGCCGCGTAGGCGGCAGCGATGCCGGCCAGCGCCCAGCCGCCCAGTTTGTCGAACGCCGAGGTGGCGAAGAGCCCCATCGCGCCCATGACCAGCAGCGCGCCGGCGTAATAGAGAACATGGATGGGATCGAACTTCGCCGTGGGCGCCGCGGAAGGCGAGGATGCGGTCCGCCGCCGGTCCGCCGCGAACGCGACGAGTTTGGCGCGCATCGCCGGATCGAGAAGCCCGGCTTCGACCGCCGCGTCGAGATCGCTTTCGTCGAGCATCACACGCCCCCGCCCGCCGCCTCTCGCCAGAGGTCGCATAGCCGAGCGAAAGCGCCCGCCATCCGCTCGATCGCTTCGCGATCGCCGATGCGGCCGCCGAACCATTCGACCGCTGGCTCGACAAAGATCGTCCGGCCGACCGCGAAGCCTTTGACGAGGCCGCTGGATCGAGCGACCGCGAAGGTTTGCGCAAGATCGTCCTCCGGCGCCTCGAGGCCGAGCAGCACGACGCCTCGGCACCACGCGTCCCCAGCCGTCACCGCGCGCTCAATCGAGTCCCACGCAGCCCGGCTCGTCTGTCCTTCGAGCTTCCACCAGTCCGGTTTGACGCCGATCGCATAGAGGCGCTCGATGACCTTGGCCGTCGTGTCGTCCTGAACCGGACCGTTCTTGCTCGCGATGATCTCGATCAAGAGTTCGCGGCCGAGTGTGCGCGCAGCGTCGTAAAGGCGCTGAAGCTCGCGCTCCTGGCGCGCTTTCATCTCCGGCGGATCGTCGGGATGATAGAAGCAGAGGCACTTGATCGTATGGGCGACCGGCCATTCCTGGAGCTTGGCGGCGAGCGAGCCGCCAAATTCGAAATCGAGCGGGCGCGAGCCCGGCTCCTCGACCGGCCGCCCGATCCAGAGGTCGTGATCGAGCGCCCGGAAGAGCGCCTCGCGGCCATATTTCCCATCGAGCAGCATGCCATAGCCGGGGCGGCCCGCGGCGACCTTAACCGCCGCCTCGACCGCCAGAAGCTTGAACGCGCTGATGCGCTCGCGGTTCGCGCCCGCGTCGTCGGCGATCTTTTCGAGCTGGATGCGATGGTCGATGGCGAGCGCCATGATCGACGACGGCTGCGGGCGGCGCGTCGTCGCCCAATGGATATGATTTAGCGCCTCGTCGTGACGTAGGGCGTGGTGGGGGGAACCGCGTTTCAGGAATCCGCTGAGCTCGGCCCAGGTCGGGTATTCCACCGAGCAGAGGAGGCGCGACACCGCGAAAGCGCCGTTCGCGTTGGCGTAGGCGCAGCAGGTCTCCGGCGGCTCGTCCCTGAGCCAGCCGCGCAGGAAGCCCGACATAAAAGCGTCCCCCGCGCCGAGCACGTTATAGACCTCGACCGGAAAGCCCGGCCCCTTGATCCCGTCCTCGAGCGTTGCGGGAATAGAGCCGGGAAAAACGACGCAGCCCATTGGGCCTCTCTTGAGCACCAGCGTCGCCTGGCTCGTGGCGCGCACCGCCTTCAGCGCGGACAGCGGATCGTCCGCGCCGCCGGCGATCATCATCTCCTCTTCCGTGCCCACGATCAGATCGCATTGTGGCAGGATGGCGCTCAGGCTCCTCGTCACGTCGCCCGACTTGATGTAGCGCTCCTCGCCGGCTCCATGGCCAGCGAGGCCCCAGAGATTGGGCCGGTAGTCGATGTCGAAGACGATTCTGCGCCCGGCGGCGCGCGCCAGGCGCATGGCCTTGAGCTGCGCTGAGGCGGTGTTTGCTCGCGCGAAATGCGTGCCGCTGACGAGAATCGCCCCGGCGCCTTGGACATAGTCAGGATCGATGTCGCTTTCGTCAAGCGCGCTGTCGGCGCAATTGTCCCGATAGAAGATGAGCGGGAAGGTTTCTTCGTCGCGAATGCCGAGCAACACCAGCGAAGTGAGTCGCGTGGGGTCGGTGTGGATGCCCGAGACGTCGACGCCTTCGCGCGCGCACTGCTCGCGGATGAACCGGCCCATGTGCTCGTCGCCGACGCGCGTGATGAGCCCGCTCTTGAGGCCGAGACGCGCCGTGCCGATGGCGATGTTGGTCGGACAGCCCCCGACCGCCTTGGAGAAGTTCGCCATGTCCTCGAGGCGGCCTCCGACCTGCACGCCATAGAGGTCGACCGACGAGCGGCCGATCGTGATGACCTCGAGACGCGATTCCGACACGTTCAACTCCGGTTCATGGCTCGATCGGCGGGTCGGCGGCGCCGACGACGTTCTGATCGAAGTCGATATTGGAACCCGTCATCAGCCCCGACTCGTCCGAGCAGAGATAGGCACAAGCGCGGGCCACCTCCTTCGGATCGATCAGCCGCCCGAACGGCTTGGTCTTCGCGGCGGCCTCGAGCCATCCGTCGCGCGCCCCGTGGTAGGTCTTCATGATCCGGTCCTCGCCGGGCGTCGACATCCAGCCGATATTGAGCCCGTTGACGCGAATGCGGAACTTGAGCAGCGAATGGGCGACGTTACGGGTGAGGGTGGCGAGCGCGCCTTTCGAGGCGCAATAGGCGGTAATGAACGGCTGTCCGCCATGGCCCGACATCGACTGGATGTTGACGATCGCGCCCGCAATCTTCTCCCGCCGCATGACGCTGACCGCCGCCTGGATGAGGAAAAAGGGGGCGCGCACATTGACGTCGAAAATCTCGTTGTACCGCTCCTCCGTCGTGTCGAAGATGTCGCCCCGGTCGGTGAGTGCGGCGGCATTGACGAGCGCGTCGACGCGGCCGAAGCGCCTGTCCGCCTCGGCCACCACGTTTCGACAGTCCGCGACCTTCGAGAGGTCCGCCTTGAGGAAGATGGTCGGACAGCCGGCCGCGGAAATCTCTTTCGCCACCCGTGCGCCGTTGTCTGAATTGCGGCCGCAGATGACGATCCCAGCCGCCCCGCGCTCGGCGAAGAGCCTCGCAATCGCTTCGCCGAGCCCCTGCGTGCCGCCAGTCACGACCGCGATCTTGCCGTTGAGATTTGCCGGACCGTAATAGGGCTCGCGCGCGAGGCGCCCGATTTCGGAACTGGCTGCCATGGGCGCTTTCTCCCATTCGGTCTCGACCGGCGAACGCGCCGACCTTCTTCGCGCAGAATGAAACAAAAATTCTATTCACAAGTCAATATGGAACGGATATTCTTTTTTAGGAGCGCGCTGGCGGACGTCGCCGGCGCAGCAGCTCAGGGAGGATTTTATGAAATTCGGCATCATCGGCGCGGGGCGCATCGGAAAGATTCATGGCGGCAACATCGCCGCTCGCCGCCACTGCAATGTGGTCTACGTTGCCGACGCAGATCCAGCGGCCGCCGCGGCGCTGGCGGAGACGACCGGCGCGATGGTTGCGTCCGTCGAGGACATTCTGGGGTCGAAAGAGGTCGATGCGGTCGCCATCTGCTCGCCGACCGATACGCACGCCGATCTCATCGAGCGGTCGGCGCGCGCCGGCAAGGCGATCTTCTGCGAAAAGCCGATCGACCTCGACGTCAACCGGATTCGCGCCGCTCTCGATGTCGTCAAACAGGCCGGCGCAACCCTGATGATCGGCTTCAACCGCCGATTCGACCCCAATTTCGCTTCCCTGCGGCGGCGCATAGCCGAAGGTGCGATCGGCACGCTCGAGATCGTCTCCATCGTCTCGCGCGATCCGTCGCCGCCGCCTCTCTCCTATATCGCCCGGTCGGGCGGCCTCTTCCGGGATATGATGATCCACGATTTCGACATGGCGCGCTTTATCCTGAGTGAGGAGCCGGCCGCCGTCAGCGCGATGGGTTCAGCGCTTGTCGACAGGGCGATCGGCGAGGCCGGCGACATCGACACCGCCGTCGTCATCATGGAGACCAAGTCGGGCAAGGTCGCCCAGATCTCCAACTCACGCCGCGCGACCTACGGCTACGACCAACGCGTGGAGGCGCACGGCGACAAAGGCATGGTCTCGGCCGCCAATGTTCGGGAGACGACGGTCGAACTGGCCGGCCCGCACGGATTCACCAGCGACAAAGTTCTCAATTTTTTCCTCGAACGTTACGACAGCGCCTATCGCAGCGAACTCGACGCATTCGTTGACGCGGTCAAGACGGGCGCCAAGCTGCGTCCCGACGGCGAGGACGGCCTACGGGCCAACATCCTCGCGGACGCGGCCTATCAGTCCTGGAAAACAGGACAGCGCGTCGCCGTCGGCTGAATTCGGGCGGTTTCGCTCTTTGAATTTGTGGTTGCGCGCTTGCCTGCGTCGCATGCACGGCCTATAGGCGGCTCCCGGTCAACAGGAACAAGGCATGGCGCAAACGCGGGAACGACGCCCGGCCTCGAACTGGGCGCCAGGCAGCGGCTCGCGCCCCCCGGATCCGCCCCAATTTCTTGCGCGCGTCATCCTCGTGTTGCGCCGGCGTCGTCGCACCCTTCGACGGCTCGGCGTCGCCGCGAGCTTTCTCATCATCGCGGTCTCGGCGACGCTCTTCGTGCGCACGTTGCTGCGCATCGACGTCAATAAGTTCAAAGCCGCGATCGCTGCGACAGGCGGCGATCAAATCACCCTGGCCTTCGCATTTACGGCGTTGAGCTACCTTGCGTTGACTGGTTACGACGGCTTGGCCCTCCGGCATCTCGGAATCAAGGTTCCTTATTGGCTGACGGCGCTTGCGTCCTTCGCCAGCTACGCGGTCTCCTTCACACTGGGGTTCCCGCTCGTGACCGGCGGGGCGATCCGATACTGGCTCTATGCTCCGGCGGGCCTGACCGCCGGCAAGGTCGCGAGCCTGACGGTTGTTGCGGGCGTCACGTTCTGGCTCGGCATGGGCTCCATCGTCGGCGTCGGATTCATGACCGCATCAGACGCCGTGGCGGAAATCAACCACTTCAATCCGCTGGCTAATCGCTTGATCGGTCTGAGCGTGCTGGTTGCGCTGATCGCATATCTCGTCTGGGTCGGCAGCATGCGCTGGCGCGATTCCACAATCGTCGGAAGTTTCAAGCTGCCGGGTCCCTTGCTCACGCTCGGACAAATGGCGCTCGGCGTTGCGGACGTCTGTTCGGCTTCGGCCGCGCTCTACTTTTTGCTTCCCAAGGGGTCCACGATCGGCTTTCCGACATTCGCCACGCTCTACTCGCTCGCGGCGATGCTCGGCATCGCCAGCCATTCGCCTGGCGGGCTCGGCGTGTTCGAAGTGACGATCCTCCAGGGCGTCGGCGGCGATGCCGACGCCTTGCTCGCTTCGCTGCTGCTGTTTCGCGGCATCTACTACGTTGCGCCCTTCATCGGCGCCATGGCGCTGCTCGGCGGCGTCGAGGCGACGCGCCGCTGGCGCTCGATTCGCGAAGCCATGACGGCTCCCTCGGACGAATAGGCGGCCTGGGATGAGCGACGCACAGGTCATTCAACTTTCGAGCCGCATCGGCTCGCCGTTCGCCGCCCAGCTTGTCGAAGCGATGCCAGAACCGGCGATCATTGTCGGGTCGGATGGGCGCGCGGCGGTCGCGAACAAGCCGGCGTTCAGTCTTCTTCCCGGACTCAAGACGGGCGAGCCTTTCGTTCTCGCCCTGCGCGCGCCGGACGTGGTCGACGCCTGGCGCCGCGTGATGGCGACCGGCGAAGCGGAAACCGTGCATTGGAGCGAGCGTGTCCCGGTCGAGCGGCTGTTCGACGTCCGCGTCGCGCCGCTTGCGACGGCGGAGGGGGATGTCGTAGCGGCGCTGCTCACCCTACGCGACCTGACGGAGTTGCGTCAGGTGGAGCGGATGCGCGTTGACTTCATCGCCAACGCGAGCCACGAGTTGCGCACTCCGCTCGCGTCCCTGCTGGGGTTCATTGAGACGCTGCAAGGATCCGCCCGCGACGACACGAAAGCGCGCGATCGTTTCCTCGAGATCATGCGGGAGCAGGGCCGGCGGATGGCCCGGCTGATCGAGGATCTCCTTTCGCTCTCGCGCATCGAGCAGAAGCAGCATGTGCGGCCCGAGACCGTGGTCGATCTCGCGCAGACAGTGCGCACGGTGGTCGATTCGCTCTCCCCGATGGCGTCGGAATTCGGCGTCGAAATCCGCCTCAGCGCGGCCCAGCCCGTGCTCGTGATCGGCGACCGGGATGAACTCGTCCGCGTTGCTGAGAACCTGATCGAAAACGCCATCAAATATGGCGTGCGGCCAGAGTCCGAAAACGTCGGTCTCGTCGAGGTCGCCGTCGCGACCACGGACAAGGATGCGACGCTCGGTGTGCGCGACTACGGCTACGGCATTGCGCCGGAGCACTTGCCGCGCCTGACGGAGCGTTTCTATCGGGTCGACGCCGGCCAGAGCAGAGCCAAGAACGGGACGGGGCTTGGCCTCGCGATCGTCAAACACATCCTGACCCGGCACCGGGGGAAACTGACGATCACGAGCCGCATCAACCACGGCTCGCATTTTGTCGCAAGCGTGCCTCTTTATGCACGAAAGCAATAGCGATCGTGACTGGACGATGCTCGAGGATCGTCAACAAGACGATGACCTGAGCACGGTTCGAGCGAAAGCCTTTGCTCGCGGCGCAAAGCCATCGGCCGGCGGGAAAGGTCAGCGGCGCGCCTCCGCTCCGAAAGCTCAGTTCCCTAGCCCGATTGGGCTAGCGCAACGCCAGCCGACGCTCGCGATCGCGCTCTCGCCGACGCTCCTGGGCGGGCTGATAGGCCAGGCCGCTGTGATGGGCGCAATAGGGGCCGGACGAAACGGGAGAGCCGCAGTAGCGAAAGTCAGGGCTCGTCGGGTCGCCGAGCGGCCATCGGCACATCGCCTCTTTCAACTCCACGATGGTGACCCTCAGCGACATCGGCAGCACGACGCTTTCAAACGGTTCGGGCTCCGTTGCGGTCAGCGGCAGCGGGTTGATCGCCAAGGCGGTCGCGCCTCGCACGATGCGGGGCGCGACCGACGGCGCGCGCGGGGAGGAGACGCGGCGCTGTCCGTGCTGCGGTGGCGATTGACGGGGACGCGAAACGCCCGAGCTCGGCGATTTCGCGCGACCGGCGAGACCCAGCCGGTGAACCTTTCCGATGATCGCGTTGCGTGTCAGCCCATTGCCAAGGAGGCTCGCGATCTGGCTCGCGCTCTTGCCTTCCAGCCAATGCTGTTTGAGCTGCTCGACTCTTTCATCCGTCCACGACATCGTCGCCTCGTACGTCAATTCCTTGCCCAAGAACATGAAGCCCTACGCAGAATCCGGCTCCTGCGCCGAACGGCGGGACGCCGTCGGCCGAAACGCGGACCAGCACTCTCTCTGAAGCCGTCGCCACGACATCTCGTGGCTCAATGGGGAAAAAGTACACTAGTCGTTGAATCGCGCGCAAGAGTCTCAACGAGCGCCAGACCCTGCTTTTCAACAGGTCTTCGCGTTATCGCCTTCCCTGCGACCGCAGCCGCAGCCCGATTGAATGAGTCGCATCAAGGTTTTAGCAGGGTGGCAGGCCGGCCATTGGGGGGCGAAATTTTTTTGGGCTCTCCATTCGTCATTTGACGGAATATGGGGGTTTCCGGTATGTTTGCGAGCCATTCGGCGGCCGCCCCAGCGGGGCGGCGTTTTTATTTTGCGCTTGGCGCCCGCCGCAATGAAGAGCCGGGACAGGGAGTTGGACAGGTGAATTCCGCTCAAGCGACCTCAGCGCAAGCGACCTCAGCGATTGTGCCGACCTACGCCAGGGCCAATATCGCCTTCGAGCGCGGCGAAGGGTGCTGGCTCGTCTCGACGGCCGGCGAGCGGTACCTCGACTTTGGCGCTGGCATCGCAGTGACCTCGGTCGGCCACGCGCATCCGCATCTCGTCGAGACCCTCGTGAGCCAGGGTTCGAAGCTTTGGCACGTTTCGAACCTCTATCAGAACCCGGAGGGGGAGCGGTTTGCTCGCCGGCTCGCAGACGCGACATTCGCCGATCTCGTGTTCTTCGCCAATTCCGGCGCGGAGGCGAACGAAGCCGCAATCAAGATGGCGCGGCGGCGCCAGTCGATCGGCGGCCATCCCGGGCGCTATCGCGTCTTGACCTTCGAAGGCGCCTTTCATGGCCGGACCCTCGCCACAATCGCGGCCGGCGGCCAGGCGAAATATCTGGACGGCTTCGGGCCGAAGGTCGATGGGTTCGATCAGATACCGCTGACCGACCTGGCCGCGGTGGAGGCCGCGATCGGGCCGGAAACCGCCGCGATCATGATCGAGCCGATTCAGGGCGAAGGCGGTGTCCGGGTGATCCCACGCGCTTTCCTCAGGGGACTGCGCGAGATCTGCGACAGGCATGGCCTCCTGTTGATTTTCGACGAGGTCCAGACCGGCGTCGGCCGCACCGGGCGCTTTTACGCCTACGAGCACTGCGGCGTTCATCCGGATATCCTGACCTCTGCTAAAGGGATCGGAGCGGGGTTTCCGATGTCCGCGTGCTTGGCGACCGCGGACGCGGCGCGGGGCCTCACAGTCGGCGTGCATGGCACGACGTTCGGGGGCAATCCGCTCGCGATGGCGATCGGCAACGCCACGCTCGACGTCATTCTGGCGCCCGGCTTCCTCGAGCGCGTCGCCAGGCTCGGCCTGGACCTGCGTCAGCGGCTCGCGGAGTTGAAGGATCGCCGCGGTTCGGTGATCGAGGAGGTTCGCGGCGAGGGCTTGATGGTCGGTCTCAAGCTCAAGGTTCCGCCGGCGAATTTCGCCGAAGCCGCGTTAGGCCGGAAGATTCTCGTCATCCCCGCAGGCGACAATGTCGTGCGGGTGATGCCGCCG
Organism: Hyphomicrobiales bacterium; assembly: GCA_019237205.1. GTDB lineage: Bacteria > Pseudomonadota > Alphaproteobacteria > Rhizobiales > Beijerinckiaceae > Roseiarcus. Next base: position 12,343 of record JAFAHO010000150.1, read on the forward strand.
CTTGTCGTCACCGACGAGGAAATCGCCGAGGGGGTGCGGCGGCTCGACGCCGCGTGCGCGGCCGTCGAAGAGCGCCTCCTGGTCGCAATCAACTGATTGAACGCATGAACGCGCCCGTTCAGGCCGCGCCGCGGCACTTTCTTGGACTCCTCGACCTGTCGAGCGCCGAACTCCGGCGGATCCTCGACTTGGCTGCGGCGATGAAGAAGGCGCGCGTCAAGGGCGCTCCCTCCGCCACGCGCCCGCTCGCCGGGAAGACGCTGGCCATGATCTTCGACCGGCCGTCGACCCGCACCCGCGTGTCGTTCGACATTGGCATGCGCGAACTCGGGGGCGAGACGATCATGCTGACCGGCGCCGAAATGCAGCTTGGCCGCGGAGAGACCATCGCCGACACCGCACGCGTTCTTTCGCGCTACGTCGAGGCGATCGTCATTCGCATCCTAAGCCAGGCCGATCTGCTCGAGCTCGCGGCCAACGCGACGGTCCCGGTGATCAACGGGCTCACGAAGCAGTCGCATCCGTGCCAGGTGCTGGCCGATCTGCTGACGTTCGAGGAAAAGCGCGGCCCGATCCGCGGCCGCAAGATCGCCTGGTCGGGCGACTGTAACAACGTGCTGTCGTCCTGGGTCGACGCCTCGGCGCGGTTCGGGTTCACCCTCGACATCGCCTGCCCGCGCGAGTTGCAGCCGACGAAGCAGCGGCTCGCCCCCGCCTTGGCCGCCGGGGCGAAAATCATTCTGCGCGAGGACCCCGAGGAGTCTGTCAAGGACGCCGCGGCGGTCATTTCCGACTGCTGGGTGTCGATGGGCGACGAGGATGAGGGCCGGCGCCAGAACCTGCTCGCCCCCTACCAGGTCAACGGCCGGTTGATGAGCCGCGCCGCGCCGGACGCCATCTTCATGCACTGCCTGCCCGCGCACCGCGGCGAGGAGGTGACCGACGAGGTGATCGACGGGCCGCAGTCGGCCGTATTCGACGAGGCTGAGAACCGGCTGCACGCGCAGAAGGGCGTGCTGGCCTGGGTCTTCGGAGTCCAGCCGTGACCGCCGCTACTGAGCGCGCCGCGTCCGCCGCGGTCGTGGATGACATTGTTCTGCCCTTCGCCGTCGAGTCGCTCAGCACGCGCGGGCGCCTCGTGCGGCTCGGACCTGCGATCGATCGCCTCCTCAGCCGCCACGACTATCCGGAAGCGGTGTCGAAGCTCGTGGCGGAGGCGGTCGCGCTCGCCGCGCTGCTCGGTTCGACCTTGAAGCTCGAAGGCCGCTTCCAGCTGCAGACGAAGAGCGAAGGCCCGGTCAACATGCTGCTTGTCGATTTCGACGCGCCGTCGAATGTGCGCGCTCTTGCGCGGTTCGATAAGGCGCGAACGGCCCGCGCGGCGCCGGGGGAGGATCTGCTCGGGCGCGGGCACATGGCGTTCACGATCGATCCAGGCGGCGAGATGACCCGCTATCAGGGCGTCATCGCGCTCGACGGGCAGGGCCTCGAGAGCGCCGCTCACCACTATTTCGAACGGTCGGAGCAGATCCCGACCCTGGTGCGCCTGGCGGTCGGAGAGACAGTGTCGCAGGGAGGACGCGCCTGGCGCGCCGGCGGCCTGATCGTTCAGTATTTGCCGGAATCGCCGCGCCGGCGCGCCGATTTCCATCCGGGCGACGCGCCCGAAGGAACCGAGCCGCACCGGGTCGAAGAGGACGACGCCTGGACCGAAGCCGAGGCGCGCGCGGCGACGACCGAGGCGCATGAGCTCATCGATCCCACCCTCTCGGGCGAGCGCTTGCTGTTTCGCCTCTTCAACGAGCGAGGCGTGCGCGTCTTCAAGCCGACGCCTCTGGCGGCGGTCTGCCGCTGCTCGGCCGAAGGCGTTGATGCGATGCTGCGCAGCTTCCCGCCGGAGGAGGTCAAGGATATGGTCGGCGACGACGGCATGATCGGCGTCACCTGCGAATTCTGCTCGACCAAGCGGGTCTTCAATCCAGCTGACTACGGCGTCTGAGGCGGAGGTCCTTAAGCCTCATGGAGCGCCGCGCATTCCAGGCGAGGCTCGAGGGGACCGCTGCGGCGGTCGAACGCGAGCTCGAGAACCTGCTCGCTGTCGAAGCTCAGCCGGGTGAGGCCGCGCGTCCGAGGCGCCTGATCGAAGCCATGCGCTATGCGACGCTCAAGGGCGGAAAGCGGCTGAGGCCCTTTCTTGTCGTCGAGACGGGCCGCGCCCTGGGGCGCTCGGATGGTGGGCCGAGGCGCGTCGGGGCCGCGATCGAATGCGTGCACGCCTATTCGCTGATCCACGACGATCTGCCGGCTATGGACGACGACGATCTGAGGCGGGGACGGCCGACCGCCCACCGCGCCTTCGACGAAGCGACGGCGATTCTGGCGGGCGACGCGTTGCAGGCCCTGGCCTTCGAGATCCTTGCCGACCCCAGGACCGACTCGAGCGCCGAGATCCGCGCGGCCCTCTCGTTGGGGCTGGCGCGCGCCGCGGGCCTCGCGGGCATGGTCGGCGGCCAGATGTTCGATATCGAGGCGGAAACCGCGGCCGCGCCGTTCCGGCTTGAGGAAATCGCCCGTCTGCAGGCGATGAAGACGGGCGCTCTCCTGCGGTTCAGCGTGGAAGCCGGCTCGCGGCTCGCGGGCGCCGGGCCCAAGGTGAGCGATGCGCTCGGCGCTTACGGCAGCGCGGTCGGGGCGGCGTTTCAGATCGCCGATGATCTTCTCGACGCCGAGGGCGACACCGCGACCTTGGGAAAGCGCGCCGGCAAGGATGCCGGGAGGCGCAAGGCGACGCTGGTCGCTGCGCTGGGGGTCGAAGGCGCGCGCCGGGAGCTTAAGCGCCTCGTCGACAAAGCGCGGGCCGCGGTCGACGCCGCGGGCCTCGGGGCCTCGGGCGACGGACTGCGCGCGGCGGCCGAATTCGTCGCTAAGCGAAAGAGCTGAGACGCCAGAAGCACGTTGTCGGCGTCCATGCTAAGTCGGTCCTGATGCTCCCCCGGCTTGTCCGCTCTCCCGCTGGCGTCGTCCTCATGGCGCTCGCGGTCATTCTCCTTCTCGACCTCGGCCGCTCGATCCTGGTGCGAACGGCGATGACCGAACCGGTGGCGATCTGGAAACCGGACCCCTCGGTCTACGCCGATACGCCCTGGCCGCCGTCGGCCGGCGCGCCCGCCGGCGCCGCGACGGGCGTGACGCTCTATTTCGAACATTGTGCGATCTGTCATGGGCCGGACGGGCGCGGCAACGGATCGGCTGCGCCGTCGATGATCCCGCGCCCGCGCGACTTCACTCAAGGGCAGTTCAAGTACAAGTCGACGCCCGCCGGCGAGCCGCCCAGCGACGACGATCTCTACGCGGTCATCGCCGACGGGCTCTCCGCGAGCGCGATGCCCGCCGGGCGCGACCTTTTGACGCCCGACGAAATCCGCGCGCTGATCGGCGTCGTCAGGTCGATGTCCCCGCCGTCGGACGCGCCCTCGGCGCCGGTCGAGATCGCGCCCCGCGTCGAGCCGACGGCCGACAGCATCGCGCGCGGCCGGAAGCTTTACGGCGAGGCGGGATGCTCAGTCTGCCATGGCGAGACCTTGCACGGCGGCGCCGTACTCGCGGATGCCAAAGGCTATCCGGTCGTATCGCGCGACTTGACGGCGCCATGGACCTTCCGCGGCGGCTCGGCGCCCGATCGCATCTGGCTTCGCCTGACCACCGGTCTCGCGCCGGGGCCGATGCCCGCTTACGCGGAAACGTTCGACGGAGGTCAGCGCTGGGACATTGTGAATTATATACTGGCCAACCAGCGCATCGCGCCGTGGGCGCCTGGCGGCGTCCTGCAAGGGCCCGGCGAGAACGCCGATCTCGCTGAGCGCGGCCGCTATCTCGTGCACGCCGAAATGTGCGGCCTCTGCCATACGGAAATCGATTCGGACGGCGTCTATCGCGACGACCGTTATCTGGCCGGCGGCATGCGCGTCGGCGCGCTTCCGCAAGGCGTGTTCGTCAGCCGAAATCTCACTTCCGATCCCGAGACAGGCCTCGGCCGCGCGAGCGTCGCCGAGATTGCCGACGCCATCCGAAACGGCCGGAGGCTCGATGGACGCACGCTCAATTTCTGGGGCATGCCGTGGATGCTCCTGCACCGTCTGAGCGGCGAGGACGCCGCGGCGATCGCAACCCATCTCAAGACGCTGCCGGCGGCGAACAATGCGATTCCCCTGCCGTTGCAAGCAGGCTTCATCGAGACGATCGCGCTGAAGCTCACCGGCGGCGCCTTGCCGATCGCGCCGCCGCCAGTCCTGACCTATAGCGCCGGGAGCTACGCCAACCAGCCGAGCCCCTCGCCCGACCGGATTCAGGAATGGCTCATCGCCGGCCAATGGGTTGCGGCGCTCGTCGCGCTGGCCGCCATCATGCGGCTGCCGTCATCGGGTCGCGGCTGGCTCGTCGCTGTTTTCGCCATCGTGGCGGCCTGCCTTTTCCTGGCGATCGGCTGGTTCGTGTACGAGACGCCGGCGATCGGCGTCCTGCCGCCCGACCAGGTCGCCGCCGGCGCGACGGGCTCGATTCCGACGCCCGACGTCGCTGGGCTGCCGCCGGAACAGGCTGCTATGGCGAGGCGCGGCCAATACCTGTTCACCGTCGCCTCCTGCGCCCTCTGCCACTCGAACGACGGATCCGGCGGCCTCAAAGTCGTTGGCGGGGTCGGCGGCGACGTCGGTACGATCTTCACCCCGAACATTTCTTCCGACCCGGACGCCGGCCTCGGTCAATGGAGCGACGCGGAGATTGCGCGCGCGATCCGCAGCGGCGTCGCCCGCGACGGCCGGCCGCTCTATTGGCAGGGGATGCCTTGGGACCACTTTTCCAACTGGGACGAGGAGGACATTCGCTCCATCGTCGCCTATCTGCGCCTCATGCCGCCGGTCGCCGAAAAGGCGCCGGCCAACCGCCCGCCCGCGGCCGACGACTGCAAGGTCTACACGTTCTCGGTCCACAAGACGCGGGAGCCCGGCTGCAGGGGATAGGTCGACACTATCGCGCGGTCGCCCCGCCCTCGTCCTCGATCCCGACCACATAGCCGAGGCCGCGCGCGGTCTTGATGATGTCGACGCCGAGCTTCTTGCGCAGGCGGCCGATGAACACCTCGATCGTATTCGAGTCGCGGTCGAAATCCTGCTCGTAGAGGTGCTCGACGATCTCGCTGCGGGAGATGATCCGTCCTGCGTGGTGCATCAGATAGGAGAGGAGCCGGTACTCGTGGCTGGTGAGCTTGACCGCCGCGCCGTCGACGGTGACGCGCCCGGCGCGGGCATCGAGCCGCACCGGGCCGACCGCAAGATCGCTGGTCGCGTGGCCGGCCGCCCGGCGCAGTAGCGCGCGCAGGCGCGCCAGCACCTCCTCCATGTGAAAGGGCTTGGCGACATAGTCGTCGGCGCCCGCGTCGATCCCCTGGACCTTTTCGCTCCAGCGGTCGCGCGCGGTCAGGATGAGGACCGGCGTCGTGCGGCCGGCTTTCCGCCACGCCTCGAGGATCGAGATCCCGTCGCGCTTGGGCAGGCCGAGGTCGAGCACGATCGCGTCATAGGGCTCTGTGTCGCCGCGGAACCACCCGTCTTCCCCGTCGAACGACCGGTCGACCGCGTAGCCGGCCGCTTCGAGCGCAGCGGATACCTGGCGGTTGAGATCGCGATCGTCTTCGACAACCAGCAGTCGCATTGGCGCCTTTCTCTTTGTCCTAGTCGATTCAGTTCCTGACTGGCGGCTCATGCGCCTCGTGCGGCGGGCGCGAGACCAACTTGCCGGTGTCGGCCTCCATCTCGACGTGCACAAGGCGCCCGTCGCGGTGGAGGAGCGTGATCTCATAGATAAAATCGTCGCCGTTGTGGCAGAGCTTGGCGGACAGCGCCTCGGCCTTGCGCTGGGTGGCCGCAAATTTGAGCGCCGCGAACGGCTCGAGCAGCCGGTGCGCCTTGACCTCCTCGCGGGTCTCGGCCGCGTTGAGGCAAACCGGCTTCGGGGCGGCGGGGTGCAGTTCAGCTTCAGCGGCGTGGGCGGCGGCGGCCGTCATCGCGAGGCCCAGGACCGCGGCGCGACTGACGAAGGGGAGCGCGGCCATGACGACGATCAATCCCTCTGCCCCAACTGCGCCCTGCATGTTCGCATAACCGGCTGAATGCAATGTGAATGATGAAGGTTTGGCGCCTGCCGGCGCCGTCGCGATGCGCGCTGTCGATTGACTTCATGAGTTTTCAGCGCATGAACCCATGCATGGCTTTGCTCCCGCTTCGCGCCGCCGCCTTGCTCACGATCCTCGCTGCGTTCGCGTCGCTCGCCGCTCCGGCCCGCGCGCTTGTCGGCGCTTCGCCCGATGCGCGCTTTGCCGACCGTGTGGCGATGGTGTTGTTGCGCGGGCCGGGCGAGGCCGGTTTTTGCTCGGCGCTGGTCCTTAGTTCGCGCACCCTTCTGACGGCGGCCCATTGCGTGAAGGCCACGCGCGACATGGCCGTCCATTACCGCGACGCCTCGGGCGCGCCGGTCATCATCCCGGTCGAAGCGGCCGTCGCCCATCCGCTCTACCGGCCGGACGCGATCCGCGCCCGCGTTAAATCCATTGACGTCGCGCTGATCCGTATCGCCCGCCCGCTTGATCCGCGCTTCGCCGGCGCGGCGCTCGCCTCCGGCGCCGGTCCGGCGGTCGGAGAGCAGGTCATCCTCAGCGGCTACGGCGCGGCGCGGGAGGGCGACTGGAAGTCGGGCGGCGAGTTGCGCAGCGTCGCGCTCGCCGTGCGCGCGCCGGCCTCCACTGTTCTGATCTGGGCGGCCGATCCGGACGGCGCGGTCGCCGGCGCCTGCTCGGGCGATTCGGGCGCGCCGATCTGGTCCGCCGACGGCCAGACCGCAATCGCCATCGCGACCTGGGCCCAGGCGCCGCACGGCCGCGGCTGCGGCGGCCTGACCCAGGGCCCACTGCTGGCGCCGCTGAAGGACTGGATCGAGGAGACAGAGCGCAGGCTGGGGAGCGGCGGCTAAGCTAACCTCATGAAAAATAATGTTTTTATTGAGTAGACTATAGTTAATTTCGTGCCCCGGCGCGGGCCTCGCCCTCACGTCGAGACGAGTTTGGATCCGCGGCGCAAAAGGGGACAAAGGGACAGATTTTGGCGCCGAACCCTCTGAAAATGCTTCGACGCTTCCAAAGCTGCCGCCGTTACCCCGCTCGCGCCTCGAGCGCCTCCCTGATCTCGTCGAGCACCTTGGGATCCTCGATCGTGGCCGGCGTCGTCCAAGGGTCCTGGTCGGCGATCTTCTTCATGGTTCCGCGCAGGATTTTGCCCGAGCGGGTCTTGGGCAGGCGGGAGACGACGAGCGCCATCTTGAACGCCGCGACCGGGCCAATTCTGTCGCGCACCAACTTCACCACCTCCTTCTCGATCTCCTCGTACGGCCGGTTGACGCCGGCCTTCAGCACCAGGAATCCGCAGGGTTGCTCGCCCTTGATCTCGTCCTTGACGCCGAGGACGGCGCATTCGGCGACGTCCGGATGCGAGGCGATCACCTCCTCCATGCCGCCGGTCGAGAGCCGGTGTCCTGCAACATTGATGATGTCGTCGGTGCGGCCCATAATGTACAGGTAGCCGTCCTCGTCGATGAAGCCCGCGTCAGCGGTTTTATAATGGCCGGGGAACTCCTTGAGATAGCTCTCACGCATCCGGTCGTCCTGCCGGTAGAGCGTCGGCAAACATCCTGGCGGCAAGGGGAGCTTGACGACGATCGAGCCCATCTCGCCCACCGGCACGGGGTGGCTCGCCTCGTCGACGATCTCGACGGCGTAGCCCGGCATCGGCACGGTCGGCGAGCCGAGCTTGATCGGTAAAATGCCCAGGCCCACCGGATTGGCCGCGATCGCCCAGCCAGTCTCGGTCTGCCACCAATGATCGACCACCGGAACGCCGAGCGCCTTTTCCGCCCAGGCGACCGTATCCGGATCGGCGCGCTCGCCTGCGAGGAACAGCGTGTGCATCGACTGGATGTCGTACTTCTTGAGGAGCGCGGCCTGCGGGTCCTCCTTGCGCACCGCGCGGAACGCCGTCGGCGCAGTGAAGAAGGCGGCGACATTGTAGTCCTCGATCACCCGCCAGAAGGCGCCGGCGTCCGGCGTCCCGATCGGCTTGCCTTCATAGAGTACGCTCGCGCAGCCATGCAGCAGCGGGCCATAGACGATGTAGGAATGGCCGACGACCCAGCCGATGTCTGACGCCGCCCAGTACGTGTCGCCGGGCTTGACGTTGTAGATGGCCGACATCGTCCATTTCAGCGCGACGATATAGCCGCCGATGTCGCGCACGACGCCCTTGGGGACGCCGGTCGTGCCGGAGGTGTAGAGAATATAGAGTGGATCGGTCGCGGCGAGATCGGCGCAAGGCGCGCGCTTGCCCGCGGCCTTTGCCGCCTCGACCAGCGAATTCCAGTCGTGGTCGCGCCCATCCTTCATGTTCGCCGAGATCTGCGGGCGTTGGAACACGACGCAGGAGGCCGGCTTGTGCTTGGAGAGGCCGATGGCGAGGTCGAGCAGCGGCTTATATTCCACGATGCGGCCCGGCTCGATCCCACAGCTCGCTGTGAGGATCACCCTGGGCTCGGCGTCGTCGATGCGGGTCGCGAGCTCCTTGGCGGCGAAGCCTCCGAACACCACCGAATGGACTGCGCCGATCCGAGCGCAGGCCAGCATCGCAACGATCGCCTCCGGGATCATTGGCATGTAGATCAGCACCCGGTCGCCGGCGACGACCATGAGATCGGCGAGCACGGCGGCGAGCGTCGCCGTCTCGTCGGTGAGCTCGCGGTACGTAATCGTCCGTTTCGTCCCGGTCACCGGGCTGTCGTAGAAGAGCGCCGGCTGATCGCCGCGGCCGGCTTCGACATGACGGTCGAGAGCGTTGTAGCAGGCGTTGCAGCGTGCGTCGGGGAACCAGTGGCCATAGACCCCCGCATGGGGATCGAAGATCTTCTCGGGCGGGCGCGTCCAGGAAATCTCGCGCGCGGCTTCGGCCCAAAATGCTTGCGGATCGGCGCGCCACTCGTCATAGGTCTGCCTGTAGCCGCTCATTCGTTTCGCTCCCTGCGCCGCCTGTTGATCGAGTGCAATTGTTGCGCTCCGGGCCCGCGAGCGCAACCGCGGGGCGTTAAAACTATCGGCCAATGGCGTCGCGGAGCGGGGATGAATGGGGTCGTGCGCAGCAACCGGAAGCTTGCCGCTGAATGTCGGGCGAACTGCAATTTTACCTGGTCGCGGCGCCCGCAGTCATCGCTCTCGCCCTCTCGAAGGGCGGATTCACGCGGTTGAGCTCGCTTGCGATGCCGAGGATGTCGCTCGTCATCTCGCCAGTGAGGGCGGCGGCGATCGTGCTTCCGGTCCTCATCGTGCAGGACTGGGTCAGCGTCTGGGCGTTCAGGCGCGACTATTCGCCGCGGAACCTCCTGATCCTCATCCCCGCCTCGATGATCGGCATCGTTGCGGGCTGGCTTCTGGCCGCGTGCGTGAGCGAGGACGCGGTGCGCCTCGCGGTCGGCGTGATCTCGATCGCCTTCGTCGTCTATATGCTGATCCGCGACCGGCCGGGTCTTGTTCCCGTCGCGACGCCGGGCGTTCCGAGCGGGCTGCTGTGGGGCTCGCTTGCCGGCTTCACGAGCTTCATCAGCCATGCCGGATTGCCCCCATTCCAGGTCTATGTGATGCCCCAGAACCTGAAGCCGCGGGTGTTCGCCGGCACCGCGACGATGTTCTTCGCCGCCGTCAATCTGATCAAGCTCCCGCCCTATTTCATGCTCGGCCAGTTCAGCCGCGAGAACCTGACGGTCTCGGCGCTTCTGATTCCAGTCGCGGTGCTCTCGACCTTTGCCGGGGTGTGGCTGGTGCGTCGGGTCTCCGCCGACCGTTTCTACGTGATCATTCTCGTGATCACGTTTCTCATCGGCGCCAAGCTGACCTACGACGCGGTTCTGGCGCTCGTCTAAAAGCAGACATTCGCGGAATGGCGAATGGATCGGGATGCGAGTCGACGCCCCAAGTCGATCGGCGGCCGCGCCGGCAGGAATTGTGGCGGAGTAGATGAGAATCCGCAGCCGCTCGAGGTTTTTCAGTCGCTAAGGCGCTTTTTTTTGCAACTTTTGATGGGAATAATACATTATTATAGTGTTGTATGTGGCCATCGGAAAGTCTGTCACGAATGAAAGATATCATCGGTTTGTAAGGGGGTCGCCCGACGACACGTGGGTCAAATCTCTTTTGCTATGGAAGAGCAAATTTTTCGTTCGGCGGATGACGCTAGCAGGTTCGGCGCCAAGACAAGGTAAAACCTGGGTCATGAAGCTGATCTCCTTGCCGCTGGTCAAAATTCGATCGTTCCTATTGGCGGGCTCGCCTTGCGACCCGGCGCAACGCGGCGAACCGCACAGAGCCCATCCGTTGGTTGGCCAAAGGGAATCGGCTTTAGGCCGAATGAGCGCCGACCGGAAACCCTCGCCGATTCATGCGGCCGCGCCTGCTCAAGGCCGCCCGGCGTCGCAAATGGCCTCGTTCGCTGCGGTCGGCGTGGTTGGCTACGTCGTCGACTCCGCGATTACCTATGCCGGCGCAAGATATCTCGGCCTGTCTCCGGAACTCGCGCGGCCGCCCGGCTTCATCGTCGCGACGATCGTCAATTTTCTGCTCAACCGGGCGATCACCTTCGGCCATGCCGGCGCGCCGCTCATTCGCGCCTTTCTCCGCTATTGGCTCGTTGCTTCGGCGGGACTCGCAGTCAATTTTGCAGTCTATTCGGCCTGCGCGTTTCTCGCGCCGCGCTTCGGGATCGCTGTGACGCCCTCGATGCTGCCGCTTTTCGTCGCCGCCGGGGTCGCGGTCTCGATGATCGCGACCTTTATCGGCTTCCGGTTCTTCGTCTTTCGACCCTGAGGTCCGGAATCCTCTCCCCAAGTCCGCGACGCACGGTATGATGAAGGAGGTTTCGCCCCCGAGGAACCCGATGCCCCTGTCGCCTTACGATCGCGATCTCGATCGCAACGCCGCCAATTTCCAGCCGCTGACGCCGCTTGCCTTCCTCGAGCGCGCTGCGGAGGTGTTTCCGGACCGGCTCGCCATCGCGCATGGGCGCCTTCGACGCAGCTATCGCGAGTTCCACGCGCGGTCAAAGAGGCTCGCCTCGGCGCTGGCGAAGCGCGGGTTCGCCCGTGGCGACACGGTCGCGGTCATGCTCGCCAATACGCCCGCGATGCTCGAATGCCATTACGGCGCGCCGATGTGCGGCGCAGTGCTCAACGCGCTCAACACCCGCCTCGACGCGGCGGCGATCGCCTTCATGCTCGACCACGGCGAAGCCAAGGCGCTGGTCGTCGACCGGGAGTTTTCGGGCGTGATGGCGCAGGCGCTGAGGCTCGCCAAGGTTCGCCCGCTCGTCATCGATTACGACGATTCCGAATATGACGGGCCCGGCGAGCGGCTCGGCGGCCTCGACTACGAGGCGCTGCTCGCCGAGGGGGACGAGGCCTATCAGCGCGCGGCGCCTCGCGACGAGTGGGACGCCATCGCGCTCAACTATACCTCGGGAACGACAGGCGATCCCAAGGGCGTCGTCTATCACCACCGGGGCGCGAACCTGCTCGCGATGGGCAACGTGGTCACCGCCGACATGGGCCGCCATCCTGTCTATCTCTGGACGCTGCCGATGTTCCATTGCAACGGCTGGTGCTTCCCGTGGTCGATCAGCGTCAAGGCTGGCGTGCACGTCTGCCTCAGGCAGGTGCGCGCCAAGACGCTTTACGATTTGATCACCGAGCACAAGGTTACGCATCTCTGCGGCGCCCCGATCGTGATGTCGATTTTGCTCAACGCCCGCGATGACGAAAAGCGTCCCTTGCCGCATGTGGTGCGCTTCTTCACCGCCGCCGCGCCCCCACCTGCCGCGGTTCTCAGGGCGATGGGCGAGGCGGGCTTCGAAGTGACCCATCTCTACGGGCTAACTGAGGTTTACGGGCCCGCCGTGGTCAACGACTGGAAGGACGAGTGGAACGCGCTCGACCACGACGCTCAGGCGCATCTGAAGGCGCGCCAGGGGGTGCGCTATCAAGCGCTGGAGGCGCTCGACGTGCTCGACCCCGAGACGATGACGCCTGTGCCGGCCGACGGAAATACGATGGGCGAAGTGATGTTCAGGGGCAACGTCGTGATGAAGGGTTATCTCAAGAACAAGCCTTCGACCGACAAAGCCTTCGCCGGCGGGTGGTTCCATTCCGGCGATCTCGGGGTCAAGCATCCCGACGGCTACGTTCAGCTGCGTGACCGCTCGAAGGACATCATCATTTCGGGCGGCGAGAACATATCCTCGATCGAGGTCGAGGACGCGCTCTTCGAGCATCCGGGCGTAGCCCTCGCTGCCGTGGTGGCGTGGCCGGACGAGAAATGGGGCGAGACGCCTTGCGCCTTCGTCGAAATGAAGCCCGGTCATACGGCGACGATGGAGGAGCTGATCGAGTGGTGCCGGGCGCGCCTCGCCCGCTACAAATGTCCGCGCCACATCGTGTTCGAACCGATTCCAAAAACCTCGACCGGCAAGGTGCAGAAATTCGCGCTGCGGGAGCGGGCGAGATCAATGGCCGAACAGCAGGCCTGAGCGCCGTGCGCGCCGGCGCCTGGCCGCTTCATTGCCAAGCCTTGCTGGCCGCATCGGTGAGGGCGGCGGCGCAGCAGTTCCCCGGACGCGGGCAGCAGGCTTCGGAGCGCATTCACGACGTGCGCAAGACGCTGAAGGAGGCCCGCGCGATCGCGCGCCTCTTCCTGCCCTGCCTCGGCGAGCCGGCGCGGGTGACGATTGCGGCGCTCGCCGTGACCCGCCGTCGGGTGGGACGCGCGCGCGATCTCGACGTCATCGAGCAGCGTCTCCGGCGTCTCGCGCCTCCGTCCGAGATCGCCGAACCCCTGATTGCCGCCGTTGCGCGCGATCGCGCCGCCGCGCTCGGCGCGCATGCAAATTTCGCCGCGACCGCCTCGCGCGCGCAGCTCAATGCGATCGCCAGGCGAGTCGAAGCCTGGGACCTCGGCGACATCGGCGAGAGCGACATCGTGGAGGCCGCGGCGCGCACCTATGCCCAGGCTCGCCGACGCGGGCGCCTCGCCTTCCGCGGCGACGATCCGGCAGCGCTGCACGCCCTGCGGTCGCGCGTCGTCGACCTGCGCTATCAGCTGGCGGCGCTCTCTCCCGCCTGGCCTGCGGCGCTGGACGCGCAGGCCGAGGAATTGAATGCGCTGCGCGACACGCTCGGCGCCTTCAACGACTTCACCGTGCTCGCGGCCTTCGCCGCCGGGCGCGGCGACCTCGCCCCGGAGGCGCTGGAGCTTCTGAGGGCGCAGCTTCACGCGAAGCAGAAGAAGCTGAGGCGGCGCGCCAAGGCCGAGTTCGACCGTCTCTTCGCCGAGACGCCGGACGCCTTCGGCGGCCGGCTCGCCGCCTATCTGAAGCGCCCGTTGGAGAAGCCGGCGCTTGTGTCGAAAGCACAGTCGACGGTATAGCGCGCCAATTGAATTGGCGCTTGTGCGGCGCCCGGCCCTTCAGAAAAGGTTCGCCGCGACCGGCAGCAGGATAGCAGTGAAGATGCCGTTGAGGCTCATGCCGAGTCCCGCGAACGCGCCCGCGGTTTCGCTGATCTGCAAGGCCCTCGCCGTGCCTATGCCGTGGGAAGCGATTCCCATGGCCAGTCCGACGGCGCGAGGATCGCTCACGCCCAATTGACGGGTCGCGATCGGGCCGATGACGGCGCCCGTGATGCCGGTCATGATGACGAGCACGGCGGTCAGCGACGGCGCGCCGCCGATTTTCTCCGATATCCCGATAGCGATGCCGGCCGTTGTCGACTTTGGCGCAAGAGACAGAATCGTGAGGCGATCGGCGTGCAGGAGCCAGGCGATCCCGATTGCGCTGAGGATGCCGGTCGGCAGGCCGAGCGCGAGCGATCCAACGATGATCCGGGCCGAATCGCGAATGAGCCGGCGCTGCCGGAAGAGCGGCACGGCGAGAAGCACGACCGCCGGCGCCAGCGCAAACGTCACGACGCCCGCGCTCCGGGCGTAATCCGCGTAGTCGAGACCCGAGATCTTGACCGCGAACGCGAGGAAGAGGATCGCGACGAGTGTGGGGTTGAGGATCGCGCTCCCGCCGCTCCAACGCTGCAGCCGGAGTGCGATGACATAGGCTGCGACCGTGGCCCCGACGCCGATGGCGGGGACGAGCTCGATCTTGTGCCACACATGCGGATCAAGCGGCAGCATCGGTCGCCTCTCCTTCCGCAATGGCTCGCTTCTGCGCTTCAAATTCGATGAGGCGCTTGGCTGCGACCGCGGTGACGACGATGGTGACGAGGGTTCCCCCCAGAATCGCAGCGGCGATCGGGGCAAATTCCGTGCGCAAGAGATCCGTATAGGCCAGGAGCCCGACGCCGGTCGGAACGAACAGCATCCCAAGGACGGCGAGGACATGGTCGGCGAGGCGCCCGAGCGGCTGCGGGACCTCGCCGATCAGCGCGAGATTGGCCAGTAGGAAAACAAGGCCGATGACCGGACCGGGGAATGGAAGAAGCCCGACGCCAGAGAGGATTTCGCCGGCGCAGAGACAGGCCAGAACCCGCAACGCTTCGGTGATCAGCATTGTGCGTCTCCTCTGAGTCGGACCGGCGTCGAAGCGCCCGCGTTCGCGAGGGCCTCCCAGAGCGCAGATTAGACCTGCATCGGATTCGATGCCGTGACCGTCATCACACCTCGTGAGCGTTGGCCGAGGCCGAGGCTACCTCCATCGCCCGCTGCCAGATCTTAGCCCAGCGCCGGTAGGCTTCGCTGCGTCTCGCACGCCTTAAGCGGCAACTTTCAACCGCGAGGCTTGATAGATCTCGTCGATCGAATCCGCCAACGCCTTGTTAAACTCGGCGTCGCTCATCGAGCGTCTGAGGTCCTGGGTCAGCGCGCGCGAGAAGCTCGCGATCATGCCGTGATTGGCGGCGAGGCGCCCGCAGGCCTCCGCCCGGGTGTAGCCGCCGGAAAGCGCCACGACCCGCAATACGCGCCTGTCCTTGATCAGAGGCATATAGAAATCCGGAGCCTCCGGCAGCGTCAACTTGAACATCACCTTCCGGCCAGCTGGCAGGGCGTCGAGCCCCTTGCTCAGTGCGGCGAGAAGGATGGCCTCGGCGCCGGCCTTGTCCGGGCTTTTGATCGAGATCTCGGGCTCAAGGATGGGCATGAGGCCGTGCTTTGCGATCTGTTCGCCAACCTCGAATTGCTGTTTCGCGATTGCGGCGATGCCGTCCTTCGAGGCGAGGTTGATGACGGAGCGCATCTTGGTGCCGAAGACGTTGAGCTTCACCGCCCGGGAGAGAAGCGGGTCGAGATCCGGCATCGGCTTCATGAGCTGCACGCCGTCTTTCTCCGCCGCGAGCCCCTTGTCGACCTTGAGGAAGGGGACGACGCCCCGATCCTCCCAAAGGAAAGTCGGAACCGGCTTTCCTTTGGCCTCGCCGTCCATCGTGCGCTCGAACAGGATCGCGGCGATCACCTTGCCGCCGGTGAAGGCCGGCGCCGTCATGATGCGCACGCGCATCTCGTGCATGAGCCGGAACATCTCTGCGTCGCCGCTATATTCGCTGTCGGGAATGCCATAGAGGCGCAATGCGCCGGGGGTCGATCCGCCGCTCTGGTCGAGCGCGGCGATGAAGCCGTCCTTGCTCGACATTTGCGCCATCATCTTGTCATTGGCCATGATCGTCTTCCTCGCCTGAGATTTTAACGCTCCCGCTCGCCGGGGTTCCGCTGGATTCGTGGATGGGGGCTGCTGGCGCGAAGCGCGCCGGGATCGGGCCCTGTCGTCAAACCCATCCCAACCGACATTACACCGATACCGGCGGGTTCCAAGCCGAGTCTGCTGCGGCATGATGTTCCAGGCAAGGCCGGATTGGCGCAGTCCGGGCGCTGCCGCCGTCACGCCGCTCGCTTCACCTCGATCGTGAGATGCGAGAGCGAATGAAATCGCGCGAGCCTCGCACGATAGTCGGCCTCGCTTCGCGCGCTCGGCGTGACCACCGACACGATCGCGCCGAGATGACCGGGCCCGAGGCGCCAAAGATGCAGATCGGCGATTCGGTCGCCCTCGCTTTCGATCGCCTGCCTCAGATGATCCGCCATGCGGCGGTCCGGGTTCATGTCGAGCAGGATCGCGCTGGTGTCGCGGATAAGGGAGAGCGACCAGTTCGCTATCACCAACGCGCCGACCAGCCCCGCGACCGGATCAATCCACATCCAGCCGAACGCGCGCGCCAGCACGAGGCCGACAATCACCATCACCGAGACCGCCGCATCGCCGATCACATGGAGGAACGCCGCCCGCAGGTTGTTGTCGCGCGAAGCAGCGCCCTGCGCGTGCTCGGGCTCCTCGAAAGCGACGGCGTGCGTCTCGCCATTGATGGTCACATTGGCGGCGAAAGCATGCGGCTCGGGGATCTCGTCGACCGACTCGAGAAAGTCGCCGCGGTCAGCAAAGGCAAATAGCTGCCGCGCGCCATCCGGCCGCACGGTCTCGACCGAAGCGTTCTGCGTGGTGAGCGGAGGCCCAGCGTTGGCGTGGAGCCGGAAGCGCGGCGGAACGCCATCCTCGAACACGTCGAGGACCACGTCGCCGTTGCGGGTTGCGATCCGCTTCGATTCGTCGTGGTCGTTCTCATGCCCGTGCCCATGCCCGTGCCCATGCCGATGCGCATGACCATGATCGCCGCCGCTGAGCAGCCAGACGCTGGCGATATTGACCAGAAGCCCGAGCGCAGCGATCGGGATCGCCTCGGCGAAATGGATCGTCACGGGGGCAAAGAGACGAGTGACAGCCTCGTAGCCGATCAGGAGCGCGATCATCGCCAGAATGAGCGCGCTGGAAAAGCCGGCGAGATCGCCGAACTTGCCGGTGCCGAAAGTGAAGCGGGGATCGTCGGCGTAGTGGCGCGCGAACGTATAGGCCACAGCGGCCAGCAGCAGCGCGCCGGCGTGCGTGCTCATGTGCAATCCGTCGGCGATCAGAGCGATCGAGCCGAAGAGCCAGCCGCCAATAATCTCGGCCAACATCATGACCGAGCAGAGAGCGATCACCGCCCAGGTTCTGTGCTCGTTCGCTTCGTGCCCTTCGCCGAGGAACACGTGGCTGTGAAAGGCCGAAGCGGCGTAGCCTTCTTGTCTCATGACGGGCCTCATTTCAGATAGGTCCGGACCACATCCAGCAGTTGGTCGGTCGCTTCCGCGTTGAGCGCGCCGGGGTGGCGCTCTGAGTCGACCAAGTGGGTGCGCACGTGATCCTCGACCACCTCCGCCATCAGCCCGTTGGTCGCGCCCCGCACGGCGGAAATGAGGTGCATCACCTTTTCGCAGCCGGCCTCGCCGTCCAGAGCGCGCTCGATCGCTTCGACCTGGCCGCGAATGCGGCGCACCCGCGCCAGCAGCTTCTGCTTGTCCCGGATGGTGTGGGTCATGGGCCGCATATAGCATACCCCCATACCCTATACAACTAGGCGCGCGATCGAGACGCCTCGGCGAGGCTTGCATCGCCGAGTATCGCGGGCAAATATTTCAGCTGCGCCGGGCGGTCGTCGCCGCGAGGGCTGCTCTTTGGGAGGACCGTGATGCGAAATTTTGTGGCTTTGTCCCTGTTGGCGGCTGCAGGACTGTCGAGCGCGGCGAACGCGATGACCTTGACTAGCCCCGACATCAAGCCGGGCGCAAAGTTCGCCGACGAGCAGGTCTATAAAGGCCCGGGCTGGGACTGCACGGGAGGGAACGTCTCGCCGGCGCTCGCCTGGTCCGGCGCGCCAAAGGGCACGAAGAGCTTCGCCGTCAGCGTCTATGATCCCGACGCGCCGACCGGTAGCGGCTTCTGGCACTGGTGGGTCGCTAACATTCCGGCGGACGCGACCGGCCTGCCGAAGGGAGCTGGGAGCGGGACGGGACTCCCAGCCGGCGCGGTGCAGGTGCGCAACGACTTCGGCGAGATCGGCTACGGCGGTCCTTGCCCGCCGAAGGGCAGGCCGCATCACTACCAGATCACCGTCTACGCGCTCGACGTCGACAAGCTCGGCGTCGACGCCAGCGCCTCGCCCTCGGTCGTCGGCTTCAACGTTCATGGGCACACGCTGGCGAAAGCGACGCTGACCGGCCTTTACGCTTGGTGAGCCAAGGCGCCGCGCCGAGGAGCAAACCCTCACCCTGAGCGGCCCACGAGAGCCGCCTCGAAGGATGGGGCATCGCCACCCCGATTCAGGAGCAAAGCCCATGCGGATGACGCCCTATCTCTATTTCCGGGGCGCTTGCGAGGAGGCGCTGAGGTTCTACGAAGCGTGCGGACTCGGCGCGATCAGGCTGCTCCGGCGCTATCAGGGAACCCCGATGGCCGAGCGCGATAGCGGGGCATGGCGCGACAAGGTGCTCCACTCGGTGTTCGAGGGTCCGGGCCTGCGTCTCTGCGCCTCGGACGGCGCCGATTCGGAGCCGATGAAAGGTTCAGCGCTCCTGATCGAGATCGATGATCCCGCCGCGGCCGGCGCCCTCTTCGCCACCCTCTCGGCCGGCGGGCGCGTCACCGTGCCCTTCGAGAAGCAGTTCTGGGGCGACCACTACGGCAACTTCACCGACCGTTTCGGTGTCCAATGGGCCGTCAACAGTAGCGCCGACCCCTGAGGATCGGCAGCCCTTCGGCTTGGAACTGCGGCAAGCCTTACGCGCCGCCGCGCGCCGCGAACATGAGCGCCACGCCGAACGCCAGCACCCCGAGAGCGGCGGCGAATTCGAAGCTTCGCGCCACGAGCGCTGCGCGCGAATTCTCGCCGGCCGCCAGGCGCACCGCGGTCGACTTGGCGAACACGGCGATCGAGGCGAGCGCGCCCGTGGTCGCCGCCGTGCCGAGGGCCATTGCGAACGTCGCCTCGACCCCGGCGGCGAACAGACCCTGCGCTAGCGCGAACACCAGCACGAGGATCGCGCCCGAACAGGGGCGCACGCCTGCGGCGATCACCGTCCCCGCAGCGTCCCGCCAGGAGAACGCGCCATCGAGCAGGGCGGGATCGGGAGTATGAGCATGGAGGCATTGATCCGGCGCGAATGCCGCGCCGCCCTGCGACGCCGCCTGGAATTGAACCATGGGCAGGGTCAGCGCCGGAGCGTTCCACGCGACGCCGGCGTAGGCCGGCGCGGCAGCCAGCGCCTGGCCGCGTTCGAAATGTCGACGCAGCGCCGCGACGAGGTCGCCGCCTTTGCGCCAGACGAGCCAGATACCGATGGCGGCGACCCCTGCATAGCTAGCGAGCTGGATCCCGTTGGCGGCGCGGTTCATCTCCAAGGCGGTGGCGTTGAAGGCGAAACCGGCCGCGCCGACCAGGGCGACCGCCACCGTCGCCTGCAACAGCGCCGCGAGCAGCGAGAGCAGGGCGCCACGCTTCAACGAGCGTTCGTTGGCGAGCATGTAGGAGGCGATCACCGCCTTGCCGTGCCCCGGCCCCGCCGCGTGGAATACGCCATAGGCGAGGCCAAATGCGATCAGTCCCCAGACGGCGCTCGGGTCGCCATGCAGCGCGTGGACCTTCGCCGCCATGAGATGGGTGAGGCGCGACTGTTCGGCGATCAGCCAGCCCGTAATTCCCCCTTCGGCCCCGCCTCCGCCTTCGCCCCCGGCGATCGAAAACGGCCTCGACCGGCTCTGGGCGAGCGCGGCCGCGGCGGACGCGAACCAGGCGGCAGACGCGACCGCGCTACGGGTCGAAATTGTCGTCGTCTTCGTCATGGGCACGCGATTATGGCGCTGCTCGCCATCTTGAAGCCGAAATTGGTCCCGGGCGAAAGGTTGGTGAAGAAGGATTCGGTCAACTTTGTCTTGTCCGCCTCTTCGAGAGGTTTCGGCTTTGCGACGGTGGCCGAACAGCCGGGGGGCGCGGACAGGAGCTTCACGGGGTTCTTGTCGTCGAACTCGAAATCGATGAAATACTCCGGGTCGGCTACGCGCAGAGTGACGAACTTCGCAAGCGACGACGGCGTCTTTAGCGGCAGGGTGACGTGGAACTCGACCAGATGGTCGGACCGCTCCTCCATCCAGTAATCCGTCACCGAGCCGAACTCAACCGGCTTGCCGCCGATTTTCAGCGTCGTGAAATAGCCGATCTCGGCGAGGCTCCCGGCGTTTTCCTGGGCGAGCGGGGCGAACTGCTCACGCTTGACGAGTTCCCCAGGCTTGGCTAGCCCCTGCGTTGCAAAAGCCGAATACATTTCGTCGAATACCCAGTCGTGGACGACGGCGGAGACCTTGCCGTCCGGAGTGAACGCGATCTGGCTCTTCACCGTAATCCACACGTGAGGATGGGCGCTGGCGGGTGCGGCCGCCGCGACGCTGAGCGCGAGCCCTAGCGCCGCCATTTGCCATTTGCCTCGCCCGCGGCCCAAAGATTCGGCTCTCCTTTGCGGTCTGCACCCAGCCGCGCGCGCCTCTTGCGGGAAAAGTGCGGCGACGCGATGGCGGCTCGGCCACGCTCGAAATTGCGGCCAAGGTCGCAAATCGTAAAGCGATTCTTTAAACAAACCATGCAGATTGAGCCAATGGCGCGTCGCGTATGGCCATCAGTCCTGGCGTTTATCGCTGTCCTGTTGCTTTCGGGCTGTGGCTTCTTCAGCCGTCCTGAGCGGCCGATCTGGCGCACCCAGGCCGAAAACGCCTGCTTCGCCAAGAAGCTCGTCACGCCGTCCGAGTCCATCGTTCCCATGGGCGAGATCGACGGCCCCGGCATCTGCGGCATGACGCGCCCGCTCGAGGTCTCGGCGCTCGCAGACGGCAAGGTCGGGGTCGATAAACCCCTCGTCATCGATTGCCCGATGATCCCCGCGCTGGAAGCCTGGCTCAACGACATCGTGCAGCCGGACGCTGAGGCCCGCTTCGGCCAGAAGATCGCCACCCTCAACGTTTTCGGCGCCTATAGCTGCCGCTCGATCGATAATATCGATGGCGCGCGGCTATCCGAACATGCGTTCGGCAACGCGGTCGACGTCGCGGGCTTCACCTTGGCGGACGGACGGACGCTCTCATTCGTGCGCGACTGGAAGAGCGCCGGAAGCCAGGAGGCCGCCTTTCTGCACGAGGTCCACGCCGGCGCATGCCAGCATTTCAACACCGTGCTCGGTCCGGGCGCCGACATGTTTCACTATAACCACATCCATCTCGACCTCGCCAACCATGGCGCGACCAACACCGGGCCGCGCCGAATCTGCAAGCCGACGCCCGCGCCGAACCTTGTGGCTCCGCCCGCCGCCCCCGACGGCCTGCCGCCTGCGCCCGACATGGAAGAGCCGCTCGATATCGCCCATCTCGGGAACGCGAACGCCGTCGCACTGGCGCCCGCGTCGCCTGCGGGCCCTAGCGACGGCCCCAATGGCGCGCTGCCGCCCTCTGCGATCGGCGAGGCCGATCCCGCCCCGCCTGTCCTGCCGGCTGGCGCTGGGCCGAGCATCGACCCGGCGCCGACGTCGTCGACCGGGGACCATGACGACTAGCCAACCTCACGTTGACAAGCCGGATTGATGCCCGGACAGGTCCGGCCGACCGCCGCGCAACCGGGTGGACGACAGTTCCGAGCGCGGCCCATGCAGGAAGATCAGCGCCGGCGGAGCGAGATCAGCGAACCGCGGCGCCTCGCCCTCCGCCACGCGATAGCGCGCAAGCGCGACCGCGGCCTGGCTCGAGATGGCGCCTAAGGTGGAGCCCGGCCGGTCGACGACCGCGATTGGCGTGAGGTCGGCGATGGCGCGCCAATGGCGCCAGAGATGGAATTGCCTCAGATTGTCCGCGCCCATGATCCAGACGAACCGGACCTGCGGCGCGCGCCGCGTGAGCCAGGCGAGCGTATCGTAGGTGTAGCGGGCGCCGATCTCAGCTTCGACGTCCGTCACCGCCACGCGCGGGCCGGCGACGAGCCGGCGGGCGGCCTCGACCCGGGCCTGCAGCGCGGCGAGTTCCGCTTTCGACTTGAGCGGATTTCCCGGGGTCACCAGCCACCAGACACGGTCGAGGCGGAGCCGCGTCAGCGCCAGGCGGGTGACGAGCGCATGGCCCTCGTGCGGCGGATTGAACGAACCGCCGAGGAGGCCGATGCGCATGCCAGGGGCAAATGGCGGCAGGCGCGGCGGTCCGGTCACAAGACCGCCTGCTGGGCTAGCAGCTCAGCCTGGCGTTCGGCGGTCAGCGCGTCGATGATCTCGTCGAGCCCTTCGCCCTCCATGATGCGCTCGAGCGAATAGAGGGTCAGGTTCACGCGATGGTCGGTCACCCTCCCTTGCGGGAAGTTGTAGGTGCGGATGCGTTGCGAGCGGTCGCCTGAACCGACCTGCAAGCGCCGCTCCTGCGCCCGTTCGGCGTCGAGCTTCTGATTGCGCGCGTCGAGGATGCGCGAGCGGAGCAGCGCCATCGCCTTGGCGCGGTTGCGGTGTTGGGACCGCTCCTCCTGCATCGCGACGACGACTCCAGTCGGCAGATGGGTAATGCGGATTGCCGATTCGGTCTTGTTGACGTGCTGGCCGCCCGCGCCGCTCGAGCGCATGGTGTCGATCTTGAGATCGGCCTCGTTGATGACGAAATCGGCCTCTTCGGCAATGGGCAGGACCGCCACCGTCGCCGCGGAGGTATGGATCCGGCCCTGGGTCTCGGTCGCGGGAACGCGCTGAACGCGGTGCACGCCGCTTTCGAATTTGAGTCGGGCGAAGACGCCGCGCCCGGCGATCTCGGCGACGATTTCCTTGCACCCGCCCGCCGTCCCCTCGCTCATCGACAGAACCTCGACTGTCCAGCGCATCCGCTCCGCGTATTTCACGTACATGCGGAAGAGATCGCCGGCAAAGAGGGCCGCCTCGTCGCCGCCCGTGCCGGCTCTCACCTCGAGGATCGCGCCGCCCTCGTCGGCGACGTCCTTCGGCAGCAGCGAGATGCGGATCGCCTTGGCCATGGCTTCGGACTGCGTCTCCGCGGCGGCAAGCTCCGCGCCCGCCATCGCCCGCATCTCCGGATCGAGGCCGGGATCCTCCAGCATCGCCTCAAGGTCGGCGCGCTCTTTCTCCTTGGCGCGGAAGGCTTTGATCGCCGCGACCACCGGCTCGAGGTCGCTCAGTTCCCGCGACAGCGCGGAATAATCCGCACCGGCGACGCCTTCGGTCAGGCGCGCGCCGATTTCCTCGTGACGGCGCAGGATGAGATCGAGATTGTCGTTGGCGGCCATGTGAGGACCTGAAAGAGAGCGGCGGGCGAAGCGCGCGCAGTCGTTAGAGGCGCACTTTGAAGCGCTCGGCGAGCGCGCGCAGGGGCTCGCGAAGCGACGCCTCGGCGCGCCCCGCGGTCAGCATCCCCTCGACCTCGCGCGCGATCTCGTAGATCGGGAGGGTCAGCGTCATCGCCTTGACCGGCCCGATCGACGTCGCCGACATCGAGAGATCTCGGTAGCCGATCGCCATCAGCGCCATTGCTTCGAGCGGTCGCCCGCCGATCTCGCCGCATAGCGTCACCGGCGTTCCGGCTCGGGCGCCAGCCTGGGCGATCGAGCGCAGGGCTCTCAGGAAGCCCACGCTCAACGGATCGAACCGATTGGCGACCCGCCGGTTGTCACGATCGACGGCGTAGAGATATTGCATGAGATCATTTGAGCCGACGGAGAGAAAGTCGGCGGATGCGGCGATTTCGTCGAGCTGCCACAGCAGCGACGGCACCTCGACCATCACGCCGAGCTTGACCGAGCGAGGCGGTTCGTAGCCGTGGCCCGCGTTCCAGGCGAGCTCGCGCTCGAAGAGGGCCCGCGCCGTCTGGAATTCCTCGACGGTCGAGACCATCGGCGCCATCACCCTGAGATCGCGCCCGGCGGTCGCGCGGATGAAGGCGCGCAACTGCATGCGCAACAGGGCTGGGCGATCGAGGCCGATCCGCAGCGCGCGCCAACCCAGCGCCGGGTTTTCCTCCTCCAATCCCTTCATATAGGGCAAGAGCTTGTCGCCGCCGATGTCGAGCGTGCGGAAGGTGACAGGCCGGTCCCCGGCCGCCTCGAGAATGGCGCGATAGAGCTTCTCCTGGGCGCCGGGTCTCGGGAACCGTGAGACCAGCATGAATTGCAATTCGGTGCGAAAGAGACCAATCGATCTTGCGCCGGTTTCCGCCAGATGCGGCATGTCGACGAGCAACCCGGCGTTCATGTGCAGGCCGATCGCGACGCCGTCGAGGGTGATCGTGGGAACGTCGCGCAGCGCGCGGTATTGCGCCTGTCTGCGGGCTCGCATCCGCGCCTTTTCGGCGTAGGCCGCTTCCACGTCCGCCGGCGGCCGCAGTTGAATCTCGCCAGCGTCTCCGTCAACGATGATCGGGTCGCCCTGCTCGACGATTTCGGAAATGTTGGGGATGTCGCTGACCGCGGGCACCGAGAGCGCGCGGGCGACGATCGCGATATGGCTCGAGGCGCCGGCCTCCTCGAGCACAAGTCCGCGCAGACGCGCCCGGTCGTAATCGAGCAGCGCCGCCGGGCTCATCGAGCGCGCGACGAGTATCGCGCTTTCCGGCAGTTCTTCCGGCAGCAGGACGAGGCTCTGCCCGGCGAGCTGATGCAGGAGCCTGTTGGCGATGTCGGTCAGATCATGCAGCCGGTCGCGCAAATAGGGATCGGTCTGTCGTTGCAGCTTGGCGCGCGCGTCGTTTTGAACGCGCTCGACGGCGGCCTCGGCAGTGAGGCCCGAACTTACCGCCTCGCGCAGACGACGCAGCCAGCCGCGGTCGTGCGCGATCATGCGGAACGCCTCCAGCACGTCGCGGTGCTCGCCCGACACTCCGTCGTCGCTCCGGTCGATGAGGTCGTCGACTGAGGCGCGCATCGCGCCGATCGCCGTCTCCAGGCGCTGCAGTTCCGAGTCGACGTCGTCGGCCACGATCTTGGACACGGCCACGCGCGGCTGGTGCATGACAACGTGGCCGAGGCCCAGGCCGTCGGCAATGCCGACTCCCTTGAGCGACAGTGGTCGCCGGCTGGCGATCGGCGCGCCCTGCGCCGCCATCCCCTGCAGCTCGCCCGATGCGATCATCTCGGCCAGAAGCATCGCCGTGGTCTGCAGCGCTTCGACTTCTTCTTCCGAGTAGGTGCGCCGCGCCCGATTCTGCACCACGAGCACGCCGATCGTCGCGCCGCCGCGCAGAACCGGGACGCCGAGAAAGGACTGGTAGATCTCTTCGCCGGTCTCGGGTTTGTAGGAGAAGGCTGGATGATGCTGCGCGTCGGACAGCGCCAAGGGTTCGGCGCTGGAGGCGATAAGACCGACCAGGCCCTCGCCCGGCCGCATGGTCGTTAGATGGACGGCTTCACGGTTGAGGCCTTCGGTCGCGAACAGCTCCATGGCGCCGTCGGCGCGCACGACATAGAGCGAGCAGACCTCCGCCACCATGTTGGAGGCGATGAGGACGACGATGCGGTCGAGGCGCGCCTGAGCTGTGACGGGCTCCGCCATGACCTCGCGAAGCCGCCGCAGCAACAGACGGGGTCCGCCCGGCGCGCGCATCCAGAATCGTCCTCTCTCGTCGCACGACCGGTTCGTCGGCGTCTTTAGCCATGCAATGAACGGGCCGGGGTGCGGGCCGTCCGGCCGAACGCGCTCGATAGGCCCGATCGTCCTCCGGCTTAAGCGCGGTATAGAAATGATTTTCGGGTCCGGCAAGGGTCGTCCGCCAGTCCCAAACGACGGCCCGCCGGTCCTGCTTTCAGGGGGCCCGAAGGAGCGCCGCAGTCGTGGCTTGGCCGGTGGCGCGTGCAGCAAGAACCTCGTCAAGCCAATCCGGCCGCATTTCGGGCACAGAAGACAGAAGCAGCTGTGTATAGGGATGATAGGGCGGCGCGAACACCGCCGCCGTGTCGCCGCCTGCCACGACTTTGCCCTTGAGCATGACCGCAACCTTATTAGCGATGCGCTTCACGGTGCCAAGGTCGTGGGTGATGAAGAGATAGGCGACGCCCAGCTCGTTCTGCAGCTTCTTGAGCAGGCGTAGAATTTCCTCGCCGACGAGCTGATCCAGCGCGGAGGTGACCTCGTCGCAGATGATGAGGTCCGGCTCGGCCGCCAGCGCCCGCGCGATCGACACGCGCTGCTTCTGCCCGCCCGACAGTTCGCTGGTCTTTCGGGTGATGAAGGTCTCCGGCAGGTCCATCTGCCGCAGCAGTTCGCCCACCCGGGCGCGCACCTCCTCGCGCGAGCGGTTGAAATAGAAGGCGACCGGCCTGCCGATCGTTTCGAGCAGCGTGTGCTGGGGGTTCAGTGCGACGTCCGGCATCTGGTAGATCATCTGCACCCGTCGCAGCTGGTCCTTGTTTCGGTCGTTCAGCCGCGGCGGCAGGCTGACGCCGTTGAACCGCACGTCCCCGGCGGCGCGCGGCAAGAGGCCGGTGACCACGCGCGCCAAAGTCGATTTGCCCGAGCCCGACTCGCCGACCACGGCCACCGTATCGCCCTTGCGCACCTCGAGGTTGACGTCGTCGATAACCTTCGGCTTGCCGGGGTAGTTGGCCGTTACGTGTTCGATGGCGAGGATCGGGACTTGAGCGGCGACGTTGGCGTCGACGAAATTGTGGCCGGCCACGCGTTCGCTCACCAGGCGGCGCGTATATTCCTCCTTCGGCTGCAGCAGGATTTGTCGCGAATCACCGAATTCGACCATCTTGCCGCGCTTGAGCACCATGATCCGGTCGGCGATCTGGGCGACGACGGCGAGGTCGTGGGTGATGTAGAGCGCGGCCGTGCCATGCTCGCGGATGAGCTTGCGGAAGGCGGCGAGGCATTCGACCTGGGTCGTCACGTCCAGCGCGGTGGTTGGCTCGTCGAAGATGAGAATGTCGGGCTTGGCGACCATCGCCATCGCCGCCATCACGCGCTGAAGCTGTCCGCCGGACACCTGATGCGGATAGCGCGAACCAATCGTCTCCGGGCTCGGCAGATCGAGCTGTTTGAACAGGCTGATTGCTTCCGCGCGCGCCTCCGCCGCGGATAATACGCCATGCCGCACCGAGGCCTCGCAAACCTGCTCCATCAGCGTATGCGCGGGATTGAACGAGGCCGCGGCGCTCTGAGCGATATAGGCGATCTTCGGCCCGCGCAGCGCGCGCCGTTCATCTAGGCTGATGGCGCGGACGTCCGCATCGCCGAATATGATGTTGCCGCCGACAATATGGCAGTCGCGGCGGGTATATCCCATCGAGGCGAGGCCAATGGTCGACTTGCCAGCGCCGGATTC
This sequence comes from Hyphomicrobiales bacterium, assembly GCA_019237205.1. GTDB lineage: Bacteria > Pseudomonadota > Alphaproteobacteria > Rhizobiales > Beijerinckiaceae > Roseiarcus. The sequence continues at coordinate 39,687 of JAFAHO010000150.1, forward strand.
GCCGATGAGCCCGATCACCTCCCCGCGTCGCAACTGCAGCGACACGTCATCGACCAGGACCGGCCCGTCGCCGGCGTCCGTGCGCACGGCGACGCGCATGCCGCGAACGTCGAGGATGACGGAGTCATCCCTGGACCGAGAAGCGCCCATCGTCCGTTCGCTCATGCGCCTTCTCCCTGGCCTCTGGAGTGAATCGCCAGCATCCAATCGACAATGAAGTTTACGCCAATGGTCAGGGTGGCTATCGCGGCAGCGGGATAGAGCGGCGCCGCGGAGCCGAAATTGATCATGTCGCGGTAATCCCTGACCATGCTGCCCCAGTCCGCGTTGGGCGGCTGCACCCCCAGCCCGAGGAAGCTCAGCGCAGCGATAAATAGGAAGGTGAAGCAGAAACGCAAGCCGAACTCGGCGGTCAGCGGTGGGATCGCATTGGGCAGAACCTCGCGCGTGACAATCCACCACCATCCCTCGCCGCGCAGACGCGCCGCCTCGACAAATTCCAGGCTGACGATGTTCATCGCCACCGACCTCGCCAGCCGAAACACCTTGGTCGAATCGAGAACGGCGATGGTGATGATGAGCACAGGCAGCGCCGTGCCGAGCACTGAGAGGATGACGAACGCGAAGATGAGCGTCGGCATGGACAGCAGAAGGTCGACGATGCGCGACAGCACCTGATCGACCCAGCCTCCCGCGACAGCGGCGGCGAAGCCGGATATCACGCCGATAACAAACGAAAGCGCGGTGATGACGAGCGACAGTCCAATCGACATTCGTGCCCCGTAGATGAGACGGCTCACGATGTCGCGACCGAGATTGTCGAGCCCGAGCCAATGTTGGGCGTCCGGGTCGGCCCATGCGTCGCCGACCGGCGTCGCCTGGTCAAACGGCGCGATAAGCGGCGCGAACACCGCAACGAATATGTTGATTGCGACAATGGCAATGCCGATCTGGGCCGTGACGCTGACCTTATGACCCAGGATGCGCATGGCGTTCTTTCTCGTTCAGCGCCGGTCGAGGCGGCTCACCAGCGCGGGTGACTAAGCCGCGGATTGGACACAATGGCGAGAATGTCGGCGGTCATATTAAGCAAAATGAACGTGGCGGCGAAGATCAACCCGCAAGCCTGAACGACCGGGACGTCGTGCTTGGAGACCTCGTCGACCATCAGCTGACCGAGGCCGGGATAGACGAACACGGTCTCGACGACGACGACGCCGACGATGAGATAGGCCAAGTTCAGCGCGACGACGGAAATGATCGGCGCAAGCGCATTCGGCAAGGCGTGGCGCACGACGATGCGCGACTGCTTCAGACCCTTGAGAATCGCCATTTCGATGTAGGGGCTCGCCATCACCGAAAGCACGGAGGCGCGCGTCATGCGCATCAT
>JAFAHO010000163.1 GCA_019237205.1 Hyphomicrobiales bacterium
TCTGCGCCGCGAGCGCCGCGAGATCCGTGCCGTCCTCGAACTGGATCTCGCCCCGCTGGAACATCAGCCAGTAATAGGGAAAGCCGCGCCCGTCGCGCCGTTCTTCGACCCGCATCAGTTCGGCGTTGCGCTGGCCCTGCCGGGTGAAGGCTACGCCCTTTACTTCGTCGCCGCCGCAGAACGGGAAGTTGACGTTGACGAGCCCGCCGGGGGGGATGCCGGCGGCGAGAATCTTGCGAATCAGCGGCGCCGCATGCGCTTCCGTGGCGTCCCAGGCGATCGTGGTCCGGCCCACCGCGCCGCCGTAGGCCTGCGAAAGCGCAATCGCCGGCACGCCGAGGATCGCTCCCTCCATGGCGCCCGCGATCGTGCCTGAATAGGTGACGTCCTCGGCCACGTTCTGGCCGCGGTTGACCCCGGAGAGCACCAGATCCGGCTTGTGGCCGGCCATGATCATCCGGACGCCCATGATTACGCAGTCGGTCGGGGTCCCCTTCACAGCGTAATGGCGCGGGCTGATTTCCCGCAGCCGCAACGGATCGCTCAGCGAAAGCGAATGCGCGACGCCCGACTGGTCGCTCTCCGGGGCGACCACGACCACGTCGTCGGAGAGCTCGCGGGCGATCGATTCGAGAATCTTGAGGCCCTGCGCATGGATGCCGTCGTCGTTGGTGAGCAAGATTCGCATGGGCCGTCCCTCTCGCCCGCTATACGCCGGTGGCGAAGGCGGTTCTAGGGCGGAGAGGCGATTCGTGCGACGGCTTGACTGCGGCTCGCATCAGGCGGCCGGATAGACGAGCGCGTCGCCACGTGGCTGCGCTGCTTGGGTCAGCGCCGCAGGCTCGACCCGACCCGCGCCCATCAAATGAAAGACGGTCCGGCCGGCGACCAGAAGGTAGTCGGCGACGATCCGGCGATGGCATCGCCACCAGACCGCTTCCGAGCACATGATCGCCGACCGTTTTGTCTCACTCATTTCCATGAGGCTCGACAAGCCCTGGCGAAACGCGTCCGAAAGCGCGTAGTCCGCGAAGTTGTGAAAGCTCGGGTTGGTCCAGAACCCGTTGACCTCGGGCGGGATGGTTCTCGATCGGCCTCGCAACCCTCCCAGCTCCCGGACATGCCGGTAGCCGATCTGCCAGGGAACGAGCGCCTCGGGAAGCGTATCCAGGTTGAACTGGGGGTTGGTTCGCGACCGCGGCACGCTCCGGATGTCGACAACCAGCTCGACGTTTCCGATCCGAAGCAGGCCGACGAACTCCTCAATCGTTCGGGTCGAGTGGCCGATCGTATGAATGGGATGACGTTCGGGCATGGTTTGACGGGTTTCTCAGACGCGGCCGCCTTCGCCGCGTCAAAGCGGGCCGAGTTCCGGCCAGCCGTCCGCGGTCCAGAAAAGAGGCGAAAACTGAAGCCTCGCGGCGCCGCCGTCGGCGCTGTCGTAATAGTGGTAGGCGAGCATCTCGCCCTTCGAGGTCTTCACGGCTTCCTGCCCGCCAGGGCCGATAAAACGCCCGGTTGTGGCGAGCACCAGCGTACCGCCGCCCTCCAACATGTTCTTGCTGTCCCGGTCGAGATAGGGACCCTCGATGCGGTCCGCGCGGCCGACGCGAATGTTGTAGGTCGAGGCCACGCCCTTGCAGCATTGGTCGAAGCTGACGAAGAGATAGAACTTCCCGTCGTGCTCGAGGATCGAGGACGCCTCGATCGCCCCTCCGTGACGTCCGGCGAGCGCGAACGTCGGCGCATCGTCGCTGGTCAGCTTGCCGGTTTGCGGATTGAGTTCTCTCAGTTTGATCCCCGACCAGAAGGACCCGAAGGCGAGGAACGCGCGGCCGTCGGAGATATCGATGCGGAACGGGTCGATGGCGTTGAAGTCGTCGCGAGGGCTGGACATCAGGACAAGGCCCTGATCCTGCCAGCCTTCGCCGGGCTTCGAGGGGTCAAAGGACGCGCTTGTCATGAGCCCGATCGCGCTGGCGTTGCTGCCGAAGCTCGAGAGGCAATAGTAGAGAAAGAAGGTCCCATCGCGCCGGCTGATCGTGGGGGCCCAGACATTGATCGGCTGGTACCCGAGCGCCTCGGTCGCCCATTTCGGGACGCCCTTTCCGATTGCGCCTGCATCAGTCCAGTTCACCCCGTCAGCAGATGTCTTGACCTTGATGGCGCCGCGATAGATGCCCTGCTCGCCGGTTCCGAATGCGGCGTAGCGGCCGTCGACCTCGATGACCGACGGGTCGTGGATTCGTGTGTCGCCGGTGAGCCGCGGCTGCGGCGGGAGATCGGCGGCGCGGAGAGACGCAGCCACCGGAATGAGGATCGCAAGGGAAGCCAGAGCCATCGCCGTCGCCTTCCAGCCCATGCGGACTCCTTTCCAAGGCGTTCGCGGCCCAACCCCTGAGTTCGACTAAGTCTTGCCCACGATCCGCGCCTGCCCGCCCATATACGGCCGCAGGACCTCGGGGATCGCGACCGATCCGTCCGGTTGCTGGTAGTTCTCCATGACCGCGATGAGCGCCCGGCCGACGGCCACGCCCGAGCCGTTCAGCGTATGGACGAAGCGGGTCGATTTGGCGTCGGCCGCCTTTGAGCGAGCGTTCATCCGCCGCGCCTGGAAGTCGCCGCAGACCGAACAGGAGGAAATCTCGCGGAACCGTCCCTGCCCCGGCAGCCAGACCTCGACGTCATAGGTCTTGCGCGACGCGAAGCCCGTGTCGCCGGTGCAGAGGACGACCGTGCGGAAATGGAGGCCGAGCCGCTTCAGCACCTCTTCGGCGCAGGCGGTCATCCGCTCGTGCTCGGCGCGCGCCTCTTCGGGCGTCGTGATCGAGACGAGCTCGACTTTCTTGAACTGATGCTGACGGATCATGCCGCGCGTATCCTTGCCCGCCGCGCCCGCCTCGGCGCGAAAGCAGAGGGTGCCGGCGGTGAAGCGCAGCGGCAGCGCCCTTTCGTCGACGATGCTCTCGCGCACGAGATTGGTCATCGGCACTTCGGCGGTCGGGATAAGCCAGAAATGCCCCGGACGCTCGGGCGGCTTAAAGTCAACTATATTCCAGGGCGTCGACACCCAGTCGTCTTCAAATTTTTGAAGACCATCTTCTTTGATCCGTCGCGTGGCAAATTCGATCGCACCCTTTTGGGTCGTTTCTTTCTCCCATTGCAGCATTGCTCCGCTCATGGCCGAAAATTGGTCCACAAAGAACTTCGGCAATTGCGCCGTGCCGAACATCGCCTCGTCGCGCACCAGCACCGGCGGGTCGATCTCGGTATAGCCGTGCTCGGTCGTGTGCAAATCGAGCATGAATTGTTCGAGCGCGCGTTCGAGCCGCGCCAGAGCCCCCTTCAACACGACAAAGCGCGCGCCCGACAGCTTCGCCGCCGTATCGAAGTCCATGAGGCCGAGCGCTTCGCCAATCTCGAAATGCTCCCTCGGCTTGTTCATGCCGGCGAGCGCCGGCGGGGC
>JAFAHO010000336.1 GCA_019237205.1 Hyphomicrobiales bacterium
GACGTCGGAGGTGGTTCCGCCGATGTCGACGACGATCGCCTCGGCGACGCCGGAGAGGAAAGCGGCGCCGCGGATTGAGTTGGTCGGCCCGCTGGCGAAGGTCAGCACCGGGAATCGTTCGGCATAGACCGCGTCCATCAGCGTGCCGTCGTTCTGCGTCAGGTAGAAGCGGGCCTTGACCCCGCAGGCGTCGAGGGCGCTGCGGAAGGCGTCGATGACGAGTTTGGCGAGATCGCGCAGGCAAGCGTTCATGATCGCCGCGTTTTCGCGCTCGAGCAGGCCGATGCGGCCGATGTCGCTCGACAGCGTCACATGCACGCCGGGCAGCGCTTCGGCGAGAATGTCGCGGGCCTTTGCCTCGCAGTCGGAATTGACCGGGCTGAACACCGCCGCGAGCGCGACCGAACGGATGCCCTTGGCCTTGATGTCGGCGGCGATCCGCAGGAGCTCGGCTTCGTCGAGCGGCGAAATCTCGCGGCCGTCGAATTCGTGCCCGCCGTGCGCCAGATAGGCGTGGTTACCGATCGCGCTTCTCAAGTCCTCGGGCCAGTCGACCATCGGCGGCAGCGAGGCGGTAGCAGGGAGGCCGAGCCTGACCGCGGCGGTCGGCGCGAGATCGCGGCGCTGGACGACCGCGTTGGTGAAATGCGTCGTGCCGATCATCACGACGTCGATCGCCTCGGGCTTCAGCCCCGAGGCCGCGAGCGCGGACTTCATCGCCGCCACGACGCCCGACATCACGTCGGGCGTCGTCGGCGATTTCACCCCGGCGAGCACCTTGGTCCCATCCATAACGACGGCGTCGGTGTTGGTGCCGCCGACATCGATGCCGATCCTGATCATGTCTTATGCTCCTGGTGCTCGAACGGCCGCTGTGTCGCGCAGCCGCGACTCGCCCGGGGCGAGAAGATGACACCGGGCGAAATGGTCCACGTCAAGCGCGACGGCGTCGGGAAAGATTTCGGCGCAGAGCGCGAACGCATAGGGGCAGCGCGTGTGGAAGGCGCATCCCTTCGGCAGATTGGCCGGACTGGGCACCTCACCCTCGAGGATCGGCTCTTTCGGCTTCATCGCCTGTTCGGCGTCGGAAATCACAGGGACCGACGCGATGAGCGAGCGCGTATAGGGATGCGCCGGCGCGTCGAAAATCCGCGCAACCGAGCCGACCTCGATCAACCGGCCGAGATAAAGGACGCCGACGCGGCTGACGAAATTCCGCATCAGGCTGAGGTCGTGCGAGATGAACACGTAGGTCAGGCCGAGCGACCGGCCGAGCTCGATCAGGAGCTCGATGATCTTGGCCTGGACCGAGACGTCGAGCGCCGAAGTCGGCTCATCGAGCACCAAGAGCTTCGGCTCCGCCGCGAGGGCGCGGGCGATCGCCGCCCGCTGCTTCTGCCCGCCGGAGAGTTCGTACGGGTAGCGGACGCGGAAGTCGGCCGGCAGTTGCACGAGGTCGAGCAGCCGGGCGACGCGGCGCTCGATGTGGGCGCGCCCGAGCTTGCGCGCCTCGAGCGGCACCGCGATCGACTGGCCGATCGAGCGCCGCGGATTGAGCGACGAGCCTGGATTCTGGAAGACCATCTGAATCGCCCGGCGGCTGGCGACCCCTTGCGGCGACGCCAGATCGCTCCCCTCGAACAGGATCGCTCCCGCGCTCGGCGCCGTCAGCCCGACGATCATGCGGGCGATCGTCGATTTGCCGGAACCGCTTTCCCCAGCGAGGCCGAAGGCCTCCCCTTTGGATAGGCTGAAGCTGACGTCGCCGACCGCCTTCACTTCGCCCCTCACGGTCCCGAGCAGCCCGCCGCGCACCGCGAAGGTCTTGCCGAGGCCGATGACCTCCAGCAGCGGCTCGCTCAAGCTACCGCCTCTTCGAGGCGCCAGCAGGCGGCGCTGTGATTCGGCCCGACCGGGCGCTCGTCGGGCGAGCGGTTGCACATTGCGACCGCCAGCGGGCAGCGCGGGGCGAAGCGGCAGCCGGGCGGCGGCGCGCCGTAATCGGGGAGCGATCCGTCGATCCCCTTGAAGGTCGTCTCGCCGGAGAGTTTGGGCACGCAGTCGAACAGGGCGCGTGTATAGGGGTGGCTCGGTCGGGCGAAAATCTCGACCGCCGGACCGCGCTCGACAACCGCCCCGGCATACATGACATAGACGAAATCCGCCGCCTCGCGCACCAGGCCGAGATTGTGAGTGATCATCAGGAGCGCCAGCCCACGCTCCTCGACGAGATCGCGCAAGAGCTTAAGGATTTGCGCCTGGGTGGTGACGTCGAGCGCCGTGCCCGGCTCGTCGGCGATGAGCAGCCGCGGCTCGGTCAGGAGCGCCATGGCGATCAGAACGCGCTGGCGCATGCCGCCCGAGAGCATGATTGGATAGGATTTCGCGATGCGCTCCGGATCGGGCATCCGAACCTGGGCCAGGACCTCGTAGACGCGATCCAGGCGGCCTCGGCGATCGCGCCTGCGGCCGAGGCGCCGGTCGGCGTATTTGAGGATCGTCTCCATCTGGTCGCCGATGGTGAAGACGGGATTGAGCGAGGTCATCGGGTCCTGGAAGACCATCGACATCGCCGTTCCACGCCATGCGTCCCACTCGCCGCCCCTAACCTGCAGGAGATCCCGCCCGTCGAAGCGGATCTCGCCGCCGACGATGCGGGCCGGCGGCTGGGCAAGGATCCCCATGATCGCCTTCATGGTCACGCTCTTGCCGCACCCGGATTCGCCGACGAGCGCCACGTGCCGGCGCGCCGGTACGTCCAGCGACACGTCGCGAAGGACATGCGAGACGCGGCCGTAGGTCGAGAAGTCGACGGAAAGCGACCTCACCGAGAGCAGAGGCTCGGCGCTCACCGAACGCTCTCGACGTCGTATAGGTCGCGCAAGCCGTCGCCGAGCAGGTTGAAGCCGAGCGCGACGAACAGGATCGCCGCGCCGGGAAGCATCGACTCCCACCAGCGGTCCGGCAGGAAATCGGCGCCGCTGGCGACCATCGTCCCGAGATCGGGCGTCGGCGGCTGCACGCCGAGGCCGAGATAGGACAGAGCCGCCCCGATCAGAATGACAAACCCGAAGTCGAGCGAGGTCTTGACCAGGATGGCCGAGGCGCAGTTCGGGAGGAGCTCGCGAAAGAGGATGTGGAACCGGCTGGCGCCGAGAATCTCCGCCGCCTCGACGAATTCCTGGGCGCGTAGCGTACGGGTGATCGAGAAGATGAGCCGCGTATGCCAGGTCCACCACAGCGCCGCGATCGCCAGCATAGCGTGCGTGAGATTGGGCGTCAGCACCGCCGTCACCGCGAGCGCCATCACCAGCGGTGGAATCGCCAGCGCGATGTCGGTTAACCGCATGATGACGATTTCCGCCCAGCCGCCGAAATAGCCGGCGATGAGACCGAGCGCCGCGCCGAGCGGCACGGCGAAGGCCAGCACGACCGCCGCCAGCAGGAGCGACACGCGATAGCCGAAGAGGACGCGGGTGAAGATGTCCCGCCCGACATTGTCGGTGCCGAACCAATACTGCGCCGACGGCGGCAGATGGCGGGCGCGGAAATTGACGATCGATCCGACATGATCCGGATGGGGCGCGATCCACGGGGCCAAGACCGCCGTCAGAACGACGACAGTGACGATGACCGAGCCGATCACCGCCGTCGGGTTGCGGCTGAAGCGATGCCAGTTTTGGTAGGCGATCGAAACCTGCGGCCGCGCCGGGGCCGCCGCCAGCTCACTCACCCCTGGCCTCCCTGGATCCTAACACGCGGATCGACGAAGCCGACCAGCACGTCGATGACGAGATTGGCGACGACGAAGAATAGCCCGGAAATCATCACGACGCCCATGACCGCGTTAAGATCTTTCTGCAGAATGCTGCGGACGCCATAGCTCGCCATGCCGGGCCAGGCGAAGACGAGCTCGACCACGAAGGCGTTGCCGAGCAGCGAGGCGAATTCAAGCCCGAGGATCGTCATCGGCGGCACGAAAGCGGGGCGTAGCATGTATTTGAAGATACGCACGTGGTCCGGGATGCCGAAGGCGCGTCCAGCCTCGATGTAGTCCTGCTTGGCGACGTCGATCATCGAGGACCGGGTGATGCGGGCGATCTGGCCGACGGTCGCAGCCGAGAGCGCGAGCGACGGCAGAAGAAGGTGCTTCAGCCCGTCGATGAGCGCGGCGGGATTGCCCTTGAGCAGGGCGTCGATCGTCACGAGGCCGGTGATGTCGGGATGGAACGGGAAATCCGGGGAAAGCCGCCCCGTCGTCGGCAGCACATGCAGCTCGTAGCCCGCCAGCACCTGCAGCAGCAGCGCCAGCAGAAAGCTCGGCGTCACCGCCCCGAGGATCGCCCCGAACCGCACGAGATTGTCGGCCCCGCCGTCCTTCTTCGCCGCGGCGACGACGCCGAGCGGTATCCCGAGCAGGAAGGCGATGGAGATGGTCGCCAGCACGAGCTCCAAGGTGGCGGCGAAGGTCTCGGCGATATCGTCATTGACCGGGCGCTTGGTTAGAAAGGAGAGCCCGAGATCGCCGCGCGACAGCCCGACAATGAAGTGCTGGTATTGTTCGACGAGCGGCTTGTCGAGGCCCATGTTGGCTTTGAGATCGTCGACCTGCTCCTGGCTGGCCCGCGGCCCAAGCGCCAGTCGCGCCGGATCTCCCGGCATCACCCGCGCGATAACGAAGATGACGATGGAGAGGCCGAACAGGACGAGCAGCGACCACAGCAGCCGCCGGATCAGGAAGTAAAGAAACTCCAACTGAATTTCTCATGAGTTCCGGCGCCTCTCGCTCCGTATGTCTCTCGGGGCAAAAGGCGCAGGTGTCGTTCGACGCCGGCGCAGGGATGAGCCTCAGCTGCACGTCCATTTGTATTTGTGGAACGCGTAGTCGAAGGACTGCATCGGCACGGGCACGTAGCCGTCGAGGCACTTGTCCATCGCGTGCCGCACGATCTGCGTCTCAAGGTACGCGTCGGACTGATCGTCGATCAGCTTCTGCTGCAGCGCTTTATAGATCTTGTTCTGCTCGGCGGCGTCGCCAGTGGCGCGCGCGTCGTCGATCATCTTGTCGACCTCTGGATTCTTCAGCCATTCCATCGAGGCCCAGGTGCCGGCCGACTTCGAGTGATATTGCGCATAGAACATCGAGTCGGGCGAGGGATAAGTCGGGCCGAAGAACACCTCGGTGACGTTCGGCGTCATCTCGACCTTCGAGGCGATCTCGGTGATCCGGTTCCAGGGTTCTGCGGAGAGCGTCACCTTGAAGCCAACCTGCTGCAGATTAGACTGCATCAGAAGCCCGATCTCCTCCTCGAACTTGGTAGCGGAGACGTAGTCGAAGCTGAGCGGGATGTCGGTCTTGCCGGCGTAGCCGCTCTTGGCGATCTCGGCCTTCGCCGCCTCGAGGTCGAATTTCGACTGCGGACTGTCGAGGTGCGCCTCGGCGAAGGTTTTCGGCAACGGGCCGGTCAGATCGCCGCCGGGTAGGATAGTGCCCTTGATCGTGTCGTAATCAGTGGCGAGCGCGATCGCCTTGCGGATGTGTGCGTCGTCGGTCGGCGCCAGTTTGGAGTTGAGCTTGAGATAGAAGGCGACCGAGGTCTCGCCTTTGACGATCTTGAAGCGCGGCATTTTGGCGAGCGCGTCGTAGGTGTCAGGCGACTGGTACTGGCTCGACATCGTCAGTTCACCCGAGGCGGCCATGGAGCGCACGGTCGCCTCATCGTTGGTGATGACGAAGCGCACCTCGTCGATCGGACCTTCTCCCCATCCGCGGTAATAGTTGGGATCGCGTTCGACCGTCATGCCGGTGCCGCGGTCCCAGCTCTTCAGCGTGTAGGGGCCGGCGCCCGCGACATGCGTCGCGAGATATGTCTGACCGTCATCGTTGCCAGCGTTCGCCTTGACCAGCTTCGAATTTACGATGCGTATCGCCGGCACGGTCGCGAGGAACGGCGAGAAGGTCTTCGCCAGATTGAACTTGACCGTCTTGGCGTCGATCGCCTCGACGCTGCCGGGTTTCAGCACGCCGGCGAACAAATTGGCGGGGCCCTGATTGATCTTCAGCAGCCGCTCGACCGAGTAGACCACGTCCTCGGCTTGAACAGGCGAGCCGTCTTGGAACTTCGCGTCCGGACGGATGTGAAAGGTGACGCTCGCGGCGTCGGGCGAGACATCCCATTTTTCCGCGAGTTCAGGAACAAGCTGGCCCTTCGGGTCGACGTTGGCGAGGCCATCGTAAAGATTCGCCGATGCCATGTAGTCGGTGTAGTCGGAGATCTTCGCCGGATCGATCGTGCCGAAGATCTGCACTGTGTTGACGGTGATCGTGTGCGGGGCGGCGAGCGCCGCGGAAGCGGCAAGAGGAAGAAGGCCGAGGGCCAGACAGACAGTCCGTCGCATCGCAAACCTCGCTGGAACGAGCGCTTCGGTACCCAATCGAGCGCCGTGGGCAGCGGCCAATCGATCACGTAAGCGGACGGCGCGCAAGCGACTCCGAATTTAGAAGTCTTGAAGAACCTTTGAAAGTCCAGAACAGCGGCGAAGATTTCGGAGGGCAGTTCGCCACGAGGACGGTGTTCTTCGAGCTCGATCTGACGCGTGATTGGCTCCGGGCGGTCTGATGCGGAGCGGTCGGTCAGATCGCAACATGGGCAACGCACGCCCCAATGCGACGTCCACCGCCGCATTGTGCAACAACCGCTTGACGTCCGACGCCGGCCATGTGGTCGGCGGAAGCCCCAAACCGCCGGAAGACCTCTCTCGGTCTAGCCCCTAAATTGCCGAATCGGAGCCGGCTCCCCGCGTCACGATCGGCACGTCCAAGCACTGAGTGTTGACGTGGTGTCCGTCGACGCTAGGCCGTGGCCTGGTATTCAGGGCGGGGCCTTTGGACGAGAATCGCGTTCGTAATCCCCCTTGCGTACGTCTCGGGGACGAGGCCGTCGATGAACAGGGAAGACAGGCCATGAACCAAGCCCCAAGCCGCTATCCCCGCCGAATTGTCTTCGCGCGGCTGCTCATCGATGCTGACCGAAACGCGCCGAAGCAAAACGAAGACCGCGCGGGCGGCTTCGTCAAGCTCCGCGTATTTAGCCCGCTGGAGCAGAATGGGTCCGAACATCAGGCGAAAGAGACCGCGCTTCTGCAGGGCGAACTCGACATAGGCGAGACCGACTGCGCGGAGCGGATCGCTCTCGATCGCACCCGTCTCCATCGCCGCCGCGAGTTCTCTGAAGCCTTCCGTGGCGACCGACGCAAGGAGATCCTCCTTGCTGCCGAAATGCCGATACGCGGCAGTTGCTGACACGCCGACGCGGCGGGCGGTCTCCCGTAAGCCAACGTCGTTTGGACCGGCTTCGTCCAAAATAGCAAGCGCTGCCGCGCGCAAGGCGTTCGCGAGATCGCCATGACGATAGGGACGTCGGGGCATATCCATAGGACCTCTCATAACTCTCCGCAGACCACTCGACCTGAAAAGCCGGGGTTGGTCGGCTAGGAAACTTGGCGCCGATAATTCTATTGTACCGCTTCGACGTGCACGTAAACCGAATGACGTAGGGTTGCCAAGCGCCAAATCTGGCGAGATCATACCATGAACGGAGCTTAGCCCCGCGGGCAATCACGGCATCCCAGGCGCCAGGTGCGACGTCCCCGCGTCGTGGTCCGGAATCTCTTCCTCGGCGCAAAACATGCGCTCGCCCTTGGCGCCAAATGTCTGGCTCAAAGCTGAGTGAGCCGGCGCTAAGCCGATTCCCTTTGGCCACCAACGGATAGGCTCTTTGCGGTTCGCCGCGTTGCGCCGGGTCGCAAGGCGAGCCCGCCAATCGGAACGATCGAATTTTGACCAGCGGCAAGGCGATCAGGTTCTTAACCCAGGCTTTATCTTGTCTTGGCGCCGAACCTGGCGGCGTCATCCGCCGAACGAAGAATTTGCTCTTTTATCGCAAAAGAGATTTGACCCACGGTGTCGGGGGGCGACTCCCTTACACCGATTATATCTTTCATTCGTGACAGGTTGAACTTTCGATGGCCACATACAACGCTCTCACAATGTATGATTTCCATCAAGAGTTGCAAAAAAAGGCGCCTGAGCGACTGAAAAACCTCGAGCGGCTGCGGATTCTCATCTACCCTGCCACAATTCCCGCCGGCACGGCCGCCGATCGACTTGGGGCGTCGACTCGCATCCCGATCCGTTCGCCATTCCGCGAATGTCTGCTTTAGTGGGCGCCGATCGCATCGAAGGCGGCGGCCGTGATGGCGATGGGGATCGTAGCTTTCGTTAGCCCCTGGTTGGCCGGGCCGCCCTTTCCCGTCTTTACCCTTCGCCTAAGCCTTTGATTCTATTGGTGAGCGCGCCGGGACTCGAACCCGGAACCCCCTGATTAAAAGTTTGACTGTCCGCAATTTCTGAGAATTTCTCATCTGCGCATTGCATTGAAAAAATGGCGCAACATAAGCACTTTTCGACGTTTCCACGTTTCCCGAGATTGATAGGATGAGCCTGATTGTGCTTACCATGCGCTTACCGTGCTTACCGTATGTTGACCGTGAGCCGGTTTCGAAGGACACGCAGGATGGCAACCGGACCAATCACCAAGACAAGCGTTGACGCGCTCAAGTGCGATGGGACGAAGGACCGTGAAATCCTTTGGGATGGCGGACACCGGGAGGCCGTTCGCGGCTTTGGCGTGGTCGCCTTCCGCAACGGCGGCAAGTGCTACGTCGCGCAATATCGGAAGGATGGCCGCTCGCGTCGCACGCGCATCGGCGAGCATGGGCGGCTGACCCCCGAGCAGGCGCGCTCGGAAGCCCGGAAGGTTCTCGGCGCGGTCGAGGGCGGGGCGGACCCCATTGCGCAGCGCAAGGCCGCGCGCGAGGTCCGGACGTTCAAAGCGGTCGCCGACGATTTCCTTGCGCTTCATGTCGGCACGAAGCGCAAGGCGCGGACAGGCGA
>JAFAHO010000230.1 GCA_019237205.1 Hyphomicrobiales bacterium
CGAGGGCGCGAAGATTCTCGCCGAGGGCAAGGCGCAGCGGGCCTCCGACATCGACGTCGTCTGGATCTACGGCTACGGCTGGCCCGTTTATCGGGGCGGTCCGATGTTCTACGCCGATACCGTCGGCCTGAAGACAGTGCTCGGCAAGCTCAGCGAATTCGAGGCGAAGTTCGGTGACGACTTCAAACCCGCGCCGCTACTGGAGAAGCTCGCGGCCGAAGGCAAGAGCTTCACACAATGAGACGTTTCGCGGGCGCCGCCCCCCATCCGGCCGGCCGCCCTCTCCCGGAGGGAGAAGGGTTGCGTGGGGGACCCCCTTCCCCCTCCGGGGGAAGGTGGCGCGCCGAAGGCGCGACGGATGAGGGCCTCGCTATGGCACCCGGAAGGCGCGCGCCTCGATGAAGACGGACCTTGGCGTCTCAGCGAACCAGCGCGGCCGCGCCCGCGCGATGCGCCGCGCGCCGACTGACGCCGAACGTCGCCTGTGGCGCCTCCTGCGCGATCGGCGCCTCGACGGCCTCAAGTTTCGCAGGCAAGTTCCGGTCGGACCCTATATCGTCGACTTTCTTTGCGTTGCGTCGAGACTGATCGTCGAGGCGGATGGATCGCGACACGCCGAGAACGGCCGCGACAAGGACCGCGACGCCTATCTTATTCGTGATGGCTGGCTGGTGCTTCGCTTCTGGAACCATGAGGTGATCCGGAACCGGGAAGGTGTGCTGGAAACTATCCTCGCGCTCGCCGCTTCGCTGCGCGAAACGGGCCCTCATCCGTCCGGCTTCGCCGGCCACCTTCTCCCGAAGGGAGAAGGGGATCGCCCGCCCCAATCGAAGTCCCGAAAGCCTGAATTGGAGCATCCCCATGCGTGAAGCCGTCATCGTCTCCACCGCGCGCACGCCGATCGGCAAGGCCTATCGCGGCGCGTTCAACGATACCCAGGCGCAAACTCTCGGCGGCCACGTCATCGCCAATGCGCTCGCTCGCGCGAAAGTCGACGGCGGCGAGGTCGACGACGTCGTCATGGGCGCGGCGCTGCAGCAGGGTTCGACCGGATATAATTTCGCCCGCCAGTGCGCCTTGCGCGCGGGCCTGCCGACCAGTGTCGCGGGCATGTCGGTTGACCGGCAATGCGCCTCCGGGCTCATGGGGATTTCGATCGCCGCCAAGGAGATCGTCGATGACGGCATGAGCATCACTGTCGGCGGCGGGCTCGAATCGATCTCGCTGGTCCAGAACGACAAGATGAACCGCTTTCGCGGTCAGGACCCCTGGCTCGTCGAGCATCGCATGGATGTCTATATGACGATGCTCGAGACCGCCGAGATTGTCGCGTCCCGGTACAAGATCCCGCGCGAGCGGCAGGACGAATACGCATTGCAGTCGCATGCGCGCACCGACGCCGCGCAGGCCGCCGGCCGGTTCGACGCCGAGATCGTCCCGCTGCCGACCGTGATGAAAGTCGCCGACAAGGCGACCGGCGCCGTCTCCGACAAGCCGGTCACCCTGAAGCAGGACGAAGGCGTGCGCGCCGACACGACGCTCGCGAGCCTCGCCGCTTTGAAGCCGGTCTTCGCCGACGGCCAGCAGATCAAGACGGGCGGTTTCATCACTGCCGGCAATGCGTCGCAACTCTCCGACGGCGCCAGCGCCTGCGTGCTGATGGAGGCGAAGCTCGCGAGCCAGCGCAACCTCACGCCGCTGGGGATCTATCGCGGGATCGCGGTCGCCGGCTGCGACCCGGACGAAATGGGCATCGGCCCGGTGTTCGCCGTGCCGAAGCTGCTGAAGACCCACGGACTCAAGGTTGACGACATCGGCCTCTGGGAGCTCAACGAAGCCTTCGCCGTGCAGGTTCTCTATTGCCGCGACAAGCTCGGGATCGACAACGACAAGCTCAATGTCGACGGCGGCGCGATCGCAGTCGGTCACCCGTACGGCATGAGCGGTTCCCGCCTCACCGGCCATGCGCTAATCGAAGGCAAGCGGCGCGGCGCGCGTTACGTAGTGGTGACGATGTGCATCGGCGGCGGCATGGGCGCGGCCGGCCTGTTCGAGGTGGCCTAGAACACGATCCGTCATCGCGAGCGGCGCTGTCATTGCGAGCGAAGCGAAGCGATCCAGAGGAACGCAGGACGCCTTGCGGCCGCTGGATTGCTCCGTCGCTAACGCTCCTCGCAATGACGTCGACCGTTTGGCCGGATCCGGCGTAAGGGGATGTCCGTCGTGCACGATCCGCAGCTCATGGCGCCGCTTGCGGCCTGTCACGGCGTGAAGCCGCCGGCGCCGGCCTGGTTCGAAAAGGCGATGGCGCATGAGCCGGAGCGGACCTCCGTCGAGGTCGAGAGCGCCAAGGTCGAGGTCCTCGCCTGGGGCGAGCGGGGAAAGCCGGGCCTGATGTTTCTCCACGGCGGCGCGGCGCACGCCGACTGGTGGTCGTTCATCGCGCCGTTTTTTGCGCGCGAGCGGCGGGTCGTCGCTTCGACCTTCACCGGCATGGGACGCTCGGACTGGCGCGACTCCTACCGGTTCGAGCAATTCGTGCGGGAGGCGCGCGAGGCAGGGCGCATGGGCGGCGCGTTCGATGTCGGGCCGCCGATCGTCGTCGGCCATTCCTTTGGCGGGCGGGTCGCAATGGGTCTTGCGCGCGACTTCGGCGACGAGTTCGCCGGGGCGGTGATGGTCGACCCGCCCTTCTTTGCGCCGCAGAACGTGCGTCCTCCCTCCCCGCCGCGGCCGGGCAGGGCCCGGCGCATCCAGCACTCCCTGTCGGCGATCGTGGCGCGCTTCCGCCTCATGCCGCCGCAGCCCTGCGACAATCTCTTCATCCTCGACGCCATTGCGCGGCGCTCGGCGCATGAGGTCGTCGACGCCGACGGAAAGCCCGGCTGGGCGCTCTG
>JAFAHO010000330.1 GCA_019237205.1 Hyphomicrobiales bacterium
CGGCGTAACGTCTCGCCCGCCCATCTGAACGAACGAGAAGACGGGCTTGATTTGCCTCGTGCGCAGCGCCCGCCAAGCAGCAAGAGAAAGGAGATTGTACAAGATCGTAGCCTGGCGTGAGAAAGCGGCCAATTGGCGGAGAGGGAGGGATTCGAACCCCCGGTACGCTTGCACGTACTCCGCATTTCGAGTGCGGCGCGATCGACCACTCTGCCACCTCTCCGCGGTCGCTGACGACGGTTCCCATGTCGCCTGTTGGGTCGGCGGGCCGCTTAGCATGGGCGGTCATCGCCGGCAAGGCGGCCTCGCGCCCCGGAGGGGCGGAGAAGGCCGGCGAGCGCGATCTAACTTTCGGCCTCGACCGACTTCCAGGCGATATGCGCCACCAGCGGCACGGACTCGCCCAATTGCCGGGCGAGCTCCGGATTCGAGGCGTTGCCATCGAGCGAACGCTTATAAACGCCCTGGTGGATCGCGATGCTGCGGAAGAAGCTGAAGGCGATGAGGAAGGTCCAGTCGGGGATGGTTTTGAGCCCCATCCGCTGGCAATAGGCGGCGACATATTCGGCTTCGGTCGGAATGCCGTTGGCGGCGCGATCGACGCCGCCCAATCCGCGATACCGGCCTGCCGGCAGCCGCCACTGCATGCACTGGTAGGCGAGATCGGCGAACGGATGGCCGAGCGTCGACAGCTCCCAGTCGAGAACCGCGAGCAGGCGCGGCGAGCTTGCGTCGAAAATCATGTTGTCGATGCGCCAGTCCCCGTGCGCCAGCGCAACGCGGCCATCGTCCGCCGGGACCTTATCCGCGAGCCAGGCGATAAGGCGCTCCATGTCCTCGATCCGCGCCGTTTCGCTGGACCGGTACTGGTCGGTCCAGCGTTGGTATTGGCGGGCGAAATAGCTGCCGGGCTTGCCGTAGTCCGAGAGGCCCGCCGCGGCGACGTCGATTGCGTGCAGCCGCGCGAGCCCTTCGTTCATTGCGTCAAAGATCGGCCGGCGTTCTTCACGCGGCAGCTCGGGGAGCGCCGGATTCCAGAAGATGCGGCCGTCGACGTGCGCCATCAGATAGAACGTGGTCCCGATGACACGCTCGTCTTCGCAGAGCGCCAGCGCGCGGGGCGCAGGAAAGCCCGTGCTCTCGAGGGCTTTGAGGACGCGATACTCGCGTTCGATCATGTGGGCGCTCTTAAGGAGCTTGCCCGGCGGCTTTCTGCGCAGCACGTAACGGCCGCTGGCGGCCTCGATCAGATAGGTTGGGTTCGACTGTCCAGTGGGGAATTTCTTCGCCACGCTCGGGCCGCGCCAGCTCTCGACATGCGCGCTCGCCCAAGCGTCGAGCGCGCCCGCATCCTCGGGAAAAGCCGCGCTCATCGCGGCGCCGCCTCATTGGAATAGCGCTTCATCTCGGCTTTCGCGATGACACGGCGGTGCACGGCGTCCGGGCCGTCCGCGAGACGCAAGGTGCGCACGTGGACCCACATCTGCGCGAGCGGGAAATCCTGGCTGACGCCGGCGCCCCCATGCAGCTGCACCGCCTGATCGATCACGTCGAGCGCGACGCGGGGCGCGATCACCTTGATCTGCGAAATGAGCGGCGCAGCGGCGCGCACGCCCTGCGTGTCCATGGCCCATGCGGCCTTGAGGCAGAGGAGCCGCGCCATCTCGATGCTCATGCGCGCTTCGGCGATGATGTCGGGATTGGCGCCGAGCCGCGCGAGCTTCTGGCCGAAGGCCGTGCGCAGAGCAGCGCGCCGGCACATCGCCTCGAGCGCCCGCTCGGCTTGGCCGATCGCGCGCATGCAGTGGTGGATCCGCCCCGGGCCGAGCCGCCCCTGGGCGATCTCGAAGCCGCGGCCGCGGCCGAGGATGATCCCATCCTTGGGGACTCTCACGTCGGCGAAGCGGATGTGCATGTGGCCGTGCGGCGCGTCGTCGGCGCCATAAACCTTGAGCGCCCTCAGCACCTTTACGCCTTTGGTCGCCGCCGGCACGAGCAGCATCGAATGGCGGGCATGGGGCGCGGCGTCCGGGTCGGTCAGCGCCATCGTGATATAGAGCGAGCAGCGCGGATCGCCGGCGCCGGACGACCACCATTTCTCGCCGTTCATCACCCATTCGTCGCCATCGAGGCGGGCGTCCATCGCGATATTGGTCGCGTCCGACGAAGCGACGCCGGGCTCGGTCATCAGATAGGCCGAGCGCGCGCGGCCTTCGAGGAGATCGGGCAGCCACCGCGCTTTCTGCTCCGCCGAGCCGTAGCGCTCGAGCACCTCCATGTTGCCTGTGTCAGGCGCAGAGCAGTTGAAGACCTCGGAGGCGAGCGGAGACCAGCCCATTTCCTCGGCGAGATAGGCGTATTCGACGGTGGTGAGGCCATAGCCCTTGTCGGAGGCGGTCAGCCAGAAATTCCACAGATTCTTCGCCCGCGCCTTGGCTTTGAGGGACTCGCGGATGTCGACCATGCGCGCGGTCGGCTTGAACCGGTCGCCGTCGCGCCCGACCTCGGCTTCGTATTCTTCTTCCACCGGCATGATGTCATCGCGCACCATCGCCCTGACGGCGGCGATAAGCGGACGGACTTTGTCGGTGACGCCGAGATCCACGTTTCTCTCCCTTGAACCGGTTCCGCCCGATATGGCGCCGAAAGCCTTGTCCCGGCAAGCGAGGACTCGGCCCCTGGCGGTTTCGCTGACCGGCTCGATCCAGTCGACCTTGCTGTTGAACTCCGGTTGTGGCGCCAACGGATAGTCGCGCTTGACGTTCAGGGGCTGGCGCCCGGTCTGTTTTCGGCCTGCCAGCAGGGAGAAAACAGCCGGAAACTCGCCTTCTGCGGCACGCTTTCATCCCTGAAAGACTTTAGTTTCCAAGAGCTTGTAAGCGAAACTAACCTTCAACGCCGAATGGACCCGGCCGCGGTCTCGGTGGAAGCGCGCTGCAGTTTTCGATCAAACCGAGGCGCCCTCGTCATTGCGAGCGAAGCGAAGCAATCCAGCGCCGCCGCCGGCTGTCCTACGATCGCTGGATTGCTCGTCGCTTCGCTCCTCGCAATGACGATTCAGCATGATCGAAAAGCGCGCTAATAGGCCCGCTGTCGTGTGTGATCCTAAGTTCCGCTCCCTATTTCGCCGAAGCCTGCGTCGGGAACGGAACCGGCTTGTCGGACAGCGTCTGCAGATAGGCGAGAATGTCGGCGCGCTTCTGCGCGTCCTTTTCGCCTGGAAAGGCCATTTTGGTGCCTGCCGCCATTCCCTTCGGATCTCCGATCCAGTGATCGAGTGTTTCGTAGGTCCAATCGCCGCCGACGGCCTTCACCGAATCGGAATAGGCAAAGCCAGGAAGTGAAGCAACGGGACGTCCGACCACGCCCCAGAGCGGGGGGCCGATCTTAACTGCGCCCCCCTTCTCGAAGGTGTGGCAGGTGGTGCAGACCTTGGCGTCCTGGGCTCCCTTCCTGGCGTCCGCCTTCGCGAGCAGTGCGGGCAGCGGCTCCTCCTTCGGCGCTGCGGCGGCCGCGGGGGCCTGGGAAGGCGCCGCGGAAGTCGGCAGCGCATAGCCGGGGACCGCGGGCCGCTGGGGCGCGAAGACGAGATTGCTGAAGGCGACGAGCAGCATGGCGAACAAAATGGACCCCAAACCCGTGAGCGCGGTCTTGTTGAAATCGGCTGCGTGCATCAGGATCTGCTTTCGTCGGCGTGTTTGTCGATCGGCCGAAAACATGAGGCGGCGTCGGCTCGGGGGTTGATTAGCCGCTTTGCGCGCGACTTGGCAACACGTATAAGCCCGCTTCCCGCCGGCTTTCCCCGTCTCTCATGGTCAACCCCGTCGTCCTGATCCCCGCGCGCATGGCCTCCAGCCGCTTGCCGGGCAAGCCGCTCGCCGACATTTGCGGCGAGCCGATGATCGTGCATGTCTGGCGCCGCGCGATCGAAGCCGGCATCGGGCCGGTCTTCGTCGCGGCCGACGATTCGTGCGTCGCCGCGGCTGTCGAGTCGGCCGGGGGCAAGGCGGTTCTGACCCGCCCGGGCCATCAATCCGGCTCGGACCGGATCTTCGAGGCGCTCGGCGCGGTCGATCCCGCCGGCGCCTTCGACACAATCGTCAACGTTCAGGGCGATCTGCCGACCGTCGAGCAGGCTACGGTGCGCGCCTGCCTCGTCCCGCTCGCCGACCCCGCGGTCGACATCGCAACGCTTGCCACGCCGATCACGCGCTCCGGGGAAAAGGACGATCCGAACGTCGTCAAGGCGATCGGGACCGAAGTTGCGCCGGGCCGCCTCAAGGCGCTCTACTTCACCCGCGCGCGCGCGCCATGGGGCGAGGGCGACCTCCTGCATCACATCGGCCTCTACGCCTATCGGCGCGACGCGCTGAGGGTCTTCGTCTCGACGCCGCCGTCGCCGCTCGAGCGGCGCGAGAAGCTCGAGCAGTTGCGGGCGCTCGAGGCCGGCATGCGCATCGACGTCATGGTTGTCGACGCGGCGCCGCTCGGCGTCGATACGCCGGAAGATCTGGAGCGCGCCAGGGAGATGCTGATTGGGGGGCTGCTCCGATGATCTTCGCGCCCCTTAATGTCCTTGGTGGCGAAACGACCGACCACAAAGGACGCGAAGACCCGCGAAGGCGGAGTGCGAGGAGACGACGTTGACGCAAGCGCGTTCTATCGCCTACCAGGGCGAGCCCGGGGCCAATTCGCATATCGCCTGCGCCGACAACTATCCCGACCTGACGCCGATGGCCTGCGCGACCTTCGAGGACGCCTTCGCTGCATTACAGGACGGCTCCGCCGATCTCGGCATGATTCCGATCGAAAACTCGATCGCCGGCCGCGTCGCGGACATCCATACGCTCTTGCCCGCCTCGGGGCTGCACATCGTCGGGGAGACGTTCCTTCCAATCCATTTTCAGCTCCTGGCGGTTCCCGGCGCCCGGATCGAAGACCTGAAGACCGTTCACAGCCACGTCCACGCGCTCGGCCAGTGCCGCAACATCATCCGCCGGTACCGGCTGAAGCCCGTGGTGTCGAGCGACACCGCGGGCTCGGCGCGCGAAGTCGCGGAATGGGGCGACCGGAGCCGGGCCTCGCTTGCGAGCCGGCTCGCCGCCCAGATCTATGGCCTGCAGACGCTCGTCTCCGATGTCGAGGACG
>JAFAHO010000452.1 GCA_019237205.1 Hyphomicrobiales bacterium
ACTGACCCTCGCCGAACTGCAGGAGAAGCTGAAAGGCCACCGCAAGGGCGAATCGAGCCTTATCGGAACCTACGTCAACCCTTATCCGCCTTGAGCGGAGACGCGTTCCCTGCCCGCTCGAGGATGGCGATCTTCGTGTCGCCGTAAATGCGCTCGTCGACCAGCGCCAGCCCTGCGGGGGCGGCGATCTCAGCCTTCGCGGCCTCTTCGACGACGCAAAGCGCGTCCGGCTCGAGCCAACCCCCCTGAAGGAGCGAGGTGAGCGCCGGTCCGGCGAGGCTCTGGCCGTAAGGCGGGTCGAGAAAGGCAAGCCTGAATGGGCCGCCGGCCGGGGCCGTGCCCAGTCGGGCGGCGTCGGCCCGCCAGATACGGGTCACGCCGCCGAGCCCCAGCGCATCGACATTGGCGCGCAGCAACGCGCCCGCCTCCGCGCTGTTGTCGACGAAGAGCGCGAAGCGCGCCCCGCGCGACAGCGCCTCGATCGCCAGCGCCCCGGAGCCGGCGAAGAGGTCCACCACGCGCTCGCCCCCGACATGGCCGGGGTAGCGGTGCTCCAGGATATCGAAGATCGACTCGCGCAACCGCTCCGAAGTGGGCCGTATGGCGCGGGAGGACGGCGCAGCGAGACAACGGCCTTTGAGGCGCCCGCCGACGATCCGCATCGGTCAGGGCTTTCGCGGCGGCCGGCGCGACCCGCCGCCGGGGCCTCTCCCCGGTCCTTTGACTGGAGGCCGGCCGCCGGGGCGCGGCCTGTTCTCGCCGCCCTCGCCGCGACTCCCGCCCCGCGGACGCTTGAACTTGCGTTCGCGCTGCGCGCCGTCGTGCGCGGGCCTTGCATCCGGCCGGTCGAAGGAGCGCTCGCCCTTCCCTCCGGCGCCGCCCGGATGTGGGCCACGCGGCTTGAATTCGGCGCGCGAAGATTTCTCCCGCAGCGCCCCGGTCTCGAAGCGCCTTGCCGGCCGGTCGCCTTCGGAGCGGTCAAAGCGGCGCTCGCGCGGCGAACGCTTTTCGGAGCGCGGCCCGTGGGGCTTGTATTCGGAGCGCGGCGTCCGTTCCCGCCCGTCGCCGTCTCGCGTCCGTCGCGGGTCGAAGGCGCCTGCCTGGGGAGGGCGTTCACCCGCTCCTCCGCCGGGGCTTCGTGCGCCCGGCCGGCCCCGCCCGCGCAATTTGGCGGCGGTCCGCTTGACGAGCTCCGCCGCGGTCGGCGTCAGGCGCTCGACGGCGACGGTCCTCCCCTTACGGTCATGGGTCGCGCTGCGCTCGATCCGCTTGCGCGGCCCCGCGGCTGCATTCGCCTGCGCGCGGATTTCCGCGCGCAGCGCCGAGACGTGCTTGCGGCGACGCTCAGGCGTCGAGGGCGCGGGCGGAGCGCGGCGCGGCGGCGCATCACCGGGCCCGGAGGGCTTGCCTCCTCCCTCGTCGCTGCCATTCCGGGCTTCGGCTGGGCGACCGTGGCCCGGCCCACTGCGCCGCCCCCGCTCCTCGCTGTGCCGGTCGTGGGGGCGCGGCGCTTTCCATGGCTCTTGCGGCGGCCCGCTCCTCGCGACCAACGGCGAGTCGAAATCGACCCCTGCCTCCCTGGCGAGTTTCGCGCCCAGCTGGTCGCGCAGCACCCGGGTGCGCACCTCCGCGACTTCGCCCTCGGAAAGATCGCCGAGTTCAAACGGGCCGAACGAGACGCGGATGAGGCGATTGACCGAGAGGCCCAGGTGTTCGAGCACCTTCTTGATTTCCCGGTTCTTGCCTTCGCGTAAGCCCATCGTGATCCACGCATTGGAGCCCTGCTCCCGGTCAAGCTTCGCCTCGATCCCTGCGTAATCGACGCCGTCAAGGCTGATCCCGCCGCTTAAGGAATCGAGCCTCGCCTGGTCGATCGTCCCATGCGCGCGCACGCGGTAGCGACGCAGCCACCCGGTCGCGGGCAGTTCGAGCGCCCGCGCAAGGCCGCCATCGTTGGTGAGCAGCAGGAGGCCCTCGGTATTGAGGTCGAGCCGGCCGATCGCGACCACTCGCGGCAAGTTGGGCGGCAAGGCGTCGAAGATCGTCGGCCGCCCCTCCGGATCGCGCGCCGTGGTGACGAGCCCTCGGGGTTTGTGGAACAGAAAGAGCCGCGTGCGCTCGGGCGCGGCCAGCCGCTGGCCGTCGACTCTGACGTCGTCGGCGTCGCAGACATTGTACGCCGGGCTCTCGAGGAGCTTGCCGTTGACGCTGACTCGGCCCGCGGCGATCCAGGCTTCGGCGTCGCGGCGCGAGCAAAGGCCGGCGCGGGCCATCACCTTGGCGATGCGGCTCCCCGCGCGGGTTTCCGGCTTGGTCTCCTCGCTCATGCTCGATCAAGTCCGTTGGCATACGCTTCCGCATTGCTCGGAGCGCGCGTCTGTCCTAAGCCCGAACGCGCGGACCCGCCAAACGAAAACATCGTTTCGAAGCGCTGAATGTTCGGCGCGCATGGAAGAGCTTCGTGTCGAATCGTGCGGAGGAAGACCGAGATCCGATGAGCCTCGCCTTCGCCGAGGCGCGGGCGGCGGAAGCTCGCGGCGAGGCGCCGATCGGCGCCGCGCTCGTGCGCGACGGCTCGGTCATCGCAAGCGCCGGCAACCGCACGCGCGAACGGGCCGACCCGACCGCGCATGCCGAGCTCCTCGCCATTCGCGCGGCCGCCGCGGCGCTCGGCACCGAACGTCTGACCGGCTGCGATCTCTATGTGACTCTCGAGCCCTGCGCCATGTGCGCCGGCGCCATGTCGCACGCCCGCATCCGCCGTCTCTACTACGCCGCGCCCGATTCCAAAGGCGGCGCCGTCGACCATGGGCCGCATGTCTTCAACCAGCCGACCTGCCACCACGCGCCCGAAGTCTACGGAGGCATCCGCGAGAGCGAGGCGGCCGCGATGCTGAAAGCGTTTTTTGCGGCGAAGCGCTGAGCGGGCCCTTGGGTTGCCAAGACGTCGAACGGCGTGAGACCATGTCGGCTCTGAATCAAAGCCTTCAAAAGGAGGAGCCCCATGCCGCGTCCGCCGTTTCGCGCCGATCACGTCGGCAGTTACCTTCGCCCGGAGCGCCTTAGGGAAGCGCGCGAGCGGTTCGCCGGAGGTGGGCTTGCGGCGCCGGACTTGCACGCGATCGAAGACGAATGCATTCGCGAGGTCGTGCGCGCGCAGGAGAACGTGGGCCTGAAGGGAATCACCGACGGGGAATTCCGCCGCACCTATTTCCACGTCGATTTCCTCGAGCGGCTCGAAGGGGTCGAAACCCACTACGGCGAATTCGTCGCCACGTTCCGCAAGAACAATGGCACGGAGGTCGGGTTCAAGCCGCCGACGATGCACGTCGGCAGCAAGGTCCGCTGGGTCGCGCCGATCCAGGGCCCCGATTTCGATTTTCTGAAGTCATCGACCACTCGCACGCCGAAGGTCTGCATTCCCGCGCCCTCGATGCTGCATTTCCGCGGCGGACGCGAGGCGATCAGCGAGGCGGTCTATCCGAACCTCGAGGATTTCTTCGACGACCTCACCGCCGCTTATCGCGCCGAGCTCGCCGATCTCGTCTCGCGCGGATGCCGCTACTTGCAGTTCGACGACACCAATCTCGCCTATCTTTGCGACCCCGACATTCGCGCCCGCACCAAGGCGCGCGGCGACGACCCGGACGCGCTGACCCGGCTCTATTGCCGGCTGATCAACGATTCGATCCGCGACCGGCCGGCCGACATGACGATCTGCGTCCATCTCTGCCGCGGCAATTTCAAGAGCGCCTGGGTCGCGCAGGGCGGCTACGAGCCCGTCGCCGAAATCTTGCTCAACGAGATGAAGATCGACGGCTTCTTCCTCGAATACGACGACGAGCGTTCGGGCGATTTCGCGCCGCTGCGCTTCGCGCCGAAGAGCGCGACCATCGTGCTCGGCCTGATGAGCTCGAAGCGCGCCGCCGCGGAGCCGAAGGACGAGGTCAAGCGCCGCATCGAGGAGGCGACGAAGTATGTCCCCCTGGACCAATGCGCGCTGAGCCACCAGTGCGGCTTCTCCTCGACCGCGCACGGCAACGACCTCTCCGAGGCCGACCAGTGGATCAAGCTCGCCCGCCTGGTCGAGATCGTCGAGGAAGTTTGGGGTCGGGTCTAAGGCGGCGCGCGGCATGATGACTTCGAAGCTCGCCTGGTTCGAGACCGACAAATGCTTCATCGACGGACGCTGGGTCGCGGCGCGGTCCGGCGCCCACCTCCCGGTCGAGGACCCCTCGCGCGGCGTCGAGATCGGCGCAATCGCGCGTGGGACAAGCGCGGACATCGACGCGGCCGTCGATGCGGCCGAGGGGGCGCTCGCGGGCAAATGGGGGCGGCTCACCGCGACTGAGCGCGGCCGCTTGCTCATGAGGCTCGCCGATCTCGTCAGAGGGCGCATCGAGGATCTCGCCCGCATCGAGGCGATCGACGTCGGCAAGCCGATCAGGCAGGGCCGCGCCGACGCGCTGGCGCTCGCGCGCTACATGGAGTTCTACGCCGGCGCCGCCGACAAGGTCATGGGCGAGACGATCCCCTATCTCGACGGCTACACGGTTTATACGCTGCGCGAGCCGCATGGCGTCACCGGCCACATCGTGCCGTGGAACTATCCAATGCAGATCGCCGGGCGCACGATTGGCGCAGCGCTGGCGATGGGCAACGCCTGCGTGTTGAAGCCGGCGGAGGAAGCATGCCTCACCTCGCTCGCGCTCGCCGATCTCTCGCGCGAGGCGGGCTTTCCCGCGGGCGCGCTCAACGTCGCGCCGGGCCTCGGCGAGGAGGCGGGCGCGGCGCTCGCGGGCCATCCCGGCGTTCGCCACCTCTCGTTTACCGGCTCGGTCGCAGTCGGCGCGGTGGTCCAGGCGGCCGCAGCGCGCCACGTCGCGCCGGTGACGTTGGAGCTCGGCGGCAAGTCGCCCCAGCTCGTTTTCGCCGACGCCGACCTCGACCGCGCGCTCCCTTTTCTCGTCAACGCTGGGATCCAGAACGCGGGCCAGACCTGCTCGGCGGCCGCGCGCATCCTGATCGAGCGCTCGCGCTATGCGGAGGTCGTCGAGCGCATGGCCGAGCGCTACCGCGCGCTCCGCGTCGGACCGGCGGAGGCCGATCTCGACGTCGGGCCGCTCATCTCGGCAAAGCAGAAGGCGATCGTCTCCAGCTTTATTGAGGAGGGAGCGGATCTGACGCTTGCCGGGGAAGGGTCGATCGTCGCTGACGCGCCGGGCGGCGGCCACTATGTGGCCCCGACCCTGTTCGCGAACGTCAAGCCCGACCATCGTCTCGCGCAGGAGGAAATTTTCGGACCGGTCCAGGTCGCCATTCCCTTCGACGACGAGGTCGAGGCGGCGACGATCGCCAACGGGACCGGCTACGGCCTGGTCGCCGGCGTCTGGACCGCGGACGGAGGCCGCCAGATGCGGATCGCCAGAGCGCTGCGGTCGGGTCAGGTGTTCATCAACAACTACGGCGCGGGCGGCGGCGTCGAACTGCCATTCGGCGGGGTCGGCAAGTCGGGACACGGGCGCGAAAAAGGACTTGAGGCGCTATTCGGCTTTTCGACGCTGAAGACGGTCGCGGCCTGGCACGGCTGAAGAGGGGCCCACGGTGAGATTGCGCGCCATAATCGCTTGCATGACGGCGCTCGCGCTGGCGACAGGCTGCGCCCTCGCACCCGAATTCAAGACTTTTCATCTGTCGCGTCGGGAGTGGCGCGGGACCGACCTCTCGGTGCGCGGACGCCTGGTCGTCGCCGACGCGGTCGCGGGCGCCGCGCCCCATACGGTGACGGTGATTGAGATCGGCGGCGTTCTGGGGCTGCCTTCCGACCCCGACCGGCGGGTGCGGATTCTCGACGGGCGAGCGCGGACGGTTGCCGCGGAACTGGAGCGCCATGGGGTCACCCCAGCCGACATCGGCCTCGAGGTCCGGGCAGCGGCGGAAGGGACGGAGCGAGAACCGTCGGCGCCACTGCTCACGAAGCGGTTCGCGATCGTCGTCCACGAATGGTGATGCGGCGCTCTGCTTGTCGCCGTCTCAATAGGGGCGGCTCGAACCCTTTCGCGCGTCCCCGCCCGTCTAGGCTAGCGTCGGGCGTGCAGTTTGTCGTTCGTGACCGCGACAGACGGTCCGCCGTCGGTAAGAGCCTTCGCAGGAATCACTCCGGTCGCTACTGCGACCGCGGCCGCATGGGTCAGATTCATGCAATGCAGCTTACCGCGCGCGCTGTCGAGATGGGTTTTCACGCTGCCGAACGTCAGATTCAAGATGTCGGCAATTTCCTGGTAAGTCTTTCCGCGCGCAGCCCAGATCAAACATTGCTCTTCGCGCCGCGACAGGTTGACCGGGGCGGAAGGAAGCTTCGAATTGATATTGGCCGCCGAGTCGATCAGAACCGACAAGAGCTGGAGCTTCACGATATTGTTTATCTTGTAGACTTCCCATGCCGATCGCGAAACGTCACTGCTGAAGGAGACCACCGAAAAGACCCCTTTTCGATTCCGCACCGGGATCGATATGCCGTTGCGCCCAACGTTGAAGTGGGCCGCGTCGGCGAAGAAGTCGATCACCTCGGGATCATCGCTGATCAGCGTCTCCCAGTCGTAGGGAAGAACAGCATGACGGCCATGAGCAATCACAGGGTCGATTTTAAGATATTCCCTGAAAAAATATCGGAGTTGCCATTCCCTTGAATAGGTCACCGTCGCGGTCAACATGCTGGTGTCCGAACTCTTGTCGGGGGCAAAGCGCACGTAGGAGATATGGGCGACGCCAATCGCGGACGCGATGGCTTTTAGCGTCTCGGCGAGATCCTCCTCATTATAGCCGAGGATGGAATCCGTCAGCCTGATCGCCGCCGCGTCGATACTGATGCCTGGTCTGTCGGCGACGCTAAGGTCTGACACCGAATATCCCGATCATCACTTCGTCTCGGGCGTGAGCGACCATCCAGCCGGCCGCAGGATCGATACGTCCGGAGACGTGACAACACAGCTCGAGCAATTCGACGCATATGGACATCAATCTTCGCGTCTCGCAAGCCGACAGCCTCAGTTCGCCGATCATTGGCTGTGGAGCGTTAATTTCTGCTTCCTCTTTTTTCCCTTTCCTGGCCAACTTGCCCTCCCGCACCTGGGTCATTCCCCAACTGTCAGGTTGCTGACGTTGGGGCCGGTTGACAAGCGACATATGTGTGGAGGGTAAAACGTGAACAGCATAGGCCAAAGGGGACTTACGCGAACGCCAGCTCTTTGGCGTCGGGCGCAAGAACGGAATGCTCGATGCCGGTGGCGGCGCGGAACGCCCTCAACGGGCCTTCGCCGGTGTCGAAAAGTCCCGCATAGCTCATTGTGTCGCCGATTCGCTGCGGCCTTCCGATGATCTGGGGATTGCAGCCTGCGGCTTTCACGACGCGGAACATCCTAGCGTCGAACACACATACGACTTGGGTCAATCCCGCAAGCAGCGCGACTTCGCCAATGCCGAGAATGAGCTCGTTGAGAGCGTAATTGACCCCGCTCCGAGTTCGTTCGGGCTGCCCCTCCACGTTCTTGGCGCAAATTCGTGAAACTTCCCAGATCGTCGCGCTCTCGATGCACTCTCCGTCTTCAAGCAAATACGGAAAGACGTCACGCAGCATATTGGGACCGGTCGTCGGCAGGAGCCTCAATGAGCCCCAATAGTCTTCGGTGTCGGGGTCAACCGACACGAGGTACAAGGGATTGACATCATCGAACGAATCTCGCTCGTAGCCGTTCTTGACGACGACGTCCCAGCCAAGCCGTCCTGAGAAAATTTCGGCCCGATTACGAAACATCGCATCCATTTCTTTTGGGAAAAACGACGCATACGATCCCTCGATAAGCTTCAACATCGCGGCACGCTCCTGCAGATACGCTGGATTACTTTGAGAACAACAGGCGCTCATCGGCCTCGCCCGGTTGTGACCCCCATGAGATCGCCGAGCGTGTCGAGCGCGACCCGGAGGCGGTCAGTGACGACGGCGTCGGAGCGCCAAGGGGTGGCGAGTTCGGGGACGAAGCCGCGGCAGTCGCGCACCCCGGCGCCTTCGATGATGATGCGGGTGACGATCGGCCAAGCGGCAGGGCCAACCCGGTCCTCGGCCTTTCGGAGCTTGTCGCGGGCGTGCAGCGCCGCCTCGGACTGGGGCAGTCCCGGCCGCGGGCCGAAGCCGGTCGAGCCGAGCCGGTCGGGCGCGACCGCGCGCAGCGCGTCAAGCCGGGCGCGCTGGTGGGTCCGGCGCAAGGATTCGCCGATCAACCAGCGGATGTCGTTGAGTTTCTGGTCGTGCGGAGCCAGGAGGCGATTGGCGCGCATGGTGTCGAACGGGTCGAGAATGCGGCGCAGCCGCTCCGAGTCGCGGATCGGCGTCTCGCCAGCTTCCCTCGCGCGTGCGAGGCGCTCGGGCGTTGCGTCCAGCTTCTCCTGGACCGCGGTGGCAATCTCCTTCGGCCGCCTGCGGGGGCTCTTGGGCGCGGCGCGGGTGGTCCTGATCATCGGACGAGCTCCGCGCAGAGGAGGGCCGGCGAGGTGCAGTAGGAACTCGTGGGGACCGGCGCGACGAAGCGCGGGGTCCGCGTCATGCAGACCCGGACGTCAGTCGGCGGGCGGACATGGGCGCGCCTGAGGTCCTTGAGATGGCGGTCGCAGGCCCGTATCGCCGCCGCCCGCTCGCTGTCGATCTTCGGCGGCTTGCGCCGCGGCGGAATAGATGCGGTCATGAACTTCCCCTCCTTCAGGCAGATCGACGGCCCCTTCGCCGCCATAAAATGTTCTTGTTCTGTTCATATTGTGAAAAAGGGAAGCCGAAGTCAATTTTCTGCTTGCGGTTTTTCGGAAAGTTAGTTAATGTGCGGAGGCGGGTTCTTCGGCCCGTCGGAATCAAGGGGTATAAGACATTGACCGTTGAATGGATCCGCGCCGGGCTTAAGCACACCGGCAAAACTCGCAGCGGCCTCGCCAAGGCGCTCGGTCGCTCGCCTTCGGCCGTAACCGATCTCCTCAACGGCCACCGCCGCCTGCGCGCCGACGAGATTGCGATCGTCGCCGAATATCTCGGCATCGAGCCGCCGCGCCTGCTCGGCGGCGGCGACAGGATCGTCCCCAAGGCCCCGCTTATCGGTCATGTGGGGGCAGGCGCGGTCGCGCATTTCTACGCCGACGG
The DNA here is from genome assembly GCA_019237205.1 of Hyphomicrobiales bacterium. Taxonomy (GTDB): domain Bacteria; phylum Pseudomonadota; class Alphaproteobacteria; order Rhizobiales; family Beijerinckiaceae; genus Roseiarcus. Next base: position 9,182 of record JAFAHO010000452.1, read on the forward strand.
ACAGGGTCCGTTCGACGAGGTCGAGGCGCCGCTCGACGCCAGGCCGACCACGGTCGCCGTACAGATCCGCGGCCATTCGCTCGGCGCGCTGTTCGACAATTGGCTGGTCTTCTACGACGACATCCGCAACCCGCCGGACGACAGCCTCGTCGGGCGCATGTGCGTCTGCGGCCTGTCCGACGGGCGGGTGCTGATCAAGGCCGTGAAGCGGAGCCCCAACACGGGCCTCTGGAATTTGCTCTCGAACACCGAGCCGCCGATCTATGACGTCGGCCTCGAATGGGCCGCGCCCGTGCGCGAGATGCGGCCGAGGTAGCTTGAGAGTGGCGAGTAGGGAGTGGCGAATGAAACGACGCGATTCGCCTCTCCCTACTCGACACTCGCCATTGGGCCTACTCGCCATGACCGGACCCGTCCTGTCTTCCCCGCCCTCCGCGCTCGACATCGCGCGCGCGCTCATCGCCTTTCCCTCGGTGACGCCGGCGGACGGCGGCGCGCTGCCGTATCTGCGCGATCTCCTCGTCCGCTCCGGTTTTAAGGCCGAGCTTGTGACATTCAGGGCGCCGGGGACGCCAGACGTTTTGAACCTTTACGCCCGCTTCGGGTCGAGCGCGCCGAACCTCGCTTTTGCGGGACATACGGATGTCGTTCCCCCGGGCGACGTCTCGCGCTGGCGCTTCGACCCGTTCTCAGCAACGGTCGCCGAGGGCCAGCTCTGGGGCCGCGGCGCCTGCGACATGAAAGGCGGCATTGCGGCGTCGATCACAGCGGCTTTGCGTTTCATCGGCACGGGTCCGTTTTCCGGCTCGATCAGTTTCCTTATCACCGGCGACGAGGAGGGCCCGTCGATCAACGGCGCGGTCAAGCTGATCGACTGGGCGCTCGCGAGGGGCGAGCGGTTCGATCATTGCATCGTCAGTGAGCCGACCTGCGTCACGGAGCTCGGCGATACGATCAAGAACGGCAGGCGCGGTTCGCTGACCGGGCGGCTCACGCTGCACGGGCGTCAGGGCCATGTCGCCTATCCTCACATCGCCGACAATCCGATCCGCGCGCTCGCCCCGGTTCTCTCCGCCCTGTTCGCGCCGCCGCTCGATTCCGGCGGCCCGGACTTCGAGCCGTCAAATCTCGAAGTCGTGAGCGTCGACGTCGGCAATCCGGCGGCGAACGTCATTCCCGGCGAGGTTCGGCTCGTCTCCAATATCCGCTTCAACGACGCTTGGACGCCGGAGACCCTGTCGGCGGAGATCGCGCGTCGAGTCGGGGCGGGGGCGGGCGACGCGCGCTTCTCGCTGACCTTCGATCCGACTAATGCGGTCGCGTTTCTGACCAAACGCGGGCCGTTCACCGACCTCCTCGCCGCCGCCATTGAGGACGTGACCGGACGATGCCCCACGCTTTCGACGAACGGGGGCACTTCGGATGCGCGCTTCATCAAGGCCGTTTGCCCGGTCGTCGAGCTCGGTCTCGTCAACGCGACCATTCATGCGGTCGACGAACGGGTTCCGCTCGAGGATCTCGAGGGGCTGACGCGCATCTATGAGCGTGCGCTCGAGCGCTATTTCGCGGGGTCCGGTCCGTAATCAACCCGCGCCAGATAGAGACCGTGCGGCGGGGCCACCTGGCCGCAGCGGCTCCGGTCGGCGGCCTCCAGTGCGGACCTGAGATCGGCTGGGCTCCAGCGCCCGGCGCCGACGTCGACCAGTGAGCCGACCATCGACCGCACCTGGCGGTGCAGGAACGACAGCGCGCTGACCTCGAAGGCGATGGCGTCGCCCTCGCGACGCACCTCGAGCCGGTCGAGCGTGCGGACCGGCGATTTCGCCTGACACTGCGCGTCTCGGAAGGTGGTGAAGTCGTGCCGGCCGACCAGTGGGCGCGCGGCCCCCTGCATGGCCTCAGCGTCGAGTTGCGGCTTGATCGCCCATGCGCGGCCGCGCTCGATCGTCAACGGCGCGCGGCGATTGATGATTCGATAGACATAGTGCCGGGCGCGGGCGCTGTGGCGAGCGTCGAAATCATCGGCGGCGCGCTCAACCCTGATCACGGCGATCGGATGGGGAACGAGCCGGGCGTTGAGCCCCTCGCCGAGCCGAAAGGGCGCCCAGTCGCGCGCAAGATCGACATGCGCGACTTGGCCCGTCGCATGCACACCCGCGTCGGTGCGCCCCGCTCCATACGCGATCGCGCGTTCGCCCGTCATGGCGAGGACGGCATCCTCCAGCGCCTCCTGCACGGAGACGCCATTGTCCTGCCGCTGCCAGCCGACAAAGGGCCCGCCGTCATATTCGAGGATCAGCTTGAAACGTGGCATTCGGCCTTGAAGGATTCGCGCCGCTCCGCGCGTGATCCCGACCTTTATGTCAGGACTTGGCTCGATGGAACCGGCGTCGGGGGCGACTGGCCGAAGGGCCCGATTGTGCATCGCAGCAAATTGTGAAAGGCTCGACCGTCACGAAACCCCGCCCGTTGCACGATGTCCATTCAAGCCGCCATCCATCACCTCACGCACTACAAATACGACCGGCCGGTCTCGCTCGGCCCACAGATCATCAGGCTTAGACCGGCGCCGCACAGCCGCACCCGCGTGATCTCGCATTCGCTGAAAGTCATGCCCGCCGGGCATTTCGTGAACGTCCAGCAGGACCCGTATGGCAACTGGCTGGCGCGCTACGTCTTCCCGGAACTCGTCAACGAACTGAAGATCGAGGTCGACGTCGTCGCCGACATGACGGTCTACAATCCCTTCGATTTCTTCGTCGAGGAAAGCGCGGAGGTCTGGCCGTTCCAATATGGTGAGGATCTCAGCCCCGACCTCGTGATCTACCGCACCCCCGAGCACGCGGGTCCCAGGCTGCAGGCCTATCTCAGCGGCGTCGACCGGTCGCCAAAGCGCACTGTGGATTTCGTGGTCGACCTCAACCGGCGCCTGGCGAGGGAGATCGAATACGTCATCCGGATGGAGCCGGGCGTTCAGAACCCGGAAGAGACGTTCGAGCGGGGACTTGGCTCGTGCCGCGATTCGAGCTGGCTCCTGGTGCAGATCCTGCGCCATCTGGGGTTCGCGGCGCGGTTCGTGTCGGGCTATCTGATTCAGCTCAAACCCGATCTCGTCGCGCTCGACGGCCCGCCCGGCGCCGACCACGACTTCACCGATCTCCACGCATGGGTCGAGGTCTATCTTCCGGGCGCCGGCTGGATCGGGCTCGATCCGACCTCGGGCCTGCTCGCCGGCGAGAGCCATATTCCGCTGGCGGCGACCCCGCATTATCGCAATGCCGCGCCGATCTCCGGCCTCGCGAGTTTCGCCAATGTCGATTTCTCCTTCGACATGCAGGTCAGGCGGGTCGCCGAGCACCCACGCATCACCAAGCCCTTCTCCGAGGAAGCCTGGACGGCGCTCGATGCTCTGGGCGAGAAAGTCGACGCGGCGCTTGTCTCCGATGATGCGCGGCTCACCATGGGCGGCGAGCCGACCTTCGTCTCGATCGACGATTTCGAGTCCGAAGAGTGGAACACAGAGGCCGTCGGTCCGACCAAACGGGGGCTAGCCGACACGCTCATTCGGCGCCTCCGCGACCGCTTCGCGCCCGGCGGGTTCCTCCACTACGGGCAGGGCAAATGGTATCCCGGCGAATCCCTGCCGCGCTGGACCTTCTCGCTCTACTGGCGGCGCGACGGCAAGCCGATCTGGTCGGATGGAAAGCGGATCGCGGCGGAGGGCCAGGAAACCGGGGCCGACAACCAGAAGGCTGAAGCTCTCCTGGCCGCGATGGCCTTGGAGCTCGGCCTTGAGACCGACTATGTCCAGCCGGCCTACGAGGATCCAGCCGCGTGGATCGTCAAGGAAGCCAGTCTGCCGGAGAACGTCACGCCTGAGAATTCCAAGCTCAAGGATCCGGAGGAGCGGCTCAGGCTTGCGCGGGTGTTTGCGCGAGGGTTGACCGAGCCGTCGGGTTACGTCCTGCCGATTCAGCGCTGGCAGGCGCAGGCGTCGGGCCACCGCTGGCGCAGCGAAAGATGGAAGACGCGGCGCGGGGCGCTTTATCTTGCGCCGGGCGACAGCCCTGTCGGCTACCGCCTGCCGCTCGGCGCGCTGCCCTATGTGCCGCCGGCGTCGTTTCCCTATGTCGTCGAGGCCGACCCGACCGAGCCGCGCGGGCTGCTGCCAGACTTCGCCGCGGAACGGGAGCGCGCCCAGCGGGTCGCCTCGTTCGCCGCGGCGGAGCCGGGCCAGGAGCGGGTCGAGCAGCGTCTCGGCGACATCGACGGCGCGGTGCGGACGGCGGTAACCGTCGAAGCGCGCGACGGACGCCTCTGTGTCTTCCTGCCGCCGGTCGAGCGGCTGGAGGACTACCTCGAGCTGGTGGCGGTCGCCGAGGCGGCGGCGGCCCGGGTCGGACTGCCGGTGCATATCGAGGGCTACCCGCCGCCAACCGATCCGCGCCTCAACGTGATCCGCGTCGCGCCGGACCCCGGCGTCATCGAGGTGAACATCCACCCGGCCGCGAGCTGGCGCGAATGCGTGGCGACGACCGAGACGATCTACGAGGAAGCGCGGCTTTCGCGGCTCGGCGCCGACAAGTTCATGATCGACGGCAAGCACTCCGGGACGGGCGGCGGCAACCATGTCGTGGTCGGCGGCGCGACGCCGCTCGACAGCCCCTTCCTGAGGCGCCCCGACCTGCTGAAAAGTCTCGTCACCCACTGGCTGAGGCATCCGAGCCTCTCCTATTTTTTCTCCGGCCTCTTCATCGGACCGACCAGCCAGGCGCCCCGCGTCGACGAGGCTCGCCACGATAGTCTTTACGAGCTCGAGATCGCGTTCGCGCAGATCCCTCGTCCGGGAGAGGGCAAGTCGCCCCGGCCATGGCTCCTCGACCGCCTGACGCGCAACATCCTGACCGACGTGACCGGCAACACCCACCGCGCCGAAATCTGCATCGACAAGCTCTATTCCCCGGACGGCCCAACCGGACGCCTCGGACTGATCGAATTCCGCGGCTTCGAGATGCCGCCGGACCCGCGCATGAGCCTCGCCCAACAACTCCTGATCCGCGCCATCATCGCGCGCCTATGGCGCGACCCGCTTGACGGGGCGCTGCCGCGCTGGGGCTCATCGCTGCACGACCGTTTCATGCTGCCGCATTTCGTCTGGGAGGACCTCCTCGAAGTGCTGGCGGACCTCAGGGCGCATGGCTTCGCCTTCCGCTCCGACTGGTACGAGGCGCAGCGCGAATTCCGCTTCCCGTTCTGCGGCGAGGTCGAATACGAGGGCGTCAAGCTCGAGCTGCGTCAGGCGCTCGAACCCTGGCATGTGCTGGGCGAGACCGGGGCGATCGGCGGCACCGCGCGCTACACCGACAGTTCGACCGAGCGGGTGCAGGTCCAGCTGACGACGGCCGATCCCGATCGCTACGTGGTCGCCTGCAACCGGCGCCGCGTGCCCCTGCGCGAAACCTCGACTGAAGGCGTTTCGGTCGGGGCGGTGCGCTACAAGGCCTGGAAGCCGGCGATGGCGATGCACCCGACCGTGCCGGTTCATGCGCCGCTCGTCCTCGACATCTTCGATGCGTGGAGCGGGCGGGCGCTCGGCGGCTGCGTCTATCACGTCGCTCATCCGGGCGGGCGCAGCTATGACACCTTTCCCGTCAACTCCAACGAGGCCGAGGCGCGACGGCTCGCCCGGTTCGAGGCGCGCGGACATACGCCGGGATCTTACGAGCCGCCGCCGGAAGCGCCCCATCCAGAATTTCCGCTGACGCTGGATTTGAGGCGGCCGGCGGGGATTTAGCCTCTGCCTTCGAACGCCGCCTCCACGAGGGCTTTGCCGTGCGCCGGCTTCGTCCGGCAGGCGCGCATAGCGTCCGGATCAGTGGGAGTCATAGCGCCAACATCTATAGTATTATTCATGCCAACGCGAGTGGAAGCGTTTTCCCGAACCAGGAGCCTTCCTCGATCGCGTGGCGGCGGTGACTGGCCGCAGCCCGCGCCCTGGGGGCCGAGACTCAAGACGAAATCCGGCGTGGCGGGCGAGGCAATTGAAATTGAAGCCGGTGTCACTGCCAACCCAAGTTGCGGGCGGCCACGATGGCTCTGCGGACGGTGAATGAAGACTGGCATCTGAATCACGGCCGCGGAACAGCGGCCGACGGTCAACGCGCCAAAACCACCCATCGTCGGTCAAATCACTTGCATGTCGCCCGCGGTCGCGCCGATACTGTCGTTGAGTGATTTCAACCCAGACTAGGGGGGCGGGCCGGACTGCCTATCGGGGTTGCGAGCCACCGCAGAGATGTCAGCCTCAACACGATCGCCCGTTGCGAGGCTGCGACAAACCGACCCCGCCGCCACCCTTTTCAGCCATAATGGCGCGCCGCAGGCGCTGATTGGCTGCTTAGGGTTGGGACTGCTCAGCTAGCCTAGCCTGGGCAGGGTCGTTCCCGAACACGGGCGGCGGCGCGGCAGTGGCAACCTTGGTTGTTCTGAGACCTCTCGCGATGGGAACCTCTCGCTGTAGACTGCTCCGCGGTCGCCATCGGAAAGAGGGACGCACGGGTCGAAGCGGAGGCGCAAAATTCAGCTTGTCGGTTATTCGTTTTTGCGTGTTCGCCCTGCTGACCGGCTGTGTCGCTTTCTCGGCGAACGCTCATGGAAAGAAGCCATCCGCCCGGGATCGTTCCTTTCAGGAATTCGTCTCCTCGCTTTGGCCGCTTGTCGAAGCGCACGGAGTTAAGAGGGAAACCTTCGATCGCGCATTCGCCAACGTCAGGTTCGACCCGAAAATCGTCGCCAACACGATCGAGCAGCCGGAATTCGTGGAGCCGATCTGGCAATATATCGCGGGCGCCGTTTCGCCGTCGCGGATCGCCCGCGGTCGCGATTTGGCGCGGGCTGAGCGCGTCTGGCTGTCGAAGGCGAACAAAGACTACGGCGTCGATAGCGGCGTGATCATGGGGATCTGGGGATTGGAGACCGACTTCGGAGCCTTCACTGGAACCGACAATGTCGTCCAGGCGCTGGCGACTCTCGCCTTCATCCACTTCCGCGGCGACTATTTCCGGAACGAACTAATCTCGGCGCTCATCATTCTGGACGATGGCGAGATCGACGCGCGTCGCATGCTTGGGTCCTGGGCGGGAGCGATGGGCCAGACCCAGTTCATGCCTTCGAGCTTCCTGATTTACGCCGTCGATTTCGAGGGCAGCGGCCGGCGCGACATCTGGGCCAGCGCGCCCGACGCTATTGGCTCGACCGCCAACTTTCTCGCCGCGCACGGATGGACGAGGGACCTACCCTGGGGCTTCGAGGTTCGGTTACCAGACGACTTCTCGTTGACTGACGCCGATTCCTCAAAGCCGGCCCCCTTCAGCGCGTTCGCCGGCCGCGGCGTCCAACGGGCTGACCAGGCGTCGTTTCCCAAGTCCGGCGAGGGTCGGCTGCTCTTGCCAGCCGGCCTTAGGGGGCCAACCTTCCTCGTCACAAGCAATTTCGATGTGATCAAGACCTACAACACGTCGACGTCCTACGCCCTTGCGGTCGCTTTGCTCGGAGACGCGATAGAGGGGGGTCGAGGTCTCGTCGCCAGCTGGCCAACCTCCGATCGGCCTCTCAACGTCAATCAAGTTCGACGGCTGCAAGCCAAACTCGCAAAGCTCGGCTATAATGTCGGAGAGATTGACGGGATGGTCGGCGAGTCGGTTCAGTCTGCGGTTCGCGCCTACCAGGAGCGAAAGGGCCTGAAGCCAGATGGTTACGCAACCTTGGCCTTGTTGAAACGAATCGAGTCGGAAAGAATAGGATCGGCGGGACTTCGATGACCCACGAGCCAGAAGTCGAGCAAACCCAAACGGCTCGACGCCGCGCCCTGACGCCGGCGTTCGCGGTCCTGCTTCGCGTCGTCGCCGCAGCGTTCTGCTGCTGGGTCTTGGCTATGCCGGCCTCACGCGCTCAGAACTCCGGCGGATTTCCGGGCTTCCTGCAAAGCCTTTTCGGGCAGTCCGCGAAAACGCAAGCTGCTCCCGAACCCAATGAGAGTTTGCGGATACGTGCGCACAAAGTCCGCAAGAAGGAGCAGGACGTCGGATCGCGCAAGAAGGGGCAGGACTTCGTCTCAACGACTGCCACGCGGGCCCCGGGCTCGCCAGGAGGGGAGCCGGTCAAGCCGACCTTTTTCGTCTCGGTTCTTGGCGACAGTCTTGGAATCCTCGCCGCTCAAGGCCTTGTCGATGCTTTCGGCGACAAGCCGGAAATCTCGATCGCAGATCAAGCGCGCGACCTCTCGGGCCTCGCCCGCGACGACTATTACGACTGGTCGAAGGCTGCGCGCGACATGGTCGCGGCCAAAACTCAGATCGACCTCGTCGTCATCATGATCGGTATCAACGATTTGCAGCCGCTGAAAGATGGCGGGGAAACGCTCGACCCGCTCAGCGACGGATGGCGGGCCATCTATGCGCAACGGGTTGAGAACTTGGTCACGCCGTTTCGCGACGCTCACATTCCCGTTCTCTGGGTCGGCCTGCCCCCGATGCTCGACGATCGCTTCAATTCTCAGGTGATTGCGCTGAATGCGATTGATCGCGAGCATGCTGAAATGGCCGGCGCCAAATATGTCGATGTTTGGGACGCGTTCGCGGATCAAAGCGGTCAGTATGCGGCATTCGGGCCTGATGTTGACGGGCAGAACTCCAAGCTGCGCTCCGGCCCCAACGGAATTTATTTCACGAAAGCCGGATCACGGAAACTCGCCCATTTCCTTGAAGCCGATATTCGGAAGGCCTTCGACAGGACGAGGCCTCCGGGCGACATCGCGAGTCTTCCGCCCGACATCGAACAGGAGGCCGACGACATCAACGCCCAAATTCGGCGAGAGATGGGAGCCGAAAAGTCGCAGGCTACAGGACTGTCGACAACGCCGAAACCATCCGCGGGCCCTATTCTGTCTCTCACCGCCCAGCCGGTTTCAGCGCACGGGGAGTTGATTGAAGCGCTCGGCGCTGCGGCCGGCGCCGGCGAGCAGGGTCGCGTCTTGCGTCTCGGCGGGGCCCCGGCGCCGCAGCCCGGCCGCGCAGATGATTTCACATGGACGCGAACGCAATAGCGGACTGAGCTCCACTCGGCGGGCGCAGGTCTTCCCGACGTTCGGCCTGAACCGCCGTGTAGCGTGTCCAAATCGCTGCCTCGCCCAAGGTTCGGACATGTTCGGCATGAGCGGCCGCTTCCTTGGCCTCGATGAGCGAAGCGCGAGGCTGCCGCGTCTCGATTCGCGGCGCGGCGATGGCGTCAAAGGCGGCGAGCTTGTCGGCTTCGAGTTCGAAAGACAGCGAACGCTGCCGTCCCCCGGTCAGCTCCAAGTAGATCTCAACCAAGATTTCCGCGTCGAGAAGCGCTCCGTGCCTGGCCCGTCGGGACCGATCGATGCGGTAACGGTCGCATAGCGCGTCGAGACTATTGGGCTGACCAGGGTGCTTCCTCCGCGCAAGCGTCAGGGTGTCGACGACGCGATCAAGGCCGATCGGCTGCCGTCCCGCCCGCCCGAGTTCCGCATTGAGGAAGCCCAAGTCAAACTCTGCGTTGTGGATGACAAGTCGCGCGTCTCCGATGAACCCCATGAGCTCATCGACCACGCCCGCGAAAACCGGCTGGTCCCTGAGAATGTCAACTGTGTAGCCATGGATGCGCACCGCATCTTCGGGCACATCGCGCTCAGGATTGATCAGCGTATGAAAGATTTTGCCCGTTGTGCACTGCCGAACGATTTCGATCGCGCCGATTTCCAACAGACGATGTCCGTCGGCAGGGTTGAGGCCGGTCGTTTCCGTATCGAGCACGATCTCACGCACGACGATCTCTGTTTCCGGCGAGCCCCGCAACCGCCCGCATGAATTGGCTGACTTGCATGCGGGTCTGCTCCATGCTGCCGGATGTGTCGATGACGAAATGAGCTCTACGCCGTTTTTCCACATCGGAGATTTGACGTGAGCGCATGGCGTCGAGCTTGGCGTCGCTCATCCCGTGGCGCTGCAAAGCTCGTGCGCGCTGGACGCGCTCTGGGGCGCTCACGACAACGACAAGATCCACTCCCGATTCGCCGCCGGTCTCAAAAAGCAAAGGCACGTCGACAATCGTCAGCCGTCGCCCTTCGGCCGCCGCCCGTTCAATGAAGCGCGCTTCCGCGTCCGCCACGGCAGGATGCACGAGGCCCTCGAGGCGTTTCAGCGCCGTCGGATCGGTCAGAACCAACTGAGCGAGCCGGTCGCGGTCAATGCCGCCGTTCACCAGCACGCCGGGAAACATCGCCTCGACGGGCTCTCTCCCTTTTCCGGCGTAAAACGACCGGACCGCCGCATCAGCGTCGAAAACCGGGGCGCCGAGCGCCGCAAACATTGCCGCGACGGTCGATTTTCCCATCGCGATCGAGCCTGTGAGTCCGGCGACGATCATTGCTTTCCCTGACGCCCATCGCGAACGTCGGCCTCGACGAGAGCGCGCAGTTCGGCTGTGACCTCGGGGCGGCGGCCAAACCATCGCTCGAACCCCGGGACAGCCTGATGGAGCAGCATGCCAAGCCCTTCCACGGCTGGTAAGCCGCGCGACCTCGCCGCTTCCACAAGCGGCGTACGCAGTGGAACGTAAACGATGTCGGACACTACGGCCCGTGTCGGCAGGATCCCCAGATCGATGTCAAGCGGCGCCTGACCCTGCATGCCAAGGGAGCTCGCGTTGACAAGCAGATCCGCCTGCGAAAGTTCTGAGGAAAGCTTGTCCCACGACGACGCCGTAACCGTCCGGCCGAATCGCTCTGCAAGCGCCGCGGCGCGCGCTGGCGTGCGGTTGACGATTGCGATCCGACCGACGCCTCGCGACACCAAAGCATGGACCACCGCCCGAGCCGCGCCCCCCGCTCCAATGATTACAGCCGATCGACTGCGTTCCGCCCAGCCGGGGGCGCCCTCATCCATGTTGACCAGAAAGCCTTCGACGTCGGTATTGTCTCCCCAGAGCAACGGCCCATCGCGCCAGAGCGTATTGACCGCGCCGAGCGCTTCGGCGGCCTGCGTTCGCCGATCACAGGCAGCGAAGGCTGCTTCCTTGTGAGGCACGGTCACGTTCGACCCAATGAGGTCCCCGCCGATTCTTGCCACGAATTGTTCGAACTCGCCCGGCGGAACCGCGAACCTTTCGTAGCGACCGACGACGCCAAGCTGGCGAAGCCAATACCCATGGAGGATCGGCGAGCGGGAATGCGCGACTGGCCAGCCGGCGACGCCGACGCGAGGAACGTCTCCAGATCGGCTCACAGCGCAACAAGATGCTGGCGACGCAACCAAGCCAAAAGCTTGAACATCGGTATTCCGAGAATCGTGGCGAAATCGCCCTCGACGCGATCAAACAGATTCACGCCTAACCCCTCAATCCGATAGGCGCCGACGCTTGAAAGGACAAGCGGCCCGGCCAGGTCGAGGTAGGCGGCGATCGCCTGACGGTCGAGCGTCCGCATGTGAAGGTCTGCGCAATCGGCATCGATGACTAGGCTCGCCCCTGAGCGGGCGACGCAGAACGCGGAGATCAACCGATGGGTCCGGCCTGAGAGCATTGCGAGCGATTGGGCGGCCTCATCGAAGTCGCGCGGCTTGTGCATGACGGTGCTTCCAAGCGTGAGCGTCTGATCCGCGCCCAAGCAATAGGCCTCCGGCCGCAAGGCGCTGACGGCAAGCGCCTTTGCCTCGGCAAGGACAGCGGCAAGATCCTCGGGCGACCCGCCATCTGTGAAGAATCGACGTTCGAGCGCTCGTTCGTCGATGTTTGCCGCCACGATCTCGGCGTGAAGACCAGCGGAGGTCATCAGAGCGCGCCGACTTTCGCTCTTCGAGGCCAGGACTAGCGGAGCCTCGCCTGCCCACAGGCATCGCTTCGACCGGATGCCGCCCCCTGTCATCTCAATCAACCCTGGGTGATGAAATTGAGGCGATGGGCGCGATAAAGATCGAGCACGGCGGCGGCAGTCTCCTCGATCGAACGGCGCGTGACGTCGATCGTCGGCCAACCGCGCTCCGCAAAAAGCCGGCGAGACGCAGCGATTTCTTCCGCTACCGCAACACGGTCGACGTATTCTGATTGCGAATCGGCGTTCAGCGAAAGCAGACGATTCTGGCGAATCTGGACGATTCGGTCCGCAGAGGCGACGAGCCCGACGATCAACGGGTGACGAAGATGCGCCAGTCCGCCCGGCAAGGGAACATGGGGCACGAGCGGCACGTTGGCGGTCTTGTAGCCGCGGTTCGCCAAATAGATGCTCGTTGGCGTTTTTGACGTGCGACTGACCCCGACCAAAACGATATCGGCATGCTCCAAGTTCTCCGGCAATTGGCCGTCGTCGCTCATCAGGCTGAAGTTGAGCGCGTCGATACGTTTGAAGTACTCGGCGTTGAGCATGTGCTGGGCGCCGGCGCGCGGCGTTGAGTTCTGCCCGAGGTAGGACTTGAACAGAGTGAGGATCGGTCCCAGGACGGAAAGGCACGGCGAACCGGACGCCTCGCAACTCTCCTCGAGCCGCCTGGAAAGGTCCGAATCGACAAGCGTGAAGAGCACGATCCCGGGCGCGTTTTCAATTTCCGTAATCACGCGATCAAGCTGCGCAGGCGTTCGCACCAGCGGGTACACGTGCTCTATCGAGGCGACCCCCTGATACTGCGCCGAAGCGGCGCGTGAGGCGGCGATCAGCGTCTCGCCGGTCGAGTCGGAAACGAGGTGGAGATGGAAGTAGCTGCGGCCCAAGTCGGCCCCCGGTCACGCGAGTTCATGCGCTTATATCTGTAGCCGAAGCTTGTGGACAGACGTGGAGAGCTACCCGACCGCGGACCGGCCCGCGGGTTCGGCCGGGACTCTGCTCTTCGCGAATCCCGAGGCGAATCCAAGAGGGAAAACAGGCGCCCTCCATGCGGTCACGCGGTGAATTCCGGGGACAGCGTCAGGCGCGCCAGCCGTCGTGGCCGCAACGTTCGCCGATATCTTAACAAATCGTTTCCAATCTCAATCTCTCCCCTGGCGTCGTTACGCGCCTCGCTTGGGTTGCGCAGTCGTCAGAATTGGACGATCGGGAACGATCTCAAAACGCTCCTCATAAAAGAAAGAGAAAAGGAGATTCTTCTCTTTGTTTGTTTGAGGCGGCGGCTGGTTCGCATCTTGCGCCCCTTTCGCGTTCCGCCTAATCGCGAAGGGGCTTTCGCCTCATGGACCCGATTCGAATGGAGCTGTGGCTCAAGGCCCTTCACATCATCGCCGTCATTGCATGGATGGCGGGCATGCTCTATCTGCCGAGGCTTTTTGTCTATCATGCCGATGCGCCGGCAGGCTCCGCAATGTCAGAGACGTTTAAGATCATGGAGCGTCGCCTGCTTAAAACCATCATCAACCCGTCAATGATTCTTGTGTTCCTCACGGGGCCGATCCTGGCCTATCTGACTGGGTATTGGCAGGCGCATTGGCTCCACGTAAAATTCGCCCTCGCGCTCGGCCTCGGCGGGCTGCACGGATATTTCGCGCGATCCGTTCGCATGTTTGCGACGGACGCGAATGAACGGTCCGCGCGGTTCTTTCGCATTCTGAACGAGGTTCCGACCGTCTTGATGATCCTGATCGTCATTCTTGTGGTGCTGAAGCCGTTCTAGGCAAGACGGCGACCGATGCGGGAGTTCGCGCAAAAGTCCGTTGAAAATCGCGCTGAATGCGGCTAGAACAGCCTTCACCTCCTCATCGCGCATGTCTTTGCGGTCGCGGATCGCCCGATCCCGCCTCGACCGCTGCGGCCAAACAGGCCTAGACGTCTACCCAGACGCCAGCCGTATTTTCCACAGAGATTAACGACTTGAGGGCTTCGCAAAGGCCCGACGGTCCGGGAGCAAAGGTCCGCCAATGCGGGAAATGAAACTCAAAGAGTTGCAGCAGAAATCGCCAACCGAATTGCTGGCGTTCGCCGAAGAGAACGATATCGAAAACGCTTCGACGATGCGCAAGCAGGAATTGATGTTCGCCATCCTCAAGCAGCTTGCCAGCGTCGACGTGCAGATCATCGGAGAGGGTGTGGTCGAAATTCTTCAGGACGGCTTTGCCTTTCTGCGATCAGCCGACGCGAACTATCTTCCCGGGCCCGATGACATTTACGTTTCGCCGTCACAGATTCGCCGACTCGGGCTGCGAACCGGGGACACCGTCGAGGGCGTCATCCGGAGTCCAAAGGAGGGAGAGCGCTATTTCGCGCTGCTGAAATGCAATGCGATCAATTTCGAAGATCCGGAGAAGACGCGCCATAAAGTGCATTTCGATAATTTGACCCCGCTTTACCCGAATGAGCGCCTGCGACTGGAAGTTGAAGATCCAACCCGCAAGGACTTGTCGTCGCGGGTCATCGATATTGTGGCGCCGATCGGAAAGGGGCAACGGGCTTTGATTGTTGCGCCGCCGCGTACTGGCAAGACAGTTCTATTGCAGAACATCGCCCAGTCAGTTACCGCAAATCATCCCGAATGTTACTTGATCGTGCTGCTCATCGACGAACGGCCGGAAGAAGTCACCGACATGCAGCGTTCGGTGAAAGGGGAGGTTGTATCGTCCACGTTCGATGAACCGGCGGTGCGCCATGTCCAGGTCGCCGAAATGGTGATCGAAAAAGCCAAGCGTCTTGTCGAGCACGGGCGCGACGTTCTGATCCTCCTGGATTCGATCACGCGACTAGGGCGGGCCTACAACACAGTGGTGCCATCGTCCGGCAAGGTCCTGACCGGCGGCGTCGACGCCAACGCGCTGCAGCGGCCCAAGCGCTTCTTCGGCGCGGCTCGCAATATCGAAGAAGGCGGCTCGCTAACGATCATCGCAACCGCGCTGATCGACACCGGGTCGCGTATGGACGAGGTCATTTTCGAGGAATTCAAGGGAACCGGCAATTCAGAAATCATCCTCGACCGGAAGGTCGCCGACAAACGGACCTTTCCCTCGATGGACATCACGCGCTCCGGCACTCGCAAGGAAGAACTCCTCGTCCCCCCAGACATTCTCAAGAAAATGTACGTGCTGCGCCGCATTCTGAATCCGATGGGAACCGTCGACGCGATCGAATTCCTGCTCGGGAAGTTGCGCGAGACCAAGACAAACGCCAATTTCTTCGAGTCGATGAACACCTAGGCGCTTCCGCAGCGGGGTTGGCGACAGACAGGCTTTCGGCGGGACGACTGGGCGAAAGCGCTTTGGGAGGCTTTGCCTGTGTCCACGTCCCCGGAGGAGAAGCTTGCCGGACTGCGGTCTGAGATCGACCGAATCGATTCCGCAATGCATGAGTTGCTGATCGACCGCGGCCGCGTCATCGATCGACTCATCGAGGTCAAGACGAGCCAAGGCGGCGGGTCGGCCTTCCGGCCCGTGCGCGAGGCGCGGATGATGCGCAATCTGGCCGAGCGTCATCGCGGCCGCTTGCCGCTTGACACAGTGGAAAGCATCTGGCGCGTCATCATTTCGACCTTCACCTACATCCAGGCGCCTTACAGCGTGCATGTCGACATATCGCGGGGCGAGGCGGCGATACGGGACTCTGCGCGATTTCACTTCGGCTTCACTGTTCCTTGCGTGGCCCATCGGAACGCCGCGGACGTGATTGCGGCGGTCGCCGAATCAAGCGGGGATCTCGGAATGTTTCCGCTCGACGGAGGGCCGGAGGCCGGGGCGTGGTGGACTCGGCTCGCCCCTCCTCAGGCGCCCAAAGTGATTGCCCGGCTGCCGTTTGTCGAGCGCCCGGATCATCCGGCGGGGCTGCCCGTGTTCGTCATTTCGAAGCCCCTTGTGGAAGGGGCGGCGCGAGACGTCGTTCTCGATTCAGTCACTCTTGACCAATGGCGCCGCGGGCTTCCATCGGCGTTGCGCGAGGTTGGCGCGGAAATCGTCGGCTCGGCGGCCGATGGGATGGGGCTCGCCTTATTGGTGGCGCGGCCTGGGGAAATGATGTCGCAAGCCGTTCGAGCGGCGTTGAGGTCGGCGGGAGGCGCGGACGTGCGCAGCGTGGAGATCGGGGCGCACGCGAGCCGATTTGACGCCTCGACATTGCGCGGCCGCGCAGTTTAGCGCTACGAGACCTTGATGACGTCCACTATGCTCCTTCGTCCGCAACCTCGCCCCGAGATTTTGGCGATTGACGCTTATGTGCCCGGCAAAAGCCGGGTTGCAGGCGTGGCCAAGGTTCATAAACTGTCGTCAAACGAGTCGCCGCTCGGTGCGTCGCCAAAGGCAATCGAGGCGTTTCGAAACTGCGTGGGCGATCTGGCGCTCTATCCTGACGGTTCGGCTTCGGCGCTTCGGGAAGCGATCGGCAGCCGCTTCGGGCTCGAGCCCTCCCGCATCATTTGCGGAAACGGGTCCGACGAGCTGTTTGCGCTGCTGGCGCACGCCTTCCTGCCGCCTGGCGATGAAGGGCTCTATAGCGAATATGGGTTTCTGGAATATCCGATATGCATTCGCGCGGCGGGCGGCGTGCCGGTGATCGGCAAGGAGATCGGCAAGACTGCGAATGTGGACGCCATGCTTGCGAGAGTGAGCGGACGAACGAAGATCGTCTTTCTCGCAAATCCAAACAATCCGACCGGCACCTATCTCTCTTTTGCCGAAGTCAAGCGGCTGCAAGCCTCGCTTCCGCCGGAATGCCTGCTCGTCATCGACGCCGCATACGCCGAATACGTTCAACGAAACGACTACGGTGCGGGCATCGAACTTGCCGCGACCTGCGAAAATGTTGTCATGACGCGGACTTTCTCGAAAATCCATGGCCTCGCCAATTTGCGTATCGGCTGGGCCTACGGACCGCTGCACGTCATTGACGCGCTCAACCGCATACGCGGTCCCTTCAATCTCAATGGGCCGGCGCTGGCGGCAGGGGTCGCCAGCCTGGCCGACGCGGCGCATGTCGAGAGGGCGATCGAGCACAACGCGCGTTGGCTTCCATGGCTGAGCCAGGAGATTTCCGCCCTGGGAATAGAGGTGACTCCGAGCGTGACGAATTTCCTTCTGCTGCGCTTCGATGAGTCGCGCGGCTTCGGCGCGAAAGAGGCGGACGCCTTCTTGAGCGCGCACGGCTTCATCTTGCGCTCGGTAGCGGCGTACGGCCTGCCGGATTGCCTGCGCCTGACTGTCGGCGATGAAGAGGCCAATCGCGGCGTCGTCGCGGCGCTCGGCGAGTACATGCGGGCCAATCGTGGTTGAGCGGCTTGGGCCGCCCCTCGACGAACCCATATTCGACGAGTTGGCGATTATCGGCGTAGGGCTGATCGGCTCTTCGGTGGCGCGCGCCGCGAGAAAACGGAACGCCGTTCGGCGCATCGTGCTGGCGGATCGATCTCAGGAGACCCTGGCGCGAGCGGCGGATCTGACGCTTGGCGACGAGACGACGAACGAGCTGAAAGTGGCGGTTCGAAACGCCGATTGCGTCCTGCTTTGCGCCCCCGTGGGCGCCAATGAGGAAATCGGCGGCGCCATCGCGCCGGCGCTGAAGGCCGGCGCAATCGTATCGGACGTGGGATCGGTCAAGGGGGCGGTGCTGTCCGCCCTGCAGGCGGCGCTGCCTGCCCATGCCCGCCTCGTTCCGGCCCACCCCGTAGCCGGAACCGAGCAATCCGGACCGGACGCCGGCTTCGCCGCGCTTTTCATTAACCGGTGGTGCATTCTGACGCCCCCCGAGCGGGCTGATCCGAAAGCTGTGGAGCGTGTGCGCGCGTTCTGGGAAGCGCTGGGTTCGCATGTGCAGACGATGAGCGCGGAACACCATGACCTTGTGCTGGCGATCACCAGTCATGTTCCGCATCTTATCGCCTATAACATCGTTGGAACCGCCGCCGACCTCGAGGAGGTCACGCGCTCGGAAGTCATCAAGTTCTCGGCTGGCGGTTTTCGCGACTTCACCAGGATCGCGGCTTCAGATCCGACGATGTGGCGCGACGTATTCTTGTACAACAAGGACGCAGTGCTCGAGATGCTCGGGCGCTTCAACGAGGATCTGACGGCGCTTCAGCGGATGATCCGGCGCGGGGATGGCGACGGATTGTTCGATTTGTTTACCCGGACCCGCGCAATTCGCATGGGCATTGTCGCAGAGGGCCAAGAAACCTCCGCGCCGGATTTCGGCCGGCGAGGCCTTCAAGCTGACGAGCCGGCGTCGTGATCGGCGGAGCAGACGAGGACTTGTGGGTCTTCGGTTATGGGTCGCTAATGTGGCGGCCGGGGTTTGCCTATGCCGAGCGGCGCCGGGCGACGTTGAGAGGGTGGCGGAGAAGCCTCTGCATCTATTCGCACCACTACCGCGGAACCCCGGAGCAACCGGGTCTCGTGCTGGGACTCGATCAGGGCGGCGTGTGCGCCGGCGTCGCCTTCCGGGTTCACGCGTCGCTGAGGGGGTCGACAATCCGCTATCTTCGGGAGCGTGAGCAGGTCACCGCGGTCTACGTCGAACGGATCGAACCGGTTACGCTGGAGACAGGGGAACGCGTTGCGGCCTTAACGTACGTGGCGGATAGGTTGCATCCTCAATATGCAGGGCGGCTGAACCGAACCACAATGCTTGAACTGGTGCGCGCGGGCAAAGGGACCTCCGGCAGGAACGCGGACTATGTGACCGAAACACGTGATCACCTGATTGCGATCGGCGTCCGCGATCGGGAACTCGATTGGTTGAGCCGCCAACTTGAGAGCAGCAAAGCCGGCAAGGAAGCTCAGATGGCTTCGGGGGGTGTTCAGGCGGAATGAACCGCCAGGTCCGCAAGAACGGACTCGCGTTCGGCCCCGGACGACGCGAGGAGGTGCAAATGGAATTCGAGCCTCGGGCCATAGGCGCTCAGATCGCGCTTGGCTCGGAGCAATGCCGGTTCGGGAAAGGCGCCGGTATCGAAGACCAATAGAGCGTGGCGTCGGCCGGCATCGTCTCGAGCCGCTGCGAGCAGCACGGCACGACAGAATGCAGGGCACTCGGACCAAGGATAGACCGAGAAAATGTATCGCCGGCCGGAAAGACCCGCCCAGGAACAGAAACGCGAAGCCAAAGGCGTATCGGTAAGAGCGGCAAGCCTCACGCCCTCGCGCTCGCCGCCATAGCGATGCCCAGGAGACTCGGATCGCGTTGGAGCGGGGCACTCGCAGAAAGCGCGCAAACCGTCAGCAGTCCGGTATCGTGGTTCAAAAGCCAGCATGGCTGACGCTCCTTGACGCAGAGGAACAAAAGTAGAACAAGAATCGGCCTGCGTCAAGGGGAATGATCGATTGCGGCGTCGCAGCGGGCGCCTTCGGCGACAAGCGCCTTCAGCGACGGATCGCGCCCGACGGCTTCCAAATTGAGAGAGGCGCAGGCCGCCTCGATTGTGTCCTGCAGCTTCTCGATAAAGACGGCGCGATCGAGCCCGGGCGCGATCGGAGGTAGGTACTCGATCACGGCGACGCCCGGACGGCGCAGGAACGTCCGTCGTCTCCAGAAGAGTCCGGTATTGACGGCGACGGGAAGGCAGGGAGCGCCTGTCTCGGCATAGAGCATCGCGACGCCTTGCTTATATTTCGGGGGCGCTCCGGGAGGACGTCGGGTGCCCTCCGGATAGATGAACACCTGGCGGCCCGCCGCCAGCACAGGCTTCGTCGAGGCGACGATCTGCTGGAGCGCCTGCCGGCCACGGTTGCGGTCGATGGCGATCTGTTTCGAGACGACGAGGTAAAGGCCGAAAAAAGGAATGAACGTCAGTTGGCGCTTGAGGATAATCGCGAAATCAGGGGCGTACTTAAGCAGCGCAAAAGTCTCGAGAAACGACTGGTGCTTCACCGCAATCAAAACGCCGCCGGGGGGAATGTTCTCCACGCCTCGGTATTCAAGGCGAAGACCGCAGATTCGCTCCAGGAGCCAGACTGAAATCGAGCCCCAGAGTCGAGCCAAAGCGAACACGGCTCGACGACCCCCTAGCATCGTCGGCAATCCGATGACCATGAGGACCACGAGATTGAGGTAGAAAAGAACATTGAACGCGACGGAGCGAAACGCGAGCATGACGAGAAAGGGACTGCGCGGAGAAAGACAAGCGTCGCACAGTCACAGAAGGCCGCGCAAGTAGCGGGAGACAATCGTCCGCGACAGATAGCCGGTCAGCAGGGTGACCGCTGCGCCGACCAGCACGAGGCCGAGATAACCTGTCGGCGCCAGCGCAAAGGCCCCAAACAGGGCGGCGATTTCCTCGCCTCCAGTCGAGTGCGACCACCACGCCGACAAGGTCGACGCGCCGAAAAAGAAACCAATCGCCGATAGGCCGCCGATGAGTGCGCCGCGGAAGCCGAGGCGGCGGAAATGCGTTTCGAATTCACGCGCAATGAAGGCGTCAGACGCGCCGACGAAATGCAGCACTTCGATGATCTCCCGGTTCGCCGCCACTGCGCCGCGGGTCGCAAATCCGATTGCGGTCGCCATCGCAACGATCATCAGCACGAAAAGAGCCGCGCCCAGCGTCACCACCGCATTCGCCATAGTCCCGATGCGGGTCGCCCAGACACGGTGATCTTCGAGACTGGCCTGCGGCACAGCCCGAGCAAGTAGGGCTCGCAAACCTGGAAGCTCGCCGCCGGTGCGGTCCCGCATGTGAACCACGATCAGTCTGGGGATCGGCAGCAGGCTCAGGTCGAGCCCTGTTCCGAGCCAGGGCTCCAGGAGTTTCTCCGATTCGACGGCGGAATACGCGCGAACGCGGTCGACCCCGGGCGCCTGGGAGGCGGCCGAAACAGCCTTCGCCACCAGGGAATCGAGATCGTCCCCGGGTCGAGGCATGAGTTGGATCGTGATGTCTCGCAGAACCTCGGATCGCCAGCCTTCTGACGCCCGAGCGACAAGGAGAGCTCCGCCGGCGGTCAGGCACGCCAGGAAGGTCATGATTGCGATCACAACCACCAACGCATTGCCGGCGATCGAGCCGCTTGGGATAAGCGGCATGTCGCGCCTCAGGACCGTTTGCGCCACATGGGCGAGGGTTTCGTCGGAGATCGGCTCGTTCATGACGAAACGCCGTCAAAGATCGTGACCTCTCCGTCCCCGACGACCAGACGCCGCGCGAATCCGAACTGATCCATGAGCTGTAGATCGTGCGTCGCAATGACGACCGCGGTGCCGAGACGGTGCAATTCGACGAACAGGCGAAGCAGGCGGCGGGCAAGTCCCGGATCGACGTTTCCCGTGGGCTCATCGGCAAGCAGAAGCTCTGGTCGGACGATCAGCGCGCGGGCTATGGCGGCGCGTTGTTTTTCGCCGCCCGACAAAACCGGCGGCGACGCGTTCATGCGGTCGCCAAGGCCGACCCATCGCAAGAGCTCTATGACCTCGGCGCGGTAGGCTGACTCTGCCCGGCCCATTGCTCGCAGCGGCAGCGCGACGTTTTCGTATGTAGTCAGATGGTCAAGGAGGCGAAAATCCTGAAAGACGACGCCGATCCGCCGGCGCAGCGCGGTGAGATCATCTTTCTTCAAGGCCCGGGCGTCTTTGCCAAAAATGTGAATGGTTCCGCGCGTTGGCCGAAGCGACAGCAGCATCAACCGAAGCAGCGTAGTTTTTCCGGCGCCGGACGGACCTGTCAGAAACTGAAAGCTTTGTGGAGCGACGGAGAAATTGAGGTCGCGAACGACCTCAGGTCCCATGCCGTAGCGCAGACCGACGTTTTCAAACCGTACCAACGCGTTCTCCGAGCGATGGCCGAGCGAGGCCGCTTCGGGCGGCTTTAGCCGTGTTTTCGGTCGAGCGCCAGCAAACCGGTCGCCAGTTTCATCGAACGGCGGCTTGGACGCCTGGCTCAAGAAAGTGGTCACGACGCGCTGGTAAATTTCCACGCGTCGGGGGATAACGCGTCTTCCAAAGAGGCGAGTCCATGAGTGGAGACAGAAAGGTCAAGGTTCTCTATGACGAACTGGCGATTGCCGATCGCACGGAAGCGCTAGCCAGGGAGATCGCGGCCGCCAAACCCAAGGAGCTGCTGGTGGTGGCGATCCTGAAAGGATCCTTCATGTTCGCCGCGGACCTCCTGCGCGCCCTCTACCGGGCGGGCATGGAGCCGCAGGTCGAATTTTTTCACCTCTCAAGCTATCTCGAAGGGACAGTTTCGAGCGGGGCCGTCAAGATCCTCAGAGACATCGAATCGTCGGTGCGCGATCGGGACGTGCTTCTGGTGGACGACATTCTCGAGTCGGGCCGCACTCTAGCTTTCGCCAAGGATCTGCTCGCCGCCCGCGGCGCGCGGCGTGTGCTGATTTGCACGATGCTGGAGAAGCCCGGGAAGCGCGCGGTCCCGATAGACGCCGACTTCGTTGGCTTCGTGTGTCCGGACGTTTTCGTCGTCGGCTACGGTATGGACGTTGCGCATTGCTATCGCGAATTGCCGTTCATCGGTCGCGTGGTGACCGCGCAAGACGCCGCCTGATTTTTAGGCCGCCACAGGACAGCCCGTGTTTGAAAGTCGCTTTCAATCGTTCGCCGACGTTGGCGGTCCATCGAATGGCGCCGCGCGCGTCGCAGAATTGCGAAGGGCTCTCGAAACCGTAGGCGTATCGGGATTTATCGTTCCGCGGGCGGACGAGCATCAGAACGAGTACGTGCCCCCGAGCGCCGAGCGCCTCCTTTGGCTGACGGGGTTCTCCGGTTCGGCTGGAATCGCCGTCGTTCTGAAGAACAAGGCGGCGTTGTTCGTCGACGGGCGGTACACCGAGCAAGCCAAATCGCAGACGGACCCCTCTGTCTTCGAATCGCGCCATGTGGTCGACGAGCCGCCGGTCGAATGGATCAGCCAAAACATGGGGTCGGGCGAAAAGCTCGGCTACGACCCGCGACTTCATACTCCCGAAGCCGTCTCACGGTATGCCGCCGCGTGCAAGAAGGCGGGAGCGGAACTTGTCGGTCTTCCCGCAAACCCGATCGACTCGATCTGGCGCGACCGTCCGCAACCGCCTTCGGGAATGGTGACACAGCAAAAGGGTCGTTATGCGGGCGAAAGCGCGGCGGCCAAGATCGAACGCGTGCGCGAGGCGCTGAAGAGCGCCGACGGGCTCCTGATCAGCGACCCGCACAATCTGGCATGGCTGTTCAACATTCGTGGCGCAGACGTCGCCCACACGCCCGTGCCGCTTGGGTTCGCCTATGCGCCCCGAGACGGGCGACCCGTCGTCTTCCTAGACTCCCGCAAGCTGACCCCAGCCGTCAGCGACGAGCTGGGGCGGCTCGCTGAGCTTCGTGAGCCAGACGCGCTCATCGCGTTCATCGAAGGACTCGGCGCGCTGGGGTCGCAGGTCGTATTCGACGCAGCGACGGCGTCGGCTCTGTTGACGCAGACACTCGAGCGTGCGGGAGGCAAGGCCAAGGTCGGCGCCGATCCGGTCACGCTGATGAAGGCGGCCAAGAACAAGGCGGAGCTGGCCGGCGCCCATGCGGCGCACGAGCGCGACGGCGCGGCTCTGGCGCGGTTCTTGGCCTGGTTCGACACCGAGGCGCCCCAAGGCCGGCTCACGGAGATCGCAGCGGTCCAGGCGCTCGAGACCTATCGTCGTGCGACCGGCGCTCTGCGAGACGTTTCGTTCCCTACGATCGCTGGAGCGGGGCCACACTCGGCTCTTCCGCACTACCGGGTCAGCGAGTCCTCGAACCGGAGGATCGAGCGGGGAATCTTTCTCATCGACAGCGGCGCACAATATGAAGACGGAACGACGGACGTCACCCGCACGATTGCTGTCGGCCGACCCACAAGCCTGATGCGCGATCGCTTCACGCGGGTTCTCAAGGGCCATATCGCGATCGCGCGCGCGGTATTCCCCAGGGGAACGACGGGCGCGCAGATCGACGCTTTGGCGAGAACGCCGCTTTGGCGCGCCGGGTTGGACTTCGACCACGGCGTTGGGCACGGCGTGGGGTCCTATCTTTCGGTCCATGAGGGGCCGCACCGCATAGCGAAGACGGGCACCACGGCGCTCGTCCCAGGGATGATTCTGTCGGATGAGCCGGGGTACTACGCGGCTGGCGCCTTCGGGATCCGAATCGAAAACCTGGTCGTCGTCGAGCCGCGAACGATCGCCGGCGGCGAACGCGAGATGCTCGGCTTCGAAACCTTGACGCTGGCGCCGATCGACCTTCGCCTCATCGAACGGAAACTGATGGATGACGACGAGATCAAATGGCTCGACTCGTACCATGCGCGGGTGCGCAAGGTCCTGTCGCCGCTGATCGACGCGCCGACACGGCGTTGGCTTGCCGACGCCACGCGACGGCTCGAATCGGCTCGGAGCGCGCGTTGACGTGGCCGCAGGCGGAGAGGCGGCCGCCCCTTCTGCAATTGCGCGATATCGCTCTCACGCTTGGCGGCGAGCCGCTGCTGGACGGCGCAGAGCTGTCGATTTCGCCCGGCGACCGGATCGCCCTTGTCGGCCGCAACGGCTCGGGCAAATCGACCCTCATGCGAATCGCTGCCGGCGAATTGGCGCCCGACCGGGGAACGCGATTCGCGCAACCTGCGGCGCGGCTCGCCTATCTGCCTCAGGAACCCGATCTCGCCGGCTTCGCGAGCGCGTTCGACTATGTGCTCGCGGGGCTCGGGGAGCACGACGACGAATATTCCGCTCGCGCGATGATGGTCGAGCTTGGGCTTGTGCTTGCCTCGAAGCCTGCGGATCTCTCGGGAGGCGAGGCGAGGCGCGCCGCGCTCGTTCGGGTCCTGGCGCCGGCGCCGGAGATCCTTCTGTTGGACGAGCCGACCAACCACCTCGACCTCCTGGCGATCGAATGGCTCGAGGCGCATCTCGCCGCAACCCGCTCCGCGTTTGCGATGATCAGCCACGACCGGCGTCTTCTCGCGGATCTGACGCGAGCGACCGTCTGGCTCGATCGCGGGGCGACGCGCCGCCTCGACCGGGGTTTCGGCGCTTTCGAGGCATGGCGGGACAAAAGCCTCGACGAGGAGCAGATCGAGCGGCAGAGGCTCGACCGGCGCATCGCCGACGAAGAGCACTGGATGCGCTATGGCGTCACCGCGCGCCGCAAGCGCAACATGCGGCGCGTCGCGGAACTTGCGAAGCTGCGCCGCGAACGCCGCGACGCCCGCCGCTCGGCTGGGTTGGCCAATATGCGCGTGCAGGAGTCGAGGACGTCGGGCGCGCTGGTGATCGAGGCAGACAGGATCAGCAAGGCCTATGCGGGGAAGCCGATCGTCCGGGATTTCTCGCTGCGCGTCGTGCGTGGGGACAGGATCGGGGTCATCGGCGCGAACGGCGCCGGAAAGACGACGTTGATCAGTCTTCTGACCGGCGCGCTAGCGCCGGATACGGGAACGGTGCGCATCGGGTCGAACGTCCTGATGGCGAGCCTCGATCAGAATCGGATGTCGCTCGAACCCACGACGACGCTCATCGACGCGTTGACCGGCGGGGGCAGCGACCACGTGACGATCAACGGCGAACGCCGTCACGTGATCGGCTATATGAAGGACTTTCTGTTCGGACCCGAGCAGGCGCGGACGCCGATCGGCAAACTGTCAGGCGGCGAGCGCGGGCGCCTCATGCTTGCGAGAGCGCTGTCCTCGCCGTCGAACCTGATGGCGCTCGACGAACCCACCAACGATCTCGACATCGAGACGCTCGACCTTTTGCAGGAACTGCTCGGCGAATACGACGGCACCATCCTGATCGTCAGCCACGATCGGGATTTTCTCGACCGCGTCGCGACGTCGGTTATCGTCAGCGAGGGCGACGGCCTTTGGGTCGAATATGCCGGCGGGTATTCTGACATGATCGCGCAGCGGGGATATGGCCTCGCCGGGCCGCCTCCGGTTCCCGCGATCGCGAAGCCCGAAAGACCTGCCGCCCGCGAACCGGATCGGGCTTCGGCCAAGCGCAAGCTCAGCTTCAACGAGAAGCGATCGCTCGAGCTGTTGCCGGAGCGGATGGACGCATTGCGCAAGGAACTCGACGGCCTGGAGACAAAGCTGGCTGACGCAGACTTCGCCATGCGCGACCCCGCGGCGTTTCAGGCCGCGATGGATCAATACGGAGACGTTCGCAAGGCGCTCGAGAAGGCGGAGGACGAGTGGCTCGCGCTCGAAATGCTGCGCGAGGACCTGCAGAGCTGAACAGACATTCGCGGGAATGGCGAACGGATCGGGATGCAAGTCGACGCCCGAAGTCGATCGGCGGCCGCGCCGGCAGGAATTGTGGCAGAGTAGATGAGAATCCGCAGCCGCTCGAGGTTTTTCAGTCGCTCAGGCGCCTTTTTTGCAACTTTTGATGGAAATCATACACTATGATAACGTTGTTATGTGGCCATCGGAAAGTCTAACCTGTCACGAATGAAAGATAAGTAAACCACAGCGCCCGGCAGTTGTCAAGAAAATTCATACTTTCCAGAAAATGCGCCGAGGCACCGCGATCAGTCCTGCCGCCGCGTCATCGCCCGCGATGAAGGAGGAAAATCGCCTGCTCGCCAAACAAATTCCACGCCCATTTCGGCCAGAGCGGGCGCAAGGGCCGACCGTTGGGATCGAGCGCGACGCTCTTGTCGATCGTCGCCCCGACTTCATGCGCGAGCGCGACAAAATCCGCGATGGTGCAGAAGTGGATGTTGGGCGTGTCGTACCAGGAATAGGCGAGACTTTGGGTCACCGGCATGCGGCCGCGCAAAGCCAATTGGGCGCGGACCTGCCAGTGCCCGAAATTGGGCACGGACACGATCGCGCGGCGGCCGATGCGCAGCATGTGCTCGAGCACGGCGCGGGGACGCCGGGTCGCCTGAAGGGTCTGGGACAGGATCACATAGTCGAAGGCGTCGTTCGGATAATCGGCGAGATCGGCGTCGGCGTCGCCCTGAATGACCGACAATCCTTTGGCGACGCAGTCGTTGACGCCCTGCTGGGAGAGTTCGATGCCGCGTCCGTCGACATTGCGCTCCTCCGTGAGCAGCCTCAGCAACTCGCCGTCGCCGCAGCCGACGTCGAGCACGCGCGATCCCGGGGCGACCAGTTCGGCGACCCTCAGAAGATCGACGCGGGAGGACGCGAGCGTCCGCGCGAGGCTCATGAAATCCCTCGCGCCCTTGCGGCCGCGTCGATGAAGCCCCTGGTCGTTTCGATCAGTTCCGGGACATCGAGCAGGAAGGCGTCGTGGCCGCGGTCGGTCTCGATCTCGACGAAGGAGACGGAGGCGCCGCCGGCATTGAGCGCCCGGACGAGCGCGCGCGAGTCGCTCGTGGGAAAGAGCCAGTCGGAAGTGAACGACACCACGCAGAAGCGCGTTCGCGAGCCCTTGAAGGCGTTCGCCAGCGAGCCGCCGTAGTCGGCGGCGAGGTCGAAATAGTCCATCGCGCGGGTCATGTAGAGGTAGGAGTTCGGATCGAACCGCTCGACGAAGATCGCTCCCTGGTGGCGCAGATAGGATTCGACCTGGAAATCGGCGTCGAAGGAAAAAGTGCGCGCCGACCGGTCCTGCAGATTGCGTCCGAAGCGCCGGTGCAGCGCGCTGTCCGAGAGATAGGTGATATGCGCGGCCATGCGCGCGACCGCGAGGCCCTTCGAGGGCCTGGCCCCCTCGATCAGATACCGCCCGCCGCGCCAGTCCGGGTCGGCCATCACCGCCTGCCGGCCGACTTCGTGGAAGGCGATGTTCTGCGAGGAATGGCGGGCGGAGGTCGCAATCGGCAAGGCGGCGAAGACACGGGTCGGATAGCTCGCGGCCCATTGCAGAACCTGCATGCCGCCCATCGAGCCGCCCGCGACACAAAAAAGCGTCTCGATCCCGAGGTGATCGAGCAGCAGGGCCTGAGCGCGCACCATGTCGGCGACGGTGACGATCGGGAAGTCGAGCCCGAACGGATTCCCGGTCTCGGGGTTGATCGACGCGGGTCCGGTGGTGCCCATGCAGCCGCCGAGCACATTCGAGCAGATGACGAAGAAGCGGTCGGTGTCGAACGGAAGGCCCGGACCGACCATCGTCTCCCACCAGCCGGCCCGGCCGGTCACCGGATGGAGGTTCGCGACATGCTGGTCGCCGCTCAGCGCATGACAGACGAGGAGGGCGTTCGAGCGCGCCGCGTTGAGGGCGCCATAGGTCTGATAGGCGATGGTGAGAGGCGAGAGCGTCGCGCCCGAATCCATGACCAGCGCCGCAGGCGGGCTGATGCGGAACGTGAGACTGTCCGGCGCCGTGGACTGGCTGAGCGCGCCATTCGCCAATATTGCTGCGTCGCCCACCGCGGTCCACCCTTCGGTCCGGTGCGTTCTCTTTGCCGAACGACTCGTTTGATATACAGGATTTCGTCCCGAACGCAAGCGCGATCGGCGTCGCTCCGGGACTCGTCCACGCGTCGGAGCTTTCGGTCGGCTATTCCTCGTCGTTGGCCCCTGGGTCAAAACGCAATCAGTTGGACCGGTTTCGATTCTGAGCGGAAGTTGCCATCGGCTCCACGGTTTGACCGCCCTCGACCCACTGTCCTCGACCCGTTGTTGTCCTTGCCGGTCGACCCCGGACGCGTATTGAGCACCATGAACGGGCCCTAAACGGTACGAGCAGGGGGCGCCAACACCGGCCGCTTATCCGAAGCGCTGCCGCATGCCCGCAGCGAACATCTCGGTGGGCAAATGATGATAGAGGAAGTGGAGCATATGCCCGTCCCGACCCACGCGTATGCGAAGCTTCGGGCGGACGCTGTTGAGCGCGCGCTCGACGACTTCGGCGACCCGAATAGGATCGACGCCTCCCTCGACTCCGCGGTCCAAGATGCCACAGACGCGCTCACGATCTTTCGCGTAAACGCCGATGCTCGCCTTAGTCCGTATAAGATTGCTTCGAATCTGGCTGCGAACGAAGCCCGGCTGGATAAGGACCGTATGGATGCCAAACGGACGGACCTCAAAGTCAAGGCTCTCGCAATAGCCCTCGAGCGCGTGCTTGGAGGAGCTGTAGAAGGCGTCGAACGGGATGGGGAGAAAGCCGGCAATTGACCCGATCGTAACGAGACGGCCGGCCTTTCGCTCGCGCATCGCAGGCAGAACCGCGCGCACCAGCCTGTGGACGCCAAAGAAGTTGGTTTGGAACAAGTCAAGGGCTTCCTGCGCAGTCGTTTCCTCGACGGCACCCAGCGTGTCTATGCCTGCGTTGTTCACCACTGCGTCGATGCGGCCTGTGCGGGCTAGGACCTCCGCCACCGCCGCCTGGACGCTTTGATCGCTGGTGACGTCAAGCGTCAATCCGTCTGGCCCATCCCTGTCGGGGTCAGGCCGCCGCATGGTCCCAAACACGCGCCATCCTGAGCGGCGAAGCTGAGCTGCGATCGCCTGGCCGATGCCGCTTGATGCGCCGGTCACGATGACAATCTTCTGATCTGACATGGTCAT
>JAFAHO010000456.1 GCA_019237205.1 Hyphomicrobiales bacterium
CGTCTGAGCCGCCAGCTTGCGGCGGGGGAAAGGGCGCGTGCTCCCCGGGGACTTGGCTGGACCGCCGCTTTGGTTCGGCTTCCTCCCTCCGGCCGGGCCGCGATCCTTCTTGCGGTAGCCCCGCAAATCGCCCACGGCGACTCCAAATTAGGTATGGGACCGAGGCGATGGGACAAGGACGCGAAAGGCGTAAGTGCCTCCATCTTTTTGCGAGGCAGGGCGCGCTCGCCGTTCGCGTCGACGTCCGACTCAAAGCCGACCGAGCCGAGCGGGAGCGTTTCGGCGATTGCCTGAAAGGCGGCGGGAGTAAATTGCCACGATCCGCAGCGCGTTATCCGGCAACGGCCGCAGTAGACCAAGGCGTCGCTGATGTCGGGCTCAAGCCATCGGTCGACCTCCTCCGGCGTCGTCAGGATCACCGGCATCGCTTTCGGATGAATCGGCGCGACAATCGCGTTGGTCTCCGTTGTTGGGAAGCCAAACAGTTCATGCACGCCATCAATGGGCACGCTCTTCGGGCCTCTCACCCCGCGCCAAAGCGTCCGGAGGCCGGCGAAGGCGAACAGTGGCCTTTCTTTGCTCAAGGCCAACCATGTCGGGGTCTTGCGCGGCATTGCGTCGGCGTATTCGCAAAACCACGTGGCCGGCACGATGCAGCGATTCTTCCCGCTCAAACGGGCCAACGCGGGCTATCGAGGTCCGGATGTTTGTCACCGGAGCGCCGCGATATTGGGGCGGTCCTGGCATGCCCCAGCGGGCCATGACAAGCTCGCGCTCGCCCTCGGCGTTAGTCCGCACGATCGGAACCCCGCGCTTCCCGTAGTCGCGCGTTCCGGCGTCCTTTTGCGTAAGGCTTTACGACCTACGCCCGAGTAACGAGATTATAGTCGCGGGCCCGGTCCGTGAACGGCGCGGCGTCGCGATAATCGACAGGATCGAGCCAAAGCCAGTCGCGCCAAATTCCAATCACCACGCAGTTATCGTCATTGTCCTGATGCTGCACGGTGTCGCCCTGTCGGAAAGGCCGGAAATTGTCCGCGCCGTAATATACAGCAGCGATCTTCATTATCTTATCCGCCTTGGTCTTGTCCCTGGTTCTCCAGCGTCTCTTAGTGGGGCCCCGCACCTGCCGCAGCCGATGCGGGGCGAGACCATTGCGCCGACGGGGCTGCGGAAAAAGTAGCGCACGGCCTCTGTCACCCTGAGGTCGATGAAGAACCGTGTCAATTCGGTCAAAATTGGTATTGCGCTCTAACCTGCTAAAAGGAGTGCTAATTGGTCGGTACCTCGTTCGAGTAAACCTTGCCCCTCCCGCGCCCAAGCGCCGCGCCGATGCTCGCCAATCGCTTCGCGACGACTCCTGCTCAGATCATTGCCGGCGCGATGGCATGCATTTTAGAGCGATGCCGGAGTAGCTGCCCCTACCTGCCCCCAGCTTAGAGCGTCATTGGCGCTGGTGGCGTCGACTAGCGGGCTAGAGAACCCCGGAGCTTTTGCCGCAGTGTCTCCATTCGCGCCTTGGCAGCCCCCTGCTCGTAGGCGTGGCGCAAAAAAAACCGCCATTTGTGACGGCTCTCTTTCCAGTTGTCGGCGCCCTTTGTCACGACATGTATTTCGCCATAGGGCGCGAGCGCTTCCCTGATCAGGTCCTCGGAGAAGCCAGGACCGTAGGAACCGGCGGTGTCGATGAAAGTTGACGCCGAGACAAGGTAGCTGCCGGAACGTGCGCATTGCCTCGGCCCGATCCTCGGGCGGACGCCAGATTCCGGACCCCACGATGCGCATCGCGCCGAAGCCTAGGCGGCTGACGTCGAAGGCGCCGCCGATACGAAAGCTGCCGGATTGGGCGGCGTCGGTGACCACAGATCCTCGCGAACTCTTCGGAAAGCGTTTAGGGCCAAATACGTTGGCGACAAATGACCGCATTCCCCCAACTGCGATGCCCACCGTCGCGATGTGCAATGACCGCGCAACGTCGTGAGCGGAAGTTCCAAGTAAGAAGGAGACATATCCTGACGCTTCGCGCACCTCTCAGATCGACCCATCCAGTCGATTCTGCACCGGAGGGTCGCTGCCACAAGCCGTCGTTGCGCCGCGATCGTGCGCAACCTCAGGCTGTCCATTCCAGCACGATCTTCCCGCAGTCGCCGCGGCGCATGATCTCGAAGCCTTCGAGGAAGCGGCTCGCCGGCAGGCGGTGGGTGATGACCTTGCGCACGTCGAGGCCGGCCTCCAGCATCGCGATCATCTTGTGCCAGGTCTCGAACATCTCGCGGCCGTAGATTCCCTTGAGCGTCAGCTGCTTGAAAATGACCTTGTTCCAGTCGACCGGCATTGGCTTCGCCGGCAGGCCGA
Source organism: Hyphomicrobiales bacterium (assembly GCA_019237205.1). GTDB lineage: Bacteria > Pseudomonadota > Alphaproteobacteria > Rhizobiales > Beijerinckiaceae > Roseiarcus. Next base: position 2,356 of record JAFAHO010000456.1, read on the forward strand.
GCAGCGCCACCCTTCCGCCGGTGACGATGGCGTCGAACAGCTGATCAAACGCCGCCGGCGCGCCACTCATTTCGAGCGCGACGTCGAAGCCCTCGGACATCTTGAGGCGCTTCATCGTATCGCGAAGGTCCGTCTTCGACACGTCGACGGGCACGACGTCGGCAACCTCGGCCGCGAGCTCAAGGCGCCGCGGATTGATGTCGGTGATCACGACATGGCGGGCGCCGACATGGCGCGCCACCGCCCCCGCCATGATGCCGATCG
>JAFAHO010000072.1 GCA_019237205.1 Hyphomicrobiales bacterium
GCCCAGAATGTGATCGGTTTCGTCGTCGACCGGCCGATCGAGCCAATTCCGGGGCGCTACGACACTCATGCTGGGTCTCCGATCCGCTCACATGGCGGGAAGGATCAGCGCGGTCAATTTGCGCGGCGCGAGGCGCCAGGTGAGGGAGATGCGACTAATGCCCTCTCATCGGAGAGCGGCGCCGCGTCGGCCGGCGTTTGCGGGACAAGCGTGCGGAACGTGATCGAATAGCGATGACGGTCGACAGCCGGAATGCTGTGCTCCCAGATCGCGCGCGATGGCCCGGACAGAAGATAGGCGGAGCGCGGTTCGACCGTCAGCGACCGGCGATCCCACGTCTCGCCCGACCGCCGGCGAAAGCGGAACACGCAGGGCGAAAGCAGCGACACTGCGACGACCTCGTCGAATTGCGCCTTGTCGCGATGCCAGCCGATCCCGGCGCCAGGCCGATATTCGTTGATCAGCGCTTGCCTGAAAGCGTCGGCCGGCCGGTCGAAGCTCCTGGCGATTTTCGCTCTCAACGGCTCGAGAAACGACGGAAGCGGCTGGGCTTCGACGACGGCGCGACGGTCGTAGTCGTAGCGAAAGCCAAACCCCACGACCTGCCGGTTAGCCTGATAGCCATGGAAGTCGAACGGCTTGAACGGGAGCGCGGCGAGTTCGCCCGCCAGCGCCTCTTCCTCATCGCCGGACAGAAGATCGGGATGATAGCGGAATCCCTCGGGCAAGGCGCTGGGCCCGCCAAACAGATCGGCCTCGCCGGACAATGAAGACGGCCGGACCCGACGGCGACTTGGGGCGTTCATGATGGGTCATAGATAGGAGGCTCGTCAGACCTTCCAAGTCTTTCGCTCGATGAGGGTCGCGACTTGAGGACAACTGCGGCGCCTCAAGCCGCCGCCTTCGTCTTTTTTCTCGGAACCGTCGGCCTGACCGGCTTCGGCGGCGAGGTCTTCTCGTCGAAGAGCTCGGCAAGCTTTTCCGTCATCGCCCCGCCCAGCTCCTCGGCGTCGACGATCGTCACTGCGCGCCGGTAATAGCGCGTCACGTCGTGGCCGATGCCGATGGCGATGAGCTCGATCGGCGAGCGGGTCTCGATCTCTTCGATCACGTAGCGCAGGTGGCGCTCGAGATAGTTGCCCGGATTGACCGAGAGCGTGGAATCGTCGACCGGCGCGCCGTCGGAGATCATCATCAGGATCCTGCGGCTCTCGGGGCGCCCGAGCAGCCGCTGATGGGCCCAGTCGAGCGCTTCGCCGTCGATGTTCTCCTTGAGCAGGCCCTCGCGCATCATGAGCCCGAGGTTCTTGCGCGCGCGCCGCCAGGGCGCGTCGGCGGCCTTGTAGATGACGTGGCGCAGATCGTTGAGGCGTCCGGGATTGGCGGGCTTGCCCGCCTGCAGCCAGGACTCGCGCGACTGCCCGCCTTTCCAGGCGCGCGTGGTGAAGCCCAGAATCTCGACCTTGACCCCGCAGCGCTCGAGCGTGCGGGCGAGAATGTCGGCGCAGGTGGCGGCGACAGTGATCGGGCGCCCGCGCATGGAGCCCGAATTGTCGATCAGGAGCGTCACTGCCGTGTCGCGGAACTCCATGTCCTTTTCCTGCTTGAAGGACAGCGGCTGCTGCGGGTCGATGATGACGCGCGGGAGGCGCGCCGTATCCAGCATGCCCTCTTCGAGGTCGAATTCCCACGAGCGGTTCTGCTGCGCCATCAGCCGGCGCTGCAGCCGGTTGGCGAGGCGGGCGACGACCGACGACAGGTTCTGCAGCTGCTTGTCGAGATAGTCGCGCAGCCGCTGCAATTCGTCGGGGTCGCACAAATCGTCGGCGTCGACGATCTCGTCGAATCTTGTGGTGAAGGCCTTATAGTCCGGCCCGCGCCTCTCCTGCGCCTCTCGCTGCGGCGGCCGGTTTTCGGCCGCCTCCTGGGCGTCGCCCGCATCGCCCTCGTCCTCGAGCTCGGACGACGGCGCCTCGACCGTTTCCATCGCGCCCTCGTCGGCATCGTCGGCGGTGTCGTCCGCCGCCTCGCGCTGCATCGAATCGTCCGACTGGCTCTCCTCGCCCTCGCCTTGCGCTTCATCCGGCTCTTCCGGCGGCTTATTCTCCTCGTCCTCCTGGCTCTCGTCGGCGTCGGCCTCGGAATCGCTCGCGAGCCCAAGCGATGTCAAAAGCTTCTGCACGAGCCTCGCGTAGGCGCGCTGATCGAGGATGGCGTCGCTGAGCCTGTCGAGGTCGCCGCCAGCCTTCTCCTCGATAAAAGAGCGCCAGAGCTCGGTCAGGCGCTCCGCGCCGGCGGGGGGCTTCATGCCCGTCAGGCGCTCGCGCGCCAGCATCGCGACCGCATCCTCGAGCGGCGCCTCGTCGCGGCTGCGCGCTTCGGCGAAGGGGCTGCGATGGTAGCGGTCGTCGAGCATCGCGGTCAGGTTCGAGGCCACGCCCTCCATGCGGCGCGCGCCGATCGCCTCCACCCGCGCCTGCTCGACCGCGTCGAACAGCGAGCGGGCCGCCGCGTTCTGCGGCGCATGCCGGCGGTGGATCGCGTCATTGTGGCAGGCAAGCCTGAGCGCCAGGGAATCGGCGAGCCCGCGAATGATCGCGGCCTCCCGCAAATTGGGCTTGCGCGGCGGCTCGGGAAGGCGGGCCTTCGCGCCTTCCGGGCCGGTGATGAGCGTCGGCTTGTCGGTGGAATAGGCGATTTCGAGCTCGGGATGGCGCGCGAGCGCGCGGGTGCAGGACGCGAGCGAGCGCTTGAACGGCTCGTTCGGCGCGTCGGCCTTGGTTAGGGGCTTGCGGTTGGTCGGCTTGAC
>JAFAHO010000235.1 GCA_019237205.1 Hyphomicrobiales bacterium
CGCGCGCGGTTCAATCTCGCAGTTTTCGAGAATCGAGATGTGCGATGGCGTGAGCTTGATCGAATCCACTCCGCGATCGGCGAACACGGCCTCGAGTAATCGATCCACATCGCGATTGCGAAACGTATGGATCGATTTCCCGAGATATAGCGGCGCGAAAATACTGGTGAGGGTGAGGTCGAAGGCGGGCGAAGTGAATAGCGCCATGTTTCCGCCGCCTCCGGCATAATAATAACGGGCGGTCCATTGCACGTAGTTATGAATGCTCCGGTGGGAAACGGCCACGCCCTTCGACTTTCCAGTGGTCCCGGACGTGTAGATGACATACGCCGGCTGTTCCGGCGGCACGCGCGCCGGCATCGGATCCGGCCCATGGGCCTCCAGCTCAGGGCGGCTCGCCTGATGCTTGCGCCGCTCGCGTTTCGCCGCCGGTTTTTCGTCGCGCGAGATGGAAATCAGAGAATCGAAGCGAAATTCCGTCAATTCATTCGGAATCGTTCGGATTTTCTCCGAATGCTCCGCGGACGCCGCGCCCGGGAACTCGATGCACATATCCTCGATCCAGTCGCGCGACACGAACAGCTCAGCCGACCAGTCGGTCTTGGTGGTGAATCCCTTGCCCGCGTGGGCGCGCTGAAACTCGACCAGCGACTCGATCAGCGCTTCCTTTCGGTCTTGGTCCATCAGATCGCCCAGAAAGATTCGCCCCTGCGGCTTCAACAACCGGGCCGCTTTCAACAAGACGCGGCGCAGATAATTATGGCCGTTAAAATTCTGCGCGACGCTGTTGATCACCACCAGATCGAAATCGCCCTCGGCCACGCGGTCCACATCGTGCGCCGCCAGAAGATCGAGGCGGATATTCGTCAGGCCCAAACGCTCCGCCTCCGCGCGCGCCTTCGCCAGAATCGTCTTCGAAAAATCGATCCCATAATAAAGCCCGCACTCGGGCGCCAGGCGGAACATCGTCAGCCCGGTCGAGCAGCCGATCTCAAGTATGTGCGATTCACGCGTCAGCAGCGGGCTCAATTTTAAGTAGGCATTTTCCGCATATTCGCGCATGATTTCCGCGGAAAGATCCTGTCCCGTGTAGCTGTTCTTCCAGCCGCCGCCGGAAATCGCGTCGGCGGCTTCTTCGCCGACATACTCCCAAAGATCGATCCGGCTCAGTTCGCTCGCCGATTCTTCCTCCTCCCGGAAATCGTCCGAATCGAGACACATGAGATGAGTCAACGCCGGGCATTCCCACTGCAGCCGATTCGCCTCGCGCGCGAATTTTCGCTCGGTGAAAAAAGCCTCGGCGCCGGTATCCACCAACATGGCGCGAATGCGATCGAGCGGCAGTTCGGGGTTGATCGGAAGATAGACTGCCCCGGCGCGCAGCGTCCCCAGGATGGCGGCCATCATCTCCGGCGTGTTTTCCATCATGACGCCCGCCACGCGCGGCGAAAACGTTCCTAGCCACGAGGCGATTCGGCCGCTGAGCGCGAGCAGGCCGGAATATGTCAGCATGAGATCTTCGCCCGCCACGGCAATCGCGTCGCCCCCGGCCCGCATGCTTTGCAATAGAACTTCGTGAAGCCCCCGGTTGCGGTCGTACGGATGCGCAGTCCGGTTCAAACCTTCGATCGTCTGGATCAACTGTGCGCGCTCGCGCGCCGGTTCCACCAGTTTGAAATCGGAAACCTTCATATGTTTAAAGGGGGCATGCGGCGCCGGCCGCGTTCGCGTCGGGCGTGGCGAGGTCGGCTCTATGCATGCGCCGCGCTCTCTTCCCGCGCCGTAGCGGCCTCGCAAAAACGGCCCAGAATCTCCAGCCAGTGGCGCACGGTCTCGGCGCGCAGCAATTCGTTGCTGTATTCCATGCTCAGACAAATCGCATCCTGCCGCGGCCCCGCGTGGTCCACTACAAAGAGGGTCATATCGAACTTAGAAGTCCGTGACGATGCATTGATCTCTCCGCTGATTTCGATCCCCGCACCCTCCCCCGCATTCGGCCGAATCACCACGTCCGTGAACCCCTGGAAGGCGTAAACCACGTTGAACAACGGCTGCCGATTGCCGCGCCGCGGCGGATTGAGCCGCTCGATCAGCAGATCGAGCGGATACTGTTGGTGTTCGAGCGCGTCCGCCACTTCCGCGGTCACTTCGTCGAGCAACTTCTCGAACGGTTTGTCTTCATCGACGGACCCCCGCAGTACGACGGCGTTCACGAAGAAGCCCGCCATGTTCTCGAGATCACGATGTGGCCGATTGGCCACTGACATCGCAAGCGCCAGGTCTTGCTGCTCCGTCAATCGGTTCAGGAAAACGAAGAACACCGTGAGCAGCACGTTCGAGAGAGTCGTGCCCCGCGCGCCCGCAATCCTTCGCAGTTCGTCCGAAACCGCTGGCGGCAACAGCAAACTCTCCGCGGCGCCGGTGAATTCGTAGACGTCTTTCTCCGGCAGATCGAACGGCAGCCGGATCGGGTCCGGCAAGCTCTGCATGCGCGCCAGCCACCACGCTTCGTCGACAGCGAATCCCGTCTCGCGCTCCCACCACGCGTAATCCTTGTATTGCAGGCGCGGCGCCGCAAGCGCCGGCTCACGGCCCTCCGCGAACGCGGAATATAGTTCGCGCAGTTCCTCGTAGAGAACCTGCATCGACCATCCATCGCCCGCGATATGGTGCAGCGTGAAGAGCAGAACGTAGCGCCGGTCGGCCAGCCTCAGCAATCGGCATCGGAACAGCCGGTCCCGCGCTAAATCGAATGGCTGGCGCACATCGGCCTCGGCCAATTCGCGCGCCGCGTCCTCGGGAGCAGAAGCTGCGCGCAGATCGATCGACGGCGCATCCGGCGGTTCGGGCGGATCGATTACCTGCCGCGGTTCTCCATCTCGAACCACGAAGCGCGTACGCAAAACTTCATGCCTTTCGAGAATCGCGGCTACGGCGCGCCTCAACGCCGCCTCGTCAACCTCACCCTCGATCACATACGCGCCCGGCATGTTGTAGCGGCCCGAGGGTCCTTCCATTTGCGCCGTGAGCCACAGCCTACCTTGCGCGCGCGACAGAGGATAATCCGGCAACGGCGGCGCCGGCTCGATGCGCCGCGCGGGCGCGTGTTGCTTCGTCGCAGCCAGTTCCGCCTGCGCCGCCACCGTGTTCGCAAGGAAAATATCCCGCAGCGGAATCTCGACATTGAGCGCATTCAGCAGCCGCGTCCTGAGTTGCATCGCCTTCAAACTGTGTCCGCCCAGATCGAAGAAATTGCACGTAACGCCGAAATCGCTCCGCCCCAGGATCGCGCGCCACGCGCCATGGATTGCGGATTCGATTGTGGTCCGCGGCGCCACGATCTCCTTCGCGGAGCCCAAGCCAGCGGCGGGCGCGGGTAGTGCGCGCCGGTCCATCTTCCCGCTTGCGTTGAGCGGCAGCTTGTCGAGAAACACCCAGAATGCCGGCGCCATATAGTCCGGCAGCGCGCGCTGCAAATGCGCGCGCAGATCGCGCGGCTCGATCGGCTCGCGCGCGACCACATACGCCACCAGCTCGGGGTGCCCATCCACCTCACGTAAGGCGAGGGCGGCCGATTCTACAGACGCGTGCGTGCGCAGGTGGTGCTCGACCTCGCCCAGCTCGATGCGAAACCCACGCAGCTTGACCTGCTGGTCCACCCGGCCCAGGAACTCCAGGTTGCCGTCCGGCCGCCGGCGGACCAAATCGCCGGTGCGGTACATGCGCCCGCCGGGCTGCGGGCCGTAAGGGTCGGCCACGAAGCGTTCGGCGCTCAGGGCCGGCCGCTTGAGGTAACCGCGCGCCAAGCCCGCCCCGGCCACATAGAGCTCGCCGGTGACCCCCACCGGCACCGGCTCCAGACCTGCATCCAACACATACATCCGGTAATTGGTTATGGGACGGCCGATGCTGACGACGCCTGGGGCGCTATGTGCGATATCCGAATCCGCCAGCGCATGTATGCTCGCCCAG
>JAFAHO010000264.1 GCA_019237205.1 Hyphomicrobiales bacterium
CGTCGCTCTCGGTCGGGTGGACACGACAATTTATCGTGTCGTCTACACGTGGCGAAGCGAAGGAGTCGTCCGCATCATCAGCGTGCAGAAGGCAGCCAACAATGAGCGAGAAATCTACTATCGCCAGGTTTTCCCTTAGCGAGATCGAGCGCAAACGCGCGCGCGGCGAGGACGAGACGCGCAAGGACGCGCGTGAAGCCGAGTCGCTCGGAGAGGAATTCTGGAAGAATGCGCGTGTTGTCACGCTCCCCCGCAAGACCTCAGTGCATCTTCGCCTCGACAGCGACATCGTCGACTGGTTCAAGGCCGCCGGCAAAGGCCATCTGACGCGGATGAACGCGGTCTTGCGGGCGTATGTCGACGCACAACGGAGTCGGCGCTGAAGCGGCTTTTCCGCGCGCGACCCAAGCCGCGCGAGCGTGCGCGCCTCGTCGGCGCCGGCGAGGCGGCTGTATCCGACGATATCGGCGACCAAGATCGACGCGAGCTTGCGGGTCTCGCTCATTGCTCCGGCATCCCCGCCTTGCGCAGGCCGTCGTACATCCGCTCATGGGCCTCGACATAGCGCGGATCGCCGTGCTGTGCCTCGGTGTGCGCCTTCCATCCCGCGATCGTCCGGAACGGCCCAGTCGAGGGCAGCGCGAGATAGCGCTGGAGCGCGTCGCGCGCTTCCGCATCGTGACCGGTCAAGGCGAGCGCCGCCACGAGGTACGTATGCGCCCACGGAACGTAGTTCGGATTGATCGCGATCGCCCGGCGAGCCAGTTCAATCGCCTGGTCATAACGCTTCAGCGCGAAATTGCTCGATGCGTTGCTGCCGTACCAAAAGGCCAGCTCCGGATCGTACGGGCTCGCACGAATCGCCTTGTCGAAATATTCAACGCTCTTGTCGAATTCTCCGAGGCGTTCGTAGTCGTAGCCAAGCCCGCCGGCGGCGGACACGTTGGACGGGTCCAGAGCGAGCGCGCGCTCGTGCTCGGCGGCGGCTTCCTCGGCGCGCCCCTGGGCCAGAAGGATGCCGCCCCTCAAGGAGTGATTCCAAGTCCAATCTGGATCGAGGGCGAGCGCCTTGGACGCCAATTCGTCGGCCCGCTCGAGGTCGCCTTTAGAGTCGGCGGAAATGCCAAGCGCCGCCGGCAAGTAGAACTTGACCCCCAACGCCATGAGGGCGCGGACATTGTTGGGATCGATGGCGAGCGCCCGTTCGCAGAGCGCGTATGCCGCATCCGCCTCCTTGCCGATAAATCCGGCCTTCCATTGGCCATGGGAGCATTGGAGAGCTAGATCCTCGGCGTCGCTTATGCCCGCGGGCGTCCGTTTGACGCTTGCGACGTAGGCCTGCTGGAGCTGAAGGTCGAGTGTGTTCGCCAGATGCGCGACGATCGCATCCTGCGACTGCAACAGATCGGCGCGGGGCGTCTCGAATTGTTCGGCCCAAACGTGAGCGCCGCTGCCGGCGTCGATGAGCTGGGCGTTGACCCTCATCTTGTCGCCGCTCGGCTGCACCGAGCCTTCGAGAACATAGCGCACCCCCAATTCCTTGCCGATCGCCTTGGCGTCGACCGGCTTGCCCTTGAAGGTCATGGCCGTATTGCGCGCGATGACGAAGGTGTCGCGCATGCGCGCGAGAGCGGTGGTCAGTGCGTCGGTCAGGGCGTCCGCGAGGTAGTCCTGGCCGGGATCGCCCGAAAGGTTGGCGAAGGGAAGGACGACGATCGACAGCCGCGCGGCCTCGGCGGGCGCCTTCGCAGTGACGCTCGCGGCCTGGTTCGCAGCAAAGAACCACCACGCGCCGCCTGCGATGACGATGAGCAGGCCGATAAGCGCGGCGGCGAGCGGCGCGCGCCCGAAGCGCCTTTTCTGCGGCGTGGGCGCAGGGGGCGCTGTGGACGTCACCGGCGCCAAGACCTTCACGCCAGCGATGTCGGCGACCCCGATCGCGTAGGCTCGAATGGGTCGGGCGATGTTTTTCAGCGCCTGATCGCCGAGATCGACGAACGCGGCCTCGATACGGCCGCGCACATGATCGTAGGCGGAACCCGAGATGCAAACGCCACCCGGCTCGCAAATGCCCTCGAGCCGAGCCGCGATGTTGACCCCGTCGCCAAGAATGTCCTCGCCCTCGATCAGCACATCGCCGAGATTGACGCCGATGCGGTAAAGGATGCGCTTCGGTTCCGGAACGTCCTCGTTGCGCTCGGCCATCTGCTGTTGCATGGAGATCGCGCACTCAACCGCCGCGACAACGGACGGAAATTCCAAGAGCACGCCGTCGCCCATCGTCTTGACGAGCCGCCCGCCAAACGCGCGAACAATCGGCGCCGCGGCCGCGCGGTGGTCCCTAACCGCGCGCGCCGTCCCCGCTTCGTCCGCGCCCATGAGGCGCGAGTAGCCGACGACATCGGCGGCGAGAATCGCAGCAAGGCGGCGGGTCGCGCTCATTGCTCCGCCATCCCCGCCTTGCGCAGGCCACCGTACACCCGCTCATTCATCTCGACGAAGCGTGGGTCGCCGCCCAGGGACGTCTGGTGCGCCTTCCATGCCGCGATCGTCTTGAGCGGCCCGGTGGAGGGCAGCGCGAGGTAAAGCTGCAGCGCCTCGCGCGCTTCAGCATCGTGATCGGTCAAGGCGAGCGGCGCCACAAGCAGCAGATGCGAAACCTGGTTGTAATTCGGTTTGATCGCGATCGCCCGGCGAGCCTGGTCAATCGCCTGGTCATAATTCTTCAGCCCGAAATTGGCCTCCGCCTTGTTGCCGTACCAATAGGCGAGCCCCGGATCGTACGGGCTCGCACGAATCGCCTTGTCCAGATATTCAAGGCTTTTGTCCCATTCCCCGAGGAATTGGTAGGCGATGGCCAGCATGCCGGCGTCGAACACGTTGGACGGGTCAACGGCGAGCGCGCGCTCGTGCTCGACTATGGCTTCCTGGGCGCGACCTTGGAACTGAAGGATGATCCCCTTCGTGGAGAGAGCCGAAGCGTAATCTGGATCGAGGGCGAGCGCCTTGGACGCCAATTCATCGGCCCGCTCGAGGTCGCCTTTAGGGTCGCCGGAAACGCCAAGCGACGCCGGCACGAGAAACTTGGCCCCCAACGCCATCAGGGCGCGGACATTGTTGGGGTCGATGGCCAGCGCCTGTTCGCAGAGCGCGTATGCCGCATCCGCCTCCTTGCCGATCCATCCGGCCTTTCGCGTGCCCGCGTCGCATTGGAGAGCCAAGTCCTCTGCGTCGGGATTCACTACGGGCGTCCGTTTGAGACGGGCGGCCTCGGCCTCGGTGAGTTGAAGGTCCATTGCGTGCGCGAGATGCGTGACGATCGCGTCTTGCGTCTGCAACAGATCGGCGCGGGGGGTGTCAAATTGTTCGGCCCAGAGGTGCGCGCCGCTCTCGGCGTCGATGAGCTGTGCGTTGACCCTCATCTTGTCGCCGCTTGGCTCGACCGAGCCTTCGAGAACATAACGCACGCTGAGATCCTTGCCGATCGCCTTGGCGTCGACCGGCTTGCCCTTGAAGGTCATGGCCGTATTGCGCGCGATGACGAAGGCGCCGCGCATCCGCGCGAGAGCGGTGGTCAGTTCATCGGTCAGCGCGTCGACGAGGTAGTCCTGCGAGGGATCGCCAGAGAGGTTGGCGAAGGGCAGGACGACGATCGAAAGCCGCGCGGCCTCGGCGGGCGCGTTGGCGACGACGCTTGCCGGCCGGTTCGCAGCGAGGATCCACCACGCGCCGCCCGCGATCACGATCACGAGCGCTGCAAGCGCGGCGGCGAGCGGCGCGCGCAGCGAACGTCGCTTTGCAACAGTGCTCTTGAGCGGCTTCGGCTGCGCCGGCTTGCCGACTTCGACCGAATAGGCATGGACCGGCTCGGCGATGTTCTTGAGCGGCGTTTTGCCGAGGTCGGTCACCGCGAGATCGAGCCGCCCCTTGACCTGCCAGTAGGCTTGCTCGGAAAGGCAGATCGTTCCGGGTTTGGCGACGCCCTGCAGGCGAGCGGCGATATTCACGCCGTCGCCCATGAGGTCGCCGTCGCTCTCCTCCACAACATCGCCGAGATGAATGCCGATGCGGAATTCGATGCGCTTGTCCGGCGCGACCTCGGCGTTGCGCTCGACCATCGCCCTTTGGACTTCGACGGCGCAGTTCACCGCGTCGACGACGCTGCGGAACTCGATGATCGAGCCGTCGCCGGTGCGCTTGACGATGCGCCCGCGATGGACGGCGATCGTGGGGTCGATCAGGTCGCTCCGAAGGGTCCGAAGCCGTGCGAGGATGCGATCTTCGTCCGCGCCGGCAAGCCGGGAGTAGCCGACGATGTCGGACACCAGGATCGCCGCGAGCTTGCGGGTCTCGCTCATTCGCGCCCCTCCGGCGGTCGACGGATTAGCACAAACGCCAGCGCGAGTCTGCCGGATGCGGGCGCTTCAAGGCCGATCA
>JAFAHO010000292.1 GCA_019237205.1 Hyphomicrobiales bacterium
CGGAATGTCCCGCAAGATGGATCGGGCCGCACGCCTCGCTGGCTGCAGCGGCGATCGCCTGGGAAATCTGCCGCGTGATTTCAGAAATGCGCGCGTGCGGGCAGAGTTCGTAAGATGGCATGACGACGGCGAAGCCATGTTCGAGCGGCCCTTTGGCGAGGTGCGACCAGAAAGACTTGTCGAACTCCATCCAGAAGCCGCCATGAACGAAAGCGACGAGGCCGCGCGATGGCCCTACGGGTAGGAGCAGATCGTATCGGTTGCGCTCCTTCGGGCCGTAGGCGATATCGGGCCGTAGTCGACCGGCTTGTAGCATTTCGTCGCGAAAAGTCGCAGCCTGCATCCGCCATTTGCGGGGATAGCCGCTCCCGCCTGGAATATGCGCCGCGTTGGCGTAGGCGTCGTCCCAGTCGACGATCGGCGTGCTGGTCATCGGTTCAAACTCTCGGATCGGCCAAAGCCGCGCCGTAACCGGCGCCGACGCAAGGGGTCGCCGCGGCCTGCGCTTCCGCCCGGGTCGACGGCGCTCGCCGCCGCAAGCGCAACGCGTGCGCCCGACGCACCCGAGGGTGACTGAGCGCAATGGCGCCGGGCTGCGGGTTCACGCGACTCGCAGCGTCGGCCAGGCCATTGCCTTGTACGGGCAGGCGGTTGCGCGGCGAAGGTGTCGTTGTCCGCCATTTTCATTGCCTCGGAAAGGTCCAGCTAAGCCCATTCCCTTTGACCAACCAACGGATAGGCTCTTTGCGGTTCGCCGCGTTGCGCCGGGTCGCAAGGCGAGCCCGCCAATCGGAACGATCGAATTTTTGACCAGCGGCAAGGAGATCCAGGTTCATAACCCAGGTTTTATCTTGTCTTGGCGCCGAACCTGGCAGCGTCATCCGCCGAACGAAGAATTTGCTCTTTTATGGAAAAGAGATTTGACCCACGGTGTCGGGGGGCGACTCCCTTACAAACCGATGATATCTTTCATTCGTGACAGGTTAGACTTTCCGACGGCCACATACAACACCATCATAATGTATTATATCCATCAAAAGTTGCAAAAAAAGGCGCCTGAGCGACTGAAAAACCTCGAGCGGCTGCAGATTCTCATTTACTCTGCCACAATTCCTGCCGGCGCGGCCGCCGATCGACTTGGGGCCTCGACTTGCATCCCGATCCGTTCGCCATTCCGCGAATGTCGGCTTAGTTCGCCATCAGACGATGTCTGACCCTCGGGAATGAAACCAAGACGCGGGCGCGCGGCGGACCACGCCTCCTCGGCTTAGTTTCTCTCTGGGCCATCCACCGCAGGAGGCCGCTCACATACGCGTGCGCACGCGCCAGAGTTCCGGAAAGAGTTCGATCTCCAGCATGCGCTTGAGATAGCCGACGCCCGACGTGCCCCCCGTGCCCCGCTTGAGGCCGATGATGCGTTCGACCGTCGTGACGTGGTTGAAACGCCAGCGACGGAGATAGTCCTCGAAGTCGATCAGCTTTTCCGCGAGCTCGTACAGGTCCCAGTGATGGGCTGGATCGCGGTAGACCTCGGCCCAGGCGTTTGTAAGGGCTTCGCATTCGACGTGCGGCTCAGCCGCCTCGGCCCGCGGCGCCGCGTCACCCACGTCGAGACCCCGCCGGCGCAACAGCAAAATCGCCTCCTGATAGAGGCTCGGCTCGGCGAGGATTGCGTTGAGTTCCGCGACGATCTCCGGGTGGTGCTCGTGCGGCCTCAGCATCGCCGTGTTGCGATTGCCGGCGAGGAACTCGATCGCGCGGTATTGCCAGGACTGGAATCCTGAGGACTGGCCTAACCGGTCGCGGAACTCGGAATAATCGCTCGGGGTCATGGTGCGCAGGACGTCCCAGGCGCTGTTGAGCTGCTCGAAGATTCGCGCGACTCGGGCGAGCAGTTTGAAGGCGGGCTGCACGTTGTCCCCGCGGATCATAGCGCAGGCGGCGCGGATCTCCCGTATGGCGAGCTTCATCCACAACTCACTGGTCTGATGTTGGATTATGAACAGAAGTTCGTCGTGCGCATCGGTCAGCGGCGATTGCGCGCCGAGCAGTTCTGAGAGCCGCAGGTAGTCGCCATACGACATCCTCGCGCGGAAATCGGTCTCGGCGCCCTCGATCTCGCTCATGTCACCTTGTTCCGTGCATGATACTCGGGACGGTTCCAGAGACGCCCCCGCACGATCTCGACGAGCGTGCGCGCGGCCATCTCAACGTCGGCAAAACCGATGTAAACCGGCGCGAAGCCGAAACGCATCACGTCAGGCTCGCGGAAATCGCCGATCACCCCGCGCGCGATCAGAGCCTGCATTGCGGCATAGCCTTCCGCGAAGCGGAACGAGACCTGGGAGCCCCGCCACGCGGAATCGCGAGGCGAAGCGAGTTGGAGTTCGGGGCAGTCGGCTTCGATGCGGCGAATGAAGTCTTCGCTGAGTGCGATCGAGCGTTCTCGCAAGGCGAGCATGTCGACACCCTCGAATACGTCCAGCGCTGAGTCGAGCGCGGCCATGGAGAGGACTGGCGGGGTGCCGGCGCGCAGGCGATCAATGGCCGGCGCCGGACGATACCTGAGTTCGAAAGCGAAGGGCGCCGCATGGCCCATCCAACCGGACAGCGCCGGCGCGACGCTCGCCTGCAGATCCGGTCGGACATAGACGAAAGCGGGAGCGCCGGGTCCGCCGTTCAGATATTTGTAGCCACAGCCGACAGCGAAATCGACGCCGCACCTGGCAAGCTCGACAGGGAACGCGCCCGCCGAGTGGGCGAGATCCCAGACCGTGACGGCGCCGAGCGCCTTTGCCTTTTCGCTGAGCAAGCGCATGTCGTGCTTGCGCCCCGTGCGGTAGTCGACCTCGGTCAGCATCAAAACCCCGACGCGCTCGTTGAGCGCGCTTTCGATGGCCTCGGGGTCGACGACCTTTAATTCATGGCCCCGCCCGAGCAGCCGGCAAGCGCCCTCGGCGACATAGAGATCGGTCGGAAAATTACCGCTGTCGGAAAGGATGACCTTGCGCGGAACAGCGAGTTCGAGAGCGGCCGTCAGCGCCTTGAAGAGGTTTACCGACGTCGAATCGCCCGCGACCACCGAGCCCTTCGGGGCGCCGACGAGGGCGCCGATGCGGTCGCCGACGCGGGCAGGCAAGTCGATCCAGCCGGCGGTGTTCCATGCGCGAATCAGCTCTCGGCCCCAGCTCTCGTCCAGTTCGCGCCGCACGCGCTCCCGTGCGGATTTGGGCATGGCTCCAAGTGAATTGCCGTCGAGATAGACGACGCCCTTCGGCAGCTCGAACATCGCCCGAGTACGCTCGAAGGGATCGTCGATCATTTGAGAGACCTCAGCTGAAAGCGCTGGATCTTCCCCGTCTGCGTCTTCGGCAACGCCTCCAGGAAGCGTACCGCGCGTGGATATTTATAGGGCGCAATGCGCGCCTTGACGTGGTTCTGCAGCCGCAGCGCCGTCGCCTCGTCCGGGCGAACGCCTGGCTTCAGCACGACGAAGGCGGCAACGATCTGCCCTCGCTCTTCATCGGGAAGCCCGATCACCGCACACTCGCCGACGGCTTCATGCGTCAGCAGCGCCGCCTCCACCTCGGGGCCGGCGATGTTGTAGCCGGCTGAAATGATCATGTCGTCGTTACGCGCGGCGAAATGAAAATAGCCATCCTCGTCCTGGCTCAATGCGTCGCCAGTCACGTTCCAGCCGTTCTGCACATATTCCCGCTGACGGACGTCCGCGAGATAGCGGCAGCCGGTCGGGCCACGCACCGCGAGGCGCCCGACCGTTCCGCGCGGAAGTTCATTGAAATCCTTGTCGACGACCTTGGCTTCATAGCCCGGCACGGGGGTTCCAGTGACGCCGGGGATTCGGTCATCAAGGCGGCTGCCGATGAACACGTGCAGCATTTCTGTAGAGCCCATCCCGTCGAGGATCGGCACGTTGGTGCGCTGCGTCCAGGCTTCGTAAACCGGCGCCGGAAGCGTCTCGCCCGCAGACACGGCCACGCGAAGCGAGGAAAGATCGGCGCCATCATCCAGCGCTCCGAGCATCGCGCGGTACGCGGTCGGCGCCGTGAAGCAGACGGTCGCCTTATAGGTTTCGATGATCTTGACAAGGTTCGGCGGGGTCGCGCTTTCGACCAGCACGGCGGAGGCGCCGAAGCGCAGCGGAAACACGGCAAGTCCCCCGAGCCCGAAGGTGAATGCGATCGGCGGCGAGCCGACGAACACGTCCTCGGGCCGAACCTCGAGCACCCGCCTCGCATAGCCGTCGGCGATGATGAGAATGTCGCGATGAAAGTGCATCGTCGCCTTCGGCGCGCCGGTTGTCCCGGAGGTGAATCCGAGCAGGGCGACGTCATCGCGTCCGGTGCGCACGGCGGCGAAGTTGACCGGCTTGTTGAGAGCGACGCGGTCGAGTTCGGCGTCGTGGTTGGCGGTGCCGTCGAAGCCGACGACCCCTTTGAGAAAGCGGCTCTCCTTGGCGCAGGCGACAAGCTCGTCGAGGATGCGAGTGTCGCACAGCGCGAGCCTAATTTCGGCCTTGTCGACTATCTTCGTCAGTTCCCCCGCCCGGAGCATCGGCATGGTGTTGACCACGACCGCGCCGACCTTCGTCGCCGCGAGCCAGCAGGCGATCATCGCGGGATTGTTCGCCGAGCGGATCAGCACGCGGTTGCCCGGCTTCACGTCATAATCCTCGATGAGCGCGCGGGCGAGCCGGTTGCTCCAGTCGGCAAGTTCCTTGTAGGTGCGGCGGCGCCCATGCCCGATCAGCGCCGTGCGGTCGCCAAAGCCTCGATCGACCATGCGATCAGTCAATTCAACCGCGGCGTTCAGATACTCGGGATAGTCAAATCCTTCCAGCCGAAAGTCCGGCCATTGATCCGGCGGAGGCAGATTGTCCCGCGCGAATGTATCAATGTGAGCGGTGGGACCGAGCATTGCTTCGTTTCCTCCGTCGTTCGCCTCCGCAAACCATTCAGCGGGCCGAATGCGCTTCACAAACGTCGTCCTGAGGCGCCGCAAATCGGACTCGAATGCGCCGCCACCCGAACGAATGCGGTACTCTAACCCACTTCCCGCGTCATTTGCGTCACCCCGGCCAATCCGGCGCGACAAGCCGCCGTTTTCCGTCCGGCGACCGTAGGGCGCCGGCGGCGTGGAGGTCGAGTTTGTCCCAGAGCTGGCAGGTAACCACTTTGTGTTTCTGATCGAGCGCCTCGCAGTAGTTGGTGAACTCGCAGGTGCGCACCTCCGCCCCGCGCCCGAGCGAGATCTTCAGGGTCCAGTCCGGATCGGCGAGAGACTGCCGCGCCGCGCCGACGACGTCGCATACGCCCTCCGCAAGCCAGCTCTCCGCCATTTCGAAATTGTGCACGCCGCCGGTGCAGACCACCGGCGTGCGAAGTCCGGCCGCACGAATGGCGTCGCGGATCGCGCGCGTCGGCGCGGCGTTGCGCCCGAACGGCCCGCGCGCGTCGGAAATGAACTGGGGCATGCATTCGTAGCCGCTCGGCCCCGTATAGGGATAGGCGGCCGCATTCACGGCGGGGCGCGCCGCGTCCTCGAACTTTCCGCCGCGCGAAGTCGAAACGAAATCCATCCCCGCGGTCGCGAAGGCGGCGCCTATGGCGGGAGTTTCGTCGGGCTCATTGCCGCCCTCGATGCACTCTTCGGCGAGGAAACGGCAGCCGACGACGAAGTCCGGCCGCACCGAAACGCGGACGGCGGCAAACACTTCGAGGGGCAGGCGCAGCCTCTTGTCGGGAGGTCCGCCGTAACCATCTTTCCGCGTATTCGTCCGCGAAAGGAACGAGGCCATCGTATAGGCGTGCGCGTAGTGCAGCTCGACGCCGTCGAATCCGGCCGCCTCCGCGCGTCGTGCGGCGGCAGCGAACAGCGGCGGCAGCGACTTCGGAAGGTCGCGAATATGCGGCAGTTCCTCGTCCGTCACGCGATCGCGATAACCCTGCATTAGGGATTCGAACTCGCGCGCGGTCAGCGCCTGTTTCCAGCCGGATTCCCCGAGCGCGAATAGACGCGCGCGCACCTCGGTGTCCGTGGCGCTCTCGTCTCCGACAGCATGACGATGCGCCTCGGTCACATGCAGGAAGCGCTCGAAGAATTTTTCAGGTTCGGGACGACGCCGGATCGTTAGGAAATCGATGATCTGAATGAACAGCCGCGTCTTGTGGCCGCTCGCTTGTCTTACGGCGTGAACGAGCTTTTTCAGCCCCTCGATGTAGCGGTCGTGGCCGATGCGCAGCAGCGGCCCGCTCGGCACGTCGCGAATGCCGGTCGCTTCCACGACGATCGCGCCCGGCCGACTGCGCGCCAGCCGCTCATACCAGGCGACGACGGCATCGGAGACAAACCCGTCCTCGGTCGCGCGCCAAGGCACCATCGCGGGGACCCAGGTGCGTTGCGCGAGACTGAGCCGGCCTTCCTCGAGCGGCGAGAACAACAGCGAGCGCTCGGCTTCCTCTCGCGAGGGAATCCGACCGGTTTGGGAGGCGTAGCGGATGCGCTCGGGGGGACGCCACATGGAGAGGCTAGTCCGGAACGAGCGCGGTCGCCTGGATCTCGACCTTGGCGCGATCCTCGATCAGCGCGGAGACCTGCACGGCGGTCATCGCAGGAAAATTTCTTCCCATGATCTCGCGATAGACGTTCCCGACCTCAGGCAGACGATTGATGTATTCGCGCTTGTCGATGAAGTACCAGACAAGGTTGGTGACGTGCTCCGGTCCCGCGCCGTCGCAGGCCAGTATGGCAGCGATGTTGCGCATCGCCTGGGCGATCTGTGCGACGAGATCGTCGCTCTCGAAGCGGCTTTCCGCGTTCCAGCCGACCTGTCCCGCCACAAAGATCGTCCGACCCCGCGCGACGATGCCGTTGGCGTAGCCAGCGGGCCTGGCCCAGCCTTCGGGTTGCAAGGGGCGATGCATGGGCGACTCCTCGAACGTGTTCATCTTTCCGTCAGTGTGACTTCAGCAATTCGCGCGCGACGATCAGCTTTTGGACCTCGGTTGCGCCTTCGTAGATCCGAAGGGCGCGGACCTCGCGGTAGAGGCTCTCGACAACCTCGCCGCGCCTGACCCCTCGGCCGCCAAACATCTGGACCGCACGGTCGATCACGCGCTGGGCGGATTCCGTTGCCGTCATCTTCGCCATCGCGGCCTCGCGAGTGGTCGACAACTTCTGTACATCGCGCCTCCAGGCGGCGCGATAAGTCAGCAGCGCAGCCGCGTCGATCTCGGTCGCCATGTCCCCGAGCGCGGCCTGCGTCAGCTGCAGGTCCACGAGCGCGCCTCCGAACATGCGACGGGCGCGGGCGTGCTCTAGCGATTCATCGAGCGCGCGACGCGCAAGGCCGAGCGCCGCGGCGGCGACCGAGGCGCGAAAGATGTCGAGCGTCTGCATTGCGATCTTGAAGCCGCCGCCGGGGGGGCCGAGGCGGCGGCCGATTGGGACACGGCAGTTCTCTAAACGCAGAGTCGCCAACGGATGCGGCGCGATCACCTCGATGCGCTCGACGACAGAGAAACCGGGATCGTCGGGAAACACGACGAAAGCGGAAACGCCGCGCGCGCCGGGTGCTTCGCCAGTGCGCGCGAACAAGGTGTAGACGTCCGCGATACCACCGTTCGAGATCCACGTCTTCTCGCCGTCGATCGCGTAGGAATCGCCGTCGAGCAGAGCCGAGCATGCCATCGCAGCCGCATCGGAACCGGCCTCCGTCTCCGACAATGCGAAGGCGGCGAGCCATTCGCCCGCGCGCGTCTTCGGCAGGACGGCGGCGCGAAGTTCGGGCGATCCGGCGATGGCGATCGCTCCCGATCCCAGCCCCTGCATCGCGAATGCGAAATCGGCAAGGCCATCGCGCCACGCAAACGTCTCGCGCGCGAGGCAGGCGGAGCGCGAATCGATCGCCGAAGCGTCGCTGTCGGCCGGCGCCACCGCGGCCTCCAGGAGCCCCGCGCGCCCCATTTCGCGCACGAGGCGCCGGCAGGAGCCGTCGACGTCGTTATGGTTGATCGCGTCCACTTCCAGCGAAGCGATGAATGCATCGAGCCGCTCGACGAGCGCGCGATGGCGGGGTTCGAAGAACGGCCATTCGAGCCAGTCGCGGGGTCCGCGCTTCGCTTGGGCGAGCATGCTCAGTCGCCCTCGAACACCGGCTTGCGCCTCGCGACGAAAGCCTCGAAAGCCCGGCGGAAATCGCTTGTCGTCATACAGATTGCCTGCGCCTGCGCCTCGGACTCGATCATTTCGTCAAGACCCATCGCCCATTCTTGGTTCATCATCGTCTTAGTCATGCCATGGGCGAACCAGGGCCCGTCGGCTAGCGAACGTGCCAGCGCATTCGCCTCGACTTCGAGATTCCCGCTGGCGTGCACCGAGTTGTAAAAACCCCAGGCCAACCCGTCCGCGGCGCTCATCACGCGGCCGGTATAGAGCAACTCGGCTGCGCGGCCTTGCCCAATGATGCGCGGCAAAATTCCGCACGCCCCCATATCGGCGCCCGCCAGACCGACGCGAGTGAACAGGAACGCTGTCTTGGCCTCCGGCGTCGCAAGCCTTAAATCGGACGCCATCGCGAGAATCGCACCGGCGCCCGCGCAGATCCCGTCGACCGCGGCAATGATCGGTTGGGGGCACGCGCGCATCGCCTTGACGACATCCCCGGTCATGCGGGTAAACGCGATCAGATCTGGCATTTTCATTTTAGTCAGCGGTTCGATGATCTCGAAAACGTCGCCGCCCGAGGAGAAATTTCCGCCAGCGCCGGCAAGTACGATCGCGCGCACATCCGAAGCGTAGGTTAGATCGCGGAAGAGATTGCGCAGCTCCGCATAACTGTCGAAGGTAAGCGGATTCTTGCGTTCCGGCCGGTCCAGCCGCACCGTCGCGACGCGACCGTCCTCGCTCGCCTCAAAGCGGAAATGGTGCGCGTGATAGTCTTTAAAGGGCCTCCGCGCGGCCTGCATCGCCAAAATCGCTTCGCTCATCCCGCCATGACCTCCCCGCCCGCAACCACAATCGCCTGTCCGTTTATTGACCCTGCGGCCGGCGAAGCTAGCCAGAGCACCGCGTCCGCCACTTCTTCCGGCTTTACGAGCCGTCCCTGCGGATTCGCCCTCGCGAGTTCCGCCTTCGCCGCCTCGGTCGTGCGGCCGGTCTTGGCGACGATGGTCTCGACCGCGCGGTCGATCAATGGGGTCTCAGTGAAGCCCGGACAGACCGCGTTGGCGGTGACGCCGCTGCGCGCCAGTTCGAGCGCCAACGCGCGGGTAAGACCGACGACGCCATGCTTGGCGGCGCAATAGGCGGCGACATAAGCGTATCCAGTCAGGCCCGCCGTCGAGGCGACGTTGATGAGCCGTGCGCCGGAGCCGTGGCGCTTGAGGTCCGGCAGCGCCGCATGCGTGACATTGTAGACGCCGGAGAGATCGACCGCGAGCACGTGCGCCCACAGTTCGGCGTCGGTCCTTTCGAACGACGCGCTCGGCGCCTCGCCGGCATTGTTGACGAGAATCGATATCGGTCCGTGTGCCGCGCGCGCGCGGTCGAGCCCGCGGCCGATTGCAACTCCGTCAGTCACGTCGAAGCCGTCGACGGCGAACGCCGCGCCTTTAGGAAGCGACGCGGCCACCGCCTCCAGCGGTTCGCGGCGGCGACCGGCGAGGCTGACACGCGCTCCAGCGCCGGCGAGCGCACGCGCAATGGAAGCGCCGATGCCGCTTCCCGCGCCCGTGACCAGCGCGTGTCGGCCCGAGAGCGCCGTGGTCGCGCTCATCTGGTGCCTGCCGCAGCGGCGGCGCGCGACAGATTGGCCTCATATTGCCCCTTTGCGGCGGCGTATTGCCTCGGCCACGGCACTGTATTCACTCCGATGCGAGCCGCCTCATGTAGCGTCCATGCCGGGTCGGCCAGATGCGGACGGGCAACCGCGCAGAGATCTGCGTCGTCGAACGCAAGCTTGGTCCCCGAACCGATCGCAAAATGTGCAGTATGGGCCGCATCGCCCATCAGAACGACAAACGACCTGCCATTGAAATGGCTCCAGGCGCCGCAAATCAGCCGGTTGAAATTGAGCCAGGCCGACCCGCGCAAATGGCGCGCGTTGGTCGTAAGGCCGGCGCCGTCGAGCGTCTCGGAAAAAAGCCGCTCACAGAAGTTGATCGAGCCTTGCTGTTCAAGCTTGTCGAGTCCATGCGCGGCGAACGCGTCTTCGGTGGTTTCGACAATGAAGGTCGACGTGTCGCGGTCGAATTTGTAAATATGCGCCTGAAACCACCCATGTTCGGTGCGTCGGAAATCGAAAGTGAAGGCGTCGAAGAGCTTCCTGGTCCCTAGCCAGATGTATCGGTTGGGCCGTACGACCAGGTCGGGCTTGAAGACGTCGGCGCAGCGTTCGCGGATTCGGGAATTGATTCCGTCAGCCGCGACGATCAAATCGGCGTCAGGAAACTGAAGATCAGACTCGACATCCCGCTCGAACGCGAGCTCAACGCCCAGCTCTTCCCAGCGTCGCTGAAGGATGTTGAGCAATTGCTTACGTCCGATCCCGATGAAACCGTGGCCGGTGGTGCGCTGGCGCGTGCCTTTGAAGATCAGCTCGATATTGTCCCAGTGGTTGAAGGCGTCCGCAATCTTCTCGGCGCTCTCCGGGTCGGCGGCGCGCATGGCCTGCATCATCGCGTCGGAAAAGACGACGCACCAGCCGAACGTGTCGTAAGGCTTGTTGCGTTCGAAGA
>JAFAHO010000343.1 GCA_019237205.1 Hyphomicrobiales bacterium
GAAATAGCGCTCGAAGCCCTCCGTCTCGTAGACCAGGCCGCGATAGGCCGCGTAGGCGGCCTCCGACAATTCCTCCATCGTCTCAAGGAAGGCCGGGTCGGGCGCAGGAGCCTCGTCCTCGGCCAGCGTCGCCTCGAGCGTCGCCGAGACCAGCGTTTCGAGATTGCGCCGGCCGACGTCGGGGTTGGAATATTTGCTCGAGATGATCTCGCCCTGTTCGGTGATGCGGATCTGCCCCTGCACCGCTCCTCCGGGCTGGGCGAGGATCGCGTCGTAGCTCGGGCCGCCGCCGCGCCCGACCGAACCGCCGCGGCCATGGAAGATCCGTATGCGCACGCCGTGGCGGCGGAACACCTCGACGAGGCCGATTTCGGCCTTGTAGAGCTCCCAGCCCGAAGTGACGAAGCCGCCGTCCTTGTTCGAGTCGGAATAGCCGAGCATGACCTCCTGCTCGAGCCCAAGCGAATCGATGAGTCGGCGGTATTCGGGGATCGCGAGCAGCTTGTCCATCACGCCGACGCAGGCGCGCAGGTCGGTAATCGTCTCGAACAGCGGCGCGACATAGAGCGCGGCCGAACCGTCAGGGCCGACGAGGCCGACTTCCTTGAGAAGGAGCGCAAGCTCAAGCATGTCGGAGACGCTGTCGGTCTTGGAAATGATCGAGGTGCGAATGGCGCCTGGACCATAGGTCTTGCGAATGGCGGCCGCCGCCCGGAAGACGGCGAGCTCGCCCGCCGTCTCCTCGCTATAGGCGATGAAGGGCGAGACCAGCGGCCGCGGCGCGGTCAGTTCGCGCCGCAGGAGCTCGACCCGCTCGGCCTCGCTCATGGCCCGATAGTCGAGGCCCGGCGACGCGGCCGCCAAAATTTCCGCCACCGTGCGTTCGTGCACGTCGGAATTCTGCCTCAGATCGATCGGCGCGAGATGGAAGCCGAACACGTCGACTGCGCGCTGAAGCGCGCGCAGACGCCCGCGGGCGAGGATGGCTCCGCCGGTGCTTTTGAGCGATTGCGCGATCGTGGCGAGATCGGCGGCGAATTCTTCGAGATTGGCGTAAGCCGGCGCGTCCGCGATGGGCTGGCGCAGCGCGATGACATGGTCGAGTTCGCGCGCCGTCTTGGCGAGGCGTGAATAGATGCCCGCGATCGCCCGCCGATAGGGCTCGTCGCTCCTGGTCAGCGACGTATCGGCGGCGCGATCGGCGAGCGCGGCGAGTTCCGGACTGACCGGCGCGAGACTTAGGGCCAGCGACAGTTCGCCGCCGAGCTCGTGCAGTTCGTCGAGGTAATGGGCGAGCGCACGCGCGCTCTGCTGCCGCACGGCTTCGTTGAGAACGTCGGCGGTGACGAAAGGATTGCCGTCCCGGTCGCCGCCAATCCACGAGCCGATGCGCAGGAACGAGGGGATCGGCTTCTCCTTGCCCTTGCCGTCCAGCCGCTGAAGCTCGTCCTCGATCTCCTCATAGAGGCGCGGCAGCTGGCGAAAGAAGGTGTAGTCGTAGTAGGAAAGGCCGTTGGCGACCTCGTCGATCACCTTGAGCCGCGTCTGACGCAGCATGTTGGTGCGCCAGAGGATGAGGACCGCGCGCCGGAGCTTCTCCTCGTTGAGCGCGAGCGCCGCCTGATCGGCGCCGACGCGATCGCGCTCGTCGAGCAGTTCGGCGATTTCGAGCTCCCGGGTCAGCGTGCTCTTCCGCCGCACTTCGGTCGGATGGGCGGTCAGCACCGGGCTCACCAGCGCGCGGTCGAAAAAGGCGTCGAGCGCCGCCGGCTCGACGCCGGTTTCGCGGGTCCGCTGGAAGGCGAAGGCGAGCGAACCGCGCCGGGGCGCGGAGCCCGCGATCGCATGCGCGCGGTTGCGGCGGATATGATGCTGGTCTTCGGCGATATTGGCGAGGTGCGAGAAATAGCTGAAGGCGCGCACGATCGCCAGCGTCTGGTCGGCGTTGAGGCTGTCGAGGATCGCCTCGAGCTCGCGCCGCGCGCCGGTCTCGTTGTGGCGGTGGAACCGGATCGAGGCCTGACGGATCTGCTCGACGAGCTGGTAGCTCTCCTCGCCCTCCTGCTCGCGCACGGTGTCGCCGAGGATGCGGCCGAGCAGGCGGATGTCGTCGCGCAAGGGAAGATCCTTGTCGTCGTCGGGGTCACGCGGGAGGACTTGCTGCGCGGTGTCGAAGGCCATGGGGCGCATCCGTCGGCGAGGGAAATGATGTTGCACTGCGACAGGCAACGGCGCAAGCCAAGCAATTTGCAGGCCATCAGCCGCGATCAGGCGGACTTCAGCGCCTCGCCGAGCCGAGCCGCGAGCGCGGCCCGATCCTTGAGCTCGCACTCGTGGACGACCAGCGCGCGCCAGCCCATGGCGGCATAGGCGGCGAGCGTTCGTTCGTCGCGCGCCCGGTTGCGGGCGATCTTGGCCGCCCAGTAGTCGGCGTTGGCATTCGGCATGCGCGCGCCGCGCGGGCAGTCGTGACCGTGCCAGAAGCAGCCATGGACGAAAATCGCCAGCTTCCGGCTCGCATAGACGATGTCCGGCCTGCCGGGCAGATCGCGGCGATGGAGTCGGTAGCCCGGCGCCAGCGGCCGCAGCATCGCCCGCACCGCCCGCTCCGGCCCGGTGTCGCGCGATTTCACCGCGCGCATGACGGCGGAGCGGTCGTAGGTCATGCGATCGTCCTGAAAGTCTGATGTCTCTTCAGGGCCTCCGGAATCGCTATTCAGGGCGGTTCGGAGGCGCTGGGGCCATTGCTTGTGTCGGGCCTGCCTGAGCCTTCCGCCCCTAGACCAGAATTATGTTTGACGCCGGTTTCATCCGCTCTTTTTGGAATGCGGCGTGCCGAGGTACGGGAATTCCCTCAGGACGTCGGTGTGGGGCTTGAGGCCTGTAGGCGGGCACTCGTTTTTCGTCAGGAAGGCGAGGCGGTAATTGATCACGTCGTCAGTGAAGACCCGCCCGTTGGGATATTCCGCGGGCTTTGACGGATCGAAGCTCAGAACGTCGGGAAGCGTGCGCTCCTTGTCGATCGCGGCGATCGCTTCCTCGCGCGTGTAATTGCCGGTGTGTCCCATGAGATGCACGAACTGGTCGAGCCATCGCCTGCGGTCATTGACGGGTTCGCTGGCGTTGTATTCCTCCTTCGTGTCATCGGTGTTGAAGAAGCTGCTGACGCTCGGATGGCCGGCGCGATCGACGTGAAGCAACCTGCCGTCCCGTCTTAGGCTGCAGCGTCCCCAGACGTGGATCTCAGGCTTGGGATCGAGTTCACTCGTCGGCAGCTCGATCGCGGTCGAAAACACGTTCGCTTGCGTATTCGAGTCCACGCCGGTCCAAGGAGACTTGCCGCCGAGATGGGGCTCGGTGAAGTTGCGTTTGCCCCTGGTGTCGAACAGGCTCTTGATTCCATCGAAGTCGAAAAAGAACGCGTCGCTGCGGCTGCCGGCGAAAAAAGTGTAGGGGCCAGACCTGATGATATTCGGCTGGGCGCCGAAGGACACCTCGGCGTCGGCGATGATCTTCGTCCCGACCGCTTCGGGCGAGTGCGACTCCGAGCCCTTCGCCGTGAATACGCTGACGGTCTGCCTGCCGTTCTGCGGCTTCGAGAACACGTAGCTGAACGCGATGTCGGTCAGGTAGTCGCCGTCTTTGTCGATGTTAACGCGGTAGATTGCGTCGGGATGAAGCGCGTCCGCGTTGGGGTTTGCATTCAGGATGATGACGGTCCTGTTCCGGTCAGCGGGCGACTGGAATACGTACAGGTCACAGAGGTCGAGTCGTTGATCGCCGAGTGGCGGGCCGAGACTGAGACCGGTGAAGTGGTTTGACATTGCACCCTCCTGTCAAGCGCGATTCCATTCGGGTCTGGCGAGACTGGGCACCATACCATCAATCCGGCGGGCGAACGCGGGCAAAGAGGGAAGACAGTCTGCGTCGACGCGCCGTTGACGCGCATTGGCGCGACCCAACCGAATCCACGAAGACGTCGCGGACGCGCAAGGTGCAGTGGCCCACTTCCAAAGTGGACATGCCGGGGCAGTCGAGGTTTCGCGGTTCGGCTGAAGCAGGATGTCGCCGACCGCGTCTTGGACGCCCAAAAGGCGGGGATTTTTCAGGCCAGAACAGCGCCCCGGAACAGCGCCCATGCGTCAACAGTTGATATTGACGCGGAAAACGGGAGGACGAAGCATGGCCTGGCGTAGGATCGCCGCTCTTGGATCAGCCGCTGCGTGGGCGTCCGGTTTCCAACGGCGGATCGCCGCTGCCGGCAGGAGGGCGGCCCGCTTCTGGAATGAGGGCGCCGTCTGGGCGCTGATCGCAATCCTCGCCGTGCGTCTCTCGGCGGCGGCGGTCGCGAGACCGGCCAGGGGACGATGGACGATCGGGGTCGTAGCGCTCGCCGTCGCAATCGCGACGTTCGAATATGCAGGGCGGACCGCGGTGAGCGACCTCAAGCCGCATGCAATTGCGTCTGCGGCAACACGGTTGAATGTCGGTGCGGAAGATTTCGCCAGTTTCAACAAGTGGAAGAAGGGCGTCGAGCAGGCGCTGAACGCGGCGAAAATCAGGGAACGGGCTCGACAACAAGACGAAAGCGTGTCGGACAGTGCCGGAGCGCCGACACAGGGGAGCCAGACGCCGCAGGACGCGCTGGCGCCGATCGATTTGGGCATCGCGCAAGAGGTTGCTGGACTCCAGGCGAAAACGTTGAATCAGAATGGTCCGAGCAGCGCCGCGAACGAAGGGAGAGTGGCGGCTGCGGCCGAGACGGGATTGGCCAACGAGAGCACTGGGACGAAAGGGCCGGAACAGTCGGGACAAAACCCCGTTTTCGGCACAGCGGGGGCGGTTCCCATGCGTGGCTTTGTCGACCCCATCCCTTCAGGCCGCCTCAACGCGCAGCCGTGGCGTCCAAGCGTGCATGCTTGGGGAAGGGGACACTGGAGAGAGCGGCGTCATCGGTGGGCGTATTTCCGATTGATGGGTGTTGCGCGTTCATTTCCCTACGTTCTGTCCGTTCGATGATCATAGCGGTCACTCCCTCGGGCTTGCCTTGCTCTGCACGGGCTTGATCACCGCTGGTCTCGGGTTTGCCTGGCGTCGCAAGGCAAAGAGCGGGCGCACGAGTCGTTTTGCCGCCTGATCGTCGAATTCAAGTGAGCTTCGGAGGGGCCATCCGCCGGCGCGGTCTTCTCGAGCCTCTCAGCCTTCCGTTGCGAAAGCCCAAAAAGTACTTGACTGTGAAATGCAACCGGAAGATTGTATCTCGGCTTCGGTGAATATCGCTGAGCGCGTTACAGTCGCCGCCCAGGCTCGAACAGACCGAAAAGCGACACAGACCGAAAAGCGACAGAGCATGTTCTTTGTGCTGCGGTTCCGAGCGAACGGTAGACGAACGACTTCTATCCCGATGCGGCATAACAAGGCGACGCGTTCCAGTGGAACGGGTTCAAGGGCAGGTTCGCTCAGTTGGTAGAGCGACGGTTGTGCAAACCATGGGGCGCGAGGTTCGAGTTCTTCTGGGGGCGCTCACCAACGGTTAACCACGCAAGGCGCGTGGCGAGATGCCGAGCGCGGGGCATCGGGGACATCGTCCTAAGCCAGGAGGAGCCATAGAGAATGGAAAACTGGATTCTGGGCAAAATTTTCCGCCCCGAGCCGCTGAGGATAATTTTGACGAGGAAGTTGGTAAGAACGTTCAATTTATTGTCATATCGAGATCGTTTAGCTATTGGGGCCGTGGAGCGGTGGACGTATGCTTATTGTATATTTCAGGCGGCCAGGTTAGCCAGTTTACTTAAGTATCCAAGAATCAGTATCCTCGAATTTGGATGCGGAGGCGGCAATGGCCTCGTCGCCGCAGAAAAGCACATCGCTGAAGTGGAAAAATTATTCGATGTGAGACTTGAACTCTATGGATTTGATATGGGTTCAGGCTTGCCGACGCCCAGAGATTACCGAGATATCCCACACTATTTCAAGGGAGGCCTCTACAAGATGGATATCGACGCCGTGCAACGAAAACTGAAAATCGGCAAGCTCGTGATTGGAGACGTCAAGGAAACCTGCGCAACCTTTTTTGAGAAATATCATCCGGCTCCCATTGGATGCATGTTACACGATCTCGATTACTACTCATCAACCTTAGATTCATTCACCCTGTTCGACGCCGATTCATCCCAGTTTTTACCCAGAGTGTTTATGTACTTCGATGACATCATCGGCACCGACCTCTGGCTGACGAACGATTATACTGGAGAACGTCTCGCAATCGATGAATTCAACGCCAAGCATAGAATGCAGAAAATATGCCAGAATTATTCTTTGCTGGAGGATTATAGAATGATTCCGTGGTTTTCCTCGATGATAAGAATATATCATGACTTCTCACATCAAAGATACAACGACTACGTCGGGGACGCCGAGCAACGAGATCATGAAAATAGAATCAGGCTGCGGTGAATTGCAGAAAACGCGGCGATTGAGCTGTCGGCGGTGACGATAGTTTCGCAGTGGGGGACCAAAGCGGCGTGATCTCCTGATGCCGCCTGTGTTGAATACCTCGAAAAGCTGCGCTGGAGAGGCGGCTTCGTTTGTCCGCTGTGTGGGGATCCCGAAGTGAGAGAGGAGTTCCTACCCATCATCCATCTCGTCTTCGCCAATCTCAAGACGTGGTTGGTCGGTATCCATCCCGGGGTCAGCGCACAGCATCTACCTCAACGAATTTACGTTTCGCTTCAACCGGCGCTTTTACCCGTTCAACGCCATCCGCTCGTTGCTCGGCATCGCCGGTGCGGTAACGGGCGCCCACCTATGCCGAGCTTTATTCCGGCGACCGGGACCACGCTACGTGCAGGAGCTGTGTGGGTAACCCGACACGCATCGAAGCATGGCCCGCTCAATGAAGATTCCTAGGGGTCAACCTCACCCGGAGTGACAGACAACCAGAGCGCCATTGGGGATCTGACAGAGGGGACCAACCTGCGAGCCGCCACCGTGCCCGGAGTAGCAGACAACCAGAGCGCCATTGGGGGTCTGACAGAGGGGACCAACCTGCGAGCCGCCACCGTGCCCGGAGTAACAGACAACCAGAGCGCCATTGGGGGTCTGACAGAGGGGACCAACCTCGGCGTCGGCCGCGAAGCTCAGGCCAACCGCAGCCACGACTGCTAAAGCGATTCTAATCATTCCATCCTCCTCACCTCAGGCGCAGCTTCTTTGCGCCGTGGAGCCCCGGTTCCGAAAAAATGTTCCCTCATTTCGAAAAAATTATGTCTCCGGCGTGGCGGCGACGCCAATCGCGCCGCACCCTACGAATCGTACGATCTGTTCGTCAGAGAAATCCCTTCGAGTCGAAGGACGATGTGCACCGGCCCTATGCCGACCTTTATTCCGGCGCGTGGACGCGCCCTACGCGTAGCGGGTGTCTGCATTAACCGGATAGGCAAGGATCTTTCGACGCTCCAGTTTGGAAATTGTGTTGAGTGACGATTACGGGGGGCGAAACGAGGGACACCCGCAAGCTCGCGGCCATCCTCGCCGCAACGTGTACTTGCGGCATTGGCTCGCCAGGAGATCGCGATAGAGTGCGTCCTCGTCCCCGCGGAAGAACATGCGCTCGCGCTGGACGCCGCGAATCGAATTGGGTTGAGTACCGCAATACAGGTTGGGCTGAGCTTGCAGGAGCGCGCTGCCGTTCGTCGCAGCGCGGCCCAATTGCTCGCGGCGAACGTGCGCTTCGTCGGAAGCGGTTCGAAGACCATCAGACGGTGGGGCCATCCTCCTTCTCGCCCTTCGCGACGGCGCGTGGCCTCTCGTCAATCGAGTTGTTGCGTCGCTCTACTGCAGGCGGGTGACGGCGGGCGGCTTCCACTGGCCATTCAGGATCGCCTCATCCGCCCAGTAGGCGCGGATGTAGAGCGAGAAGTGGCCGTCGGGCGCGGGCAGCCAGTTCGTCTCCTTGTCCGCGCCCGGCGATTTGGCTCCGGCGTAAAGGGTGAGCGAGCCGTCGGCGTTGGATTTGAGCGTCTTGTTCTTGGTCCCGAGCGAATAGCGGCCGAGCGCGTTGGGATGGAAGAAGTGCTCCTCGTTGTACAAGGTCAGCGACCAGAAGCCTTTGACCGGAGGCGTCTCGCCTTTGGCGAAGGTGATCGCATAGGCGTTGCGGCCGTCGAGCGGCTGGCCTTCGCTGTCGTCGTCAGTGTAAATGTACTTCGTCTCCTCCGGCCGGTTGTCGAACATGTTGGTCTTGGCGCTGCCGGTACGGTTGAGATAGTCGGTGCCCCACTCCGCATTGTTCACCGGAGAGTTCCAGCCGTTACCGCTCGGACGGCCGTTGTAGCGCCACGCGAACAGCGGCGTGATCATCTCGCTCTCCGCAGAGACCGCGGTTTCCTTGAGAGTCGCTTTAAACTCCGGGTCCTTGGCTGCCGCGTCGACCACGCTGCCGATCCAGGCATAGAGCGCTTCTTCGCCGGGCAACGGCGGGACCTGCTTCATCACGGCCGGCAACTGATCGAAGTAGGTGTCCGGATCGACCCATTTGGTCTCGCCGCTCGACGGGGGAGCCGGAATGTTCGGGAGCTTGCTCCAATCGGTTGTCTTCATCTTCCCGTCGAATTGCGAAAGTGGATAGAAGTTGATCTGGCTGAGCGCCGGCTGGATGGCCGCATGATCCTCCAGCGTATCGTCCATGAAGATGCGCGGGACTGCGAACACGGTCGCCGTGGACGAGCGCACCACGGCGTTAATGCTGGCGGGCGGATTGCCGGTCCATTTCGGGCCGACCATCAGATAGAACCCGGGTTTCGTGCCGTATTGCTTGCCGATTTCCGAGAACTCGTCGGTGCGCTCGTCATAGAGCGCGTAGACCCAAAAGCGATCGCCGAAATCCGGGACCTGAAAAACGATCGGCTCCTTGTCCAGGTTGAAAAAGCCGGTGCCATAGACGACATCCTGGTTCGGGCACGTGATGGAGCGCTCGTTTGGTGCGATGTAGCCGGTCAGCACCGCGATCCGGTTGTAGGCAACCGGCAATGAGCCAGCCAGCAAGCCAGGTTCGGGCGCCTTGGCGGTGGCCGCGATGCGGTTCGCCATATTGACCAGCGCCCAGCCCCATAGGTAGGCCATGCGGCCCACCGTCTGCATATAGGCCTTGGTCATGGCCGTGCCCGGGGCCGGGCCGGGAACTTGGGCAGCCGTCTCAGGGATCGGAACCTGCTGCGCTACGACCGCGATCGGCGCAAGGGCGAGGGCCGAGGCGCAGCCGAGCAGGGCTGCGAGGATCGATGATTTCAAAATTCCACAGTTCATGGCTCTCCTCTTGGACGTTGGGCGGGCTTATTTGACCGGCTCGATGTCGCCCGGCTTCCAAGAGCCGTCGAAGGCCGGCGCTTCTGGTCCGTAGAGACGCAGATAGACGAACCAGCCCTTGCCGGGATTGGTCTTGATCCACTGCCCCTCTTTGCCACCGGGCGCGCTGGGACCGAAATAGAGTTCAGCGGCGCCCGTCTTTGGAACATCTTTCAGTTCGAACAGCGACCGCAACGCGGCCTTGCCTTGGTCAGTCTGGATTTCAGAGCGGGTGTCGGGGTCGTACACGGTGACCGACCAAAACAGGCTCACAGGGACCGGCTGGGGCATGGTCAGCTTGTACAACTTGCCGCCATCCACAAATGCGCCAGTCTTGTCGCGCGCCGCGAACCAATAGACTGACCCGCCGCCGGCCTGCCGGCGGAACATTGCGGGAGACTCGAAAGTCGCCTGCCAGAACCAGATCGCCCGCGCATCGATGTCGACGTAGGTCGGGGCGTCAAACGTGCCGTTTTCGGGGACCAGCGTGATCCATTCCCAGCTCTTGCGATCAGGCCACACGATGCGATCGGGACGACGGTCCGCCAATGAGGCGACACGCATTTGGTCGTTGGCGGCCTGCGCGGCTCGCTCGAGTATGCCCTTCATGCGCTCGCCGGGCGTGAAAGGCTTGCCCTTCACAATTCCGAGGCCGGCCAGCACGCCATAGTAGTCGCGATAGGGCGCATAGGCCGGCTCCGTGTCGATGATCTGGTACAGAACCTCCCAGAACCTGAGCGTCTTTTCCCATGTGATTGGCGTAGCGTCGAAGCTCCTGTCGCTTACGTCTGTCCAGGTCGGCTCCGACCAACTCGGCGGCGGCTCCAGCGGCCGGACCTTGACTGTCCGGATGCGCGCGATCGCGCCCTCCATGTCAGGCCCTTGCGGGATCGAGCGGATGATCAGGAAGACACGATAGGTGGTGGACTGTCCAGTGTAATAACCTTGCGGGATATCGCCTTTCCAGTCGGGCGGCAGGATGATGTGCTTGCCCCCCTTCCCGGCGTCTGGGCCGGGCACACCCATGTCCATTACCCAGCGAAAATTCCAGTCGTTCGCCACACCGATCAGCGGGCCGGGCGGCAGCTCGACCGTGATCGGGCCCGCCCTGAGATCGAGGGGAAGCAGCGCATACGGCGTGTCGGAATTAGGCGTGAACAAGACCTGTTTTGGCGACGCCACCACAATAAAGAACGCCTTGTTTTCGATAGGGGCAATTTCTTCGATAGGGGCGGCAAGTCCCGCCATTGAAATGTTCGGGTAAAAGAACTTGTAGGCTTCGATCGCGCGATTCAAATCAGCTTCGTCGTAAAGCCGCTGGGCGAGTTCGGCAGACGGAAAACCGCCCGGGAAGCCGACCGGAGCCGTTTGCGCTTTGGCCTCCGACAGCGCCAGACCAGTCTGGGGCGCTGACCCGAGCGCGGGTACCGCGGCGAGAGACGTTGCTCCGAGCAGAGCATTGCGGCGAGTGACAGGATTCATTTTGTGCTCCTGGTGCTCCCAGTGCTGAGCGAGAGGCTCGTTCACTGTAGCTTTTCAATCTCCGGCAACTTCCATGTCTTGTCGAAGAACGCCTTCTCCGGCCCGTACAAGCGGAAATAGGTAAACCAGCCGCGGCCGGACGCCGTCTCAATCCAGTTCGCTTCCTCGCCCGCGGGCGGCGCCGGGCCGATGTAGATGTCCACCGAGCCGTCCGCGTTCCTTTGCATTTTCTGGTCGTACGAATCGATGCCGGCGCGCGGCATGTCGCGAATAAAACCGCAGGTGTCGCGGTCGTAGAGCGTCAAAGCCCAGAACTGCTGCGCCGGCACGTTGGGCGGAACGTGCAGCTTGTAGCTTCCCTCGCCGCGAAGGGAATCGCCCTTCGCGTCCTTGAATGCGGCCAGATAGTAGGTGGCCGCCCCGAGATTCTTGGGCGGCGCATACCAGCAGAAATAGCCGATCCCGCGCGCGTCCACGTCAAGGTAGTCGGGACGCTCGAACGAAAAGCCCGTCTCAGTTGCGGCCGGCGGCGCCGGCAGCTTCCAAGAGAGATCAGGCCACGTCGGCGTGCCGTACGTCGGCTGCGCCTCCATCAGCCAGGCGTGTGCGGCGCCGGCGGACTGCTCCAGATCGCGCTGCGCCTGAGCATCGGGCTTGAACTCTTTTCCCTTCTCGATGCCCAGCGGCAGCAGCAGGCCCATCATCGCGCGGTCCTGCGCCAGCACCGGCTCCTCGTTGATCATTTGCGCGAGGCTCAAGTAAAAGCTTTCGTCAAATCGAACGATGCCGTCGAAGAGCGTCCCCGACATGTCCACAAACCGTTGCTCCGGCGGACTATCAGCCTTGCTCAAGGGATAAAGTCGGAGCTTCTTGACCAGCGCAATGGCTTTGCTCACGTCCGCCTCGGACGAACCCTTCGGGATGGCGCGGAGCAACGAGTAGCCGTTATAGGTCCGAGCGCGTACAGCGATGTAGCCCGCCGGCGCGTCGCCACCGAAGCCAGGCGGCAGTAACAGATATTTGCCGCCCTTGCCTTGATCCTCTCCCTCCGGACCAACGTCGGCCAGCGGCGTCTGCCAGGCGTCGAGCAACGTCCCGAACAATCCGGCATCGACCGCCGGCGGAATGTCGACCACCACCGGACCGTCCTTGGTGTTGAAGTTGAAATAGACGTAGCGCGCGGACGCGTTCGGCGTGGTCGTTTGGTTCTTCCAGTCCGACGGCTTCGACCAGAAAACAACGTCGTTGTAGTTGGCTTTGGCGTCACGGAAGAAGGCCTGTCGCATCGCGTTCATGCTGACGATCGGCATGCCCCAGATCGCTGCGGTGACGGCGCGCTGTTGCAAGCTTTGGCGGTCGAGGTCTTCAGCTCTTGAACTCTGCGTCGCTGTGGGCCGGCCCCCCGACATGGGGCTGTTCGCCAGATCGTCGAAATGATCGGCGCGCGCAGCAGGCGAGGAAACGACCATCAGCGCCGCCAGTGCGACGGCGCAGTTCAGAATCTTGACGAAAGCGATTTCCACGGTCTCCTCCGCCTTTTGTTGTGAGCCCCTGCGAGGCTCATATCACTGTAATGTGCGGCGCTAGGCAACAACGCTGAGAAATAGGCTCGCGAAACGGAAAGCCGTCGCCAGGTCCTACTCTGCCGCGACCAGCTCGCCGGCCTCGTTCGCTCGCAAGAGCGGCTCGAGAAGGCGCGCTGCGATGTGCCTGACGACCGGCGCGCAGACGCCATCCCCGCAGACGTGGTAGGCGTCGTTGTAGCGCGCGGGAAGCCGGAAATCGTCGCTTAAGCCCATGAGCCGCGCGGCCTCTCTCGGCGACAACAGCCGGGAACGAACCATCCTGCCTTCCACAACCAGAATCGTCTGGCGCGACGAGCCGCCCGCAGGCGTGCGGAGGCAGCCGGCGATGTCATCGAAGCGAACTTCGGCGCGCTGGCGTTTTGTCCCGTTTTTGTCAGGCCGTGTGCGCCGGTACATCGTGCCGACGGTTCGTCGGCCCGAGGTCATCGCGCGCGCCACCTTCTGCCGATGGAGCGGCGTCATCAGTTCGATGAGATAATTTGTGTGAGCCGCCGCGTGCCACTTCACTCCTGCGGGAATGTCTTCGAGGAGGTCCGAAAACGTCAAGGTCCGCGGAGCGGGCGCCCCGATATCCCACCACACCCAGCTCTTTTTCGCCTTGGGAGTCATTCCGGCATGAGCGCCGGTTAGCGCGGCCGGATGCCATCCCGCCTGGGGCTCTGGCGCGACAAGCGAACTCGGGATCGGGTCGCCATTTCGGACGGCGATGAAAAAAACGCGCGGCCGTGACTGAGGAACAAAATGGGAGGCGTTGATGACTGCGGCTCCGAATTGGTAGTCGCAGTCCGCCAGCGCCGACGCGATTGCGGCAAAATCCTTTCCGCCGTGGGACGTCAGACATCCATGGACGTTTTCAAGAACGATCGTTCGCGGCGCGCGGCCCGCGGCGACGAGGCCGCGCATCAGTTTCCAGAACGGCCAAAACGTGCCGGAACGGGTTTGCGCGTTATCATGCTCGCGACCAAGGCCGCGATAACTCCCGGCGAGCGAAAGGTCCTGGCATGGAAAGGAGGCCCAAGCGAGGTCGACAATTGCGCCGGGCAAATCCGCCAACGTGAGGCTTGCGACATCGCCGAGCTTGATGTCGCCCGCGCCCCAGTTGGCTTCGTAAGTCGCAATCTTCTTTTGGTCGAAGTCGTTGGCGAACAGGCAGCGCCACTTGTCTCCGAGCCCTGCCCGCGCCATGCCGCCGCCGGCGAAAAACTCGACGAAGGTGAACTGGGTCATGCCCCGTGGCCGATTCTCTGTTGATCTCACTTTAAGCACAGGACGCCACCCCCGTCATGGCCGGGCATGGCCCGTCGTAAGATGGGCGTCTCTCCACGCCCTGTGTCCCGGCCATGCACGCGGGTCATGCCGCGAAAATCGCCGACGATTCTGGCTATTCCGGGCGCAACGGCCTCGACTTCAACGATCGTCGCCTGATCTGGGCGTCATGGTGTTTCCCGGCGCCGGCATCCGGGAGAACCTGGCCGACACGGCAAGGAAGCTCGGCATCCCGATCTGGAAACTCAGCGGCGGCCCGTAGGCTCGCCTCTGGACCAACGTCCGGAATCGAAGCTAGAGTGAAGCTCGCAACTTCGAAATCTCGATCGGCCCTACTCGTAGGTCCGGTCCTCGGAGTAGGGCCAAAGGTCAGGGATAAGGGCCGGCGCACGCGCCGGACCTTTCTCGTCTCACTTGAACTTGTTCATGTTGTCCTTGGTGACCAGGGCGGCGCCCGAGTCGATCAGCGTCGGCACCTGCTCGCCGCGGATTGCCTTGACCAGGGCGTCCACGCCGAGCTCCGACATCTTGGACGGGAACTGCGCGACGGAGGCGTCCTCGATGCCGGCGGCCATGGCTTCCGGCTCCCCGCAGCAGAAGTCAAAGCCGACCAGGATGACCTTGTGGTCGAGCTTGGCGTTCTTGATCGCCTGAGCGGCGCCGGCGGCGGGCGGACCGCAGGCCGAATAGATCGCCTTGAGTTGCGGATTCGCCGTCAGGATGTCCTGGGCGACGTTGATCCCCTTCTCTTCCTGGCAGTCGGTTTCGCCCTTGCCGACGATCTTGACGTTGACGCCCTTTAGCCCTTCGAGCATCCCGTTCACGCGGTCATCGAGAGCGGGCACGCCCGGCACGCCTTCGAGAACGCCGAGTGTG
>JAFAHO010000064.1 GCA_019237205.1 Hyphomicrobiales bacterium
GATTTGCCCTGAGATCAAGAAGGCGTTCCAATTTGTCGCCACACGGACCGAGCGCGACCTCGTCGCGCGCTATGACGCGGAGAGCGGCGGGCGCTTCGGTCCCCATCGAGACGACGTGGGAGTGTTTGTGGCGCATCGGCGATTCGCCGTATCGATCAATCTCAACGACGACTTCGACGGAGGGGAAATCTCGTTTCCCGAATACAGCCCGCGCGGCTTCAAGCCCTTGCCCGGAGCGGCGGTTGTATTTTCAGCCTCGATCCTTCATCAAGTGTCGCCCGTCACGCGCGGCCGGCGCTACGTGTTCCTGACTTTCCTGTTCGACGAAGCCGCCGAGAGCCTGAGGCAGGCGAACCTGAGAGCCGTGAAAACCCCGCAAGCCGCCCACCGCGCGTCCGCCCCTGCCTGACCGGGACGCCGAAGGCTGGCCAGTTTAACGCTCACGCGGCGGCCGGCGCGCCGATGCGCTTGATCTCCCATTCAAGCGCAACCCCGCATGTTTCCAGCACGCGCCGTCGAACCTCTTCGCCAAGGGATTCGAGATCGGCGGCGGTCGCATGGCCGAGGTTGATGAGAAAGTTGCAATGCATCGTCGAGACCTCTGCGTCGCCGAGCCGCAGGCCGCGGCAACCGGCCTTGTCGATCAATTCCCAAGCCTTGAATCCCGTCGGATTTTTGAACGTCGATCCGCCAGTCTTCTCGCGGATAGGCTGCGATGCTTCGCGCGCCCGGGTAATCCCATCCATCTCGGCTCCGATCGCCGCGGGGTCGCCCGCTCGTCCCTGAAACGTGGCGATCGTGAAGATCACGTCCTCCGGCGCGGAGCTGTGGCGGTAAGAAAAGCCCATTTGCACGGTCGAGAACGTGCGACTCGCGCCGGAGCGATTCACGCCGCGCGCCTCGACCAGCGCATCTTTTACTTCCCCGCCGTGCGCTCCCGCGTTCATGCGCAGCGCCCCGCCGATCGAGCCAGGCACGCCGCGAAGAAAGGCCAGGCCGTCGACGCCGGCGCTCGCGGCGGCTTTCGCGACCAGTTGGTCCGGCGCAGCCGCGCCCGCCCTGATGCGATAATCGTCGAGAACTTCGATCGTTCCGAAAGCGCGCCCGCCGAGGCGAATGACGACGCCCGAGACCCCGCCGTCGCGCACGATGAGGTTGGAGCCGAGGCCGATCGTTTCGACTGGAATCTCGCTTGGCAGAGAGGCGAGGAAATAGGCGAGGTCCTCCCCGTCGGCCGGGGAGAACAGGGCCTGAGCCGGACCCCCGGTCCGAAACCACGTGGTCTCGCCGATCGGCGCGTTGGCGATAAGCCGTCCTCTCAGCCTCGGCGCGAGCGCCTTCAAATCGTCCGCGATGTCGGGAAACCGCATCAGGCGGCGGCCTCAAGCCTTATCGAGCGCCGCGAGCTCGCCGGGTAACGCATAAGCCCACTGCGTGATCGATCCGGCGCCGAGGAAGACGACAAAATCTCCCGGCGCCGCAAGCGAGCGTATGAGAGGAGCCAATTTGCCGGGCGATGAGAGGACGAGCGCGTGGCGATGCCCGTGAGCGGAGATCGCGGCCGCCAACGCTTGCTTGTCGGCGCCCGCGATCGGCGGCTCGCCGGCGGGGTAGACGTCGGCGACAATCACGCTGTCGGCGTCGTTGAAACAGGTGGCGAAGGCGTCGAACAGCGACGCCAGCCGCGTGAATCGGTGCGGCTGCACGACCGCGATCACCTTGCCCGCGGTCGCCGCCCGGGCGGCTCTCAGCACCGCGCCGATCTCGACCGGATGATGGCCGTAGTCGTCGTAGATCGCGACGCCGTTCCATTCTCCGGTGCGGGTGAAGCGTCGTCTGACGCCGCCGAAGCCGGCGATCGCCTTGCGTATGACGTCGATCGGGGCGCCAAGTTCATGGGCGACGGCGATCGCCGCCGTCGCGTTGAGCGCGTTGTGGCGGCCCGGCATAGGGAGCGCAAGGTCATCGATGAAGGTCGCGCGGCCGGTCACACGCTCGCGAATGAGGACCGAAAAGCGCGTGACGCCGCCGTTAAGATCGACATCGAGGAGGCGCACGTCTGCTTGCGGATTCTCGCCGTAAGTGAGGACACGGCGGTCCTCGATGCGACCGACCAGCTCCTGTACGGTCGGATGATCGAGGCACATCACCGCGAAGCCGTAGAACGGAAGGTTCGCGATCAGCGCCAAGAAGGCATCCTTGATCGCATCGAAGCTCTTGAAGTGATCGAGGTGCTCTGGATCGATATTGGTCACGACCGCGATGTCGGCCGGCAGCTTGAGGAACGTGCCGTCGCTCTCGTCGGCCTCGACCACCATCCAATCGCCGGCTCCCAGACGCGCGTTGGCGCCGTAGGCGTTGATGACGCCGCCGTTGATCACGGTTGGGTCGAATCCGGACGCCTCGAGCAGCGTCGCGACCAACGCGGTGGTCGTCGTCTTGCCGTGCGTCCCGGCGACGGCCACGCACTGCTTAAGCCGCATGAGCTCGGCCAGCATCTCGGCGCGGCGAACCACCGGAATGCGTTGCGCCCGCGCGGCGACGAGCTCGGGATTGTCGCGTTTGATGGCGCTCGACACGACGACGACCGCAGCCGCCCCTAGGTTGGCCGCGTCGTGGCCAACGAAAACTGCCGCCCCCTTCTCGCGCAGTCGCCTGACGTTGGCGTTGTCGCTTGCATCCGAGCCTTGCACCTTATGGCCAAGGTTGAGGAGCACTTCCGCGATGCCCGACATGCCGATGCCGCCGATGCCGACAAAATGGATGGGGCCGATCT
>JAFAHO010000132.1 GCA_019237205.1 Hyphomicrobiales bacterium
CCGCGAGCGCCTGCGGCGCCTTTTCGCGTGGCGCGTGGCGCTGGACCGCCTCGCGCAGCGCCGCAAGGCGCCGGTATTCGGCCTGAAGCGCGGGATCGTCGCGCATCGCGCGCTCGAATTCGAGCGCGCTCATGGCGTCGAGCTCGCCGTCGAGCGCGGCGTTGATCTGCAGGATGCGGTATTCTCCCCCGGAAAACGGGGAATGGGGACCGCCCGAGGGGCGCTGAAGGGGGTCGTTGTTGGTCATGGGTTCAACTTCGCAAAGCCTTGGCGAGCGCCGCGCGGGCGCGCGCCAGCCGCGACATGACGGTCCCGATCGGAGCGCCCGTCGCCTCGGCGATGTCGCGATAGGAAAGGCCGTTGACGTCGCGCATCACCAGCGTCTCCATCAGCGGCGGCGGCAATTCGGCGATTGCATCTCTCAGGCGCGCGCCGTCCTCGAGCGCGATCAGCGCCGCCTCGGGGTCGGGCGCAATCTCGCCGAGGGGCGAGTCGAGCGCGTCGAGATCGGCCATGTCGCCCGCATAAGCGAGCGCCTTCGGCCGGTTCTTCGCCATCCAGGTCATGGCCGTGTTGCGCACGATCGTGAGAAACCAAGGCTTGGGCCGCTCGACGGCGGTGGTCTCGAGCGCCTTGAGCGCGCGAATAGCCGCTTCCTGCACGATATCCTCCGCGTCGGCGCCGTTGCGGCAGAGCCATTTGGCCAACGTGTAGGCGTCGTCGAGCAGCGGCGGCGCGATCTCGCGGAACCGGCGCCGCGCGAGACTGGCCGCGTCGCCTTCGTTCATATGCCCTTCCCGACGGTCGCGGCGGGGAATCCATCGTGAGGCCTGCGAATGGCTATTTCGCGCGCTCCTTGAGATAGGCGATCACGTCCGCGCGGTCCTGGGCGCTGTCGAGGTGGAAGAACATCTTGACGCCGGGAACGAACGCCTGCGGATCGGTCAGCCACTTGTCGAGCGTCTCCTCGTTCCAGACAATACTGGAGGATTTGAGCGCGTCCGAATAGCTGTAATCCGGCAGCGACCCCGCCTTGCGCCCGAACACGCCGCGATGGCGCGGACCGACATCGTTCTTGTCGAGCGAATGGCAGTCCGTGCACGCCTGATAGAGCTGCTCGCCGCGCTCGGGATCGCCCTTGAGCGCGCCGGCCGAGGCGGGCGCGGCCAACGCGCAAAAAGCGGCGAAGACGGGCAGAACGATCGCCGCCGGATTCATCTTCAGCCTCACGAGAGGTCCGTGTCGGTCACGGCGAGATCGGTCGGCGTGACCGTATAGGCGACCTCGCGCACGCCGAGCCATTTGCGCAGCTCCCCGGCCGGAACGACCTTGGGGCCCGGCGAGGGGGCCGTTCCCGGCGCGGGCTGGGGAAACGCGGTCGAGCGGGCGGTGTGGAACGCAACGTTCCCTTCGACCTTCTGCATGAGCTGGTGAATGTGGCCGTTGAGCACGGTGACCGAGCCGAAGCGCTTGAGATAGGCGAGCGCCTGCGCCGAATCCTCGGTGCCCCAGCCCCATTCCGGCGCGACCATCCACAAGGGGATGTGGGCGAAAAGCACGATCGGCGTCGAAGCGGTCTTCCCCTCGAGGTCGTCCTCGAGCCACTCGAGCTGCTCGGACCCGAGCGAGCCGAGGCCGTTCTTCTTCAGGTCGACGACATTGACGAGCGACACGAAATGGACGCCGCCGTGGTCGAAGGAATACCAGCCGCCGCCGGCGCCTTTGCCGAACCGCGCGAGATAGACGTCGCGCGTCGGGGGATCGAGAATGTCGTGCTCGCCGGGTGCGTAGTGGACGTCGAGCTTCGCCCGCCCGATCATCTGCAGCGCGTCGTCGAACTGTTGAGGCTCGGCGGTGTGTGTAACGTCGCCGGTGTGGATCATGAATGAAGGCTTGCCCGGCATCGCCAGAACTTTGTCGATCGCCGCGTCGAGGGTGGCGCGAGCGTCCGGATTGGCGGGCTTGGAAAAGCCGATGTGACTGTCGGAAATCTGGACGAAGGAAAAGCTGGCGTCGGCCGCCTTCGCCGAGCCGATCAGGCGTGAAGAGGGCACGCCGGCAGCAACCGTCCACACGACGCCTGTTCCGGCCCACAGCATGCATTTGAGGGTCTGGCGGCGATCCAAGCCGCCGTCGTGTTCGTCCATCATCATGTCTCTCCTCGTGCGGCGAATGGCGCCGTTCATGGAGGAGACTCAGGAACAGCGCCGTTTATTCCCGCGACAGAGGGCCGATCGAGGCGCCGGCAGCTAAGAGCGATATTTTCTCTAAAAAGTCGGTTTTCTCGCCTTAGTGATTGAACAAAGCGCTCTTTATATCGCATCCTATTCTGAACGGCCGATCTCGGCCGCGCAAAGGAGACGCTAAAAATGAATTCGGTTCTTAAATCGAACCTAATAACCGACCTGCGCAATCTTTATGAGGACGATCCGGTAGCACCGTCTCTTTTCGATAAATTATAGCGAGGCTGAAGCAGCCGAGAATGAAGATCAATGGTTAGATTGGGACAGCGATGGTGGACATCGAAAATTTTCCTGCTACGCTTTCAGATTGACATAAGATTCTTGGCCTCTGACGCGGGGTCTATCAAGCAGCGGGGAATGGAATGGCATTTCGATGCTACGCTCAGGGCACGCGGATCCATACGCCGGGAGGGGACGCCCCGATCGAGACGCTTCGTGTTGGCGAGCGTGTGCTGGTGAGCTCCGGGGAGTCGCGGCCGATCAAGTGGATCGGCCATCGCGATTTCGACTGCCGGCAACATCCCGACCCGGCGGCTGTCCATCCGGTGAGGATCGCCGCCGATGCGTTTGGACCCGACCATCCTTCGCACGACCTTCTGCTTTCGGACGCGCACGCCGTCTGCATGGATTTCTGCGGCGAGGTTCTGATTCCGGTCGGAAACCTCGTCAACGGCGCGACAATCGCCCGGGTCGAGGTCGATAGGGTGAGCTATTGGCGTATCGAACTGGACAGCCACGACATTCTCATCGCGAACAATCTCCCGACCGAAAGCCACACGGACATGGACGAGCGCGTCTTCTTCGAGGATGCGGGAGCCGAGCGGGATCCTTTTGTCCGGGGCGACGGAAAGACCCGTGACGACTTCTGCCGCCCGGTCGTGACCGAAGGGCGCGTTCTCGACTTTGCCCGAACGCGGCTGCTTGCGCGGGCCGAGGCGATGGGCTGGACGGCCGGGCGTGACGCCGATCTGCATCTTCTCGTTGACGGCGATATCCACCGTCCCCTCGCCGAGGGCGACGCGGCCGTCTTCCTCTTTGGCGGCAGCGCGCGAGACGTTCGTGTTGTGTCGAATACGTTCGTCCCTGCCCGGATTGGTCTGGGCGACACGCGCGAACTGGGGGTTGCCCTGTACGGGCTCGTCTTCGTGGGCTCATGCGGAGAGGTGCGGCGCGTTTCCCTCGACGATCCGCGCCTTGGCGAGGGGCTCCATGGCGACGAAGCCTCGAGCGGCGCCTACTGGCGTTGGACCAAGGGCGAATTGGATCTCGACCCGCAGTTCTGGGCGGGTCTCAACGGACAGGTCGCCTTATTCGTCAACTACAACGCTCAGGCGACCCGCCAGTGGATCCCGCCGACGCGAGCCGCGGAGGTCATTGCTGTCAAGAATAGAATCAGACAGAGGCTCTACTCGGTTCGGTGATCCGCAGCGAGTTGCTTCGCGCAGCCGGCCCCTCGGCCCTTTGTCCAGTCGCCTGGATAAGAGCGCCAATGAGGCGGACCTTATTTCTTGCGCAAGTTCGGACGAGCGCCGTCCGCCGGCGCTCTTTGCGCTTCCTCAAATCCGCCAGTCGTCACAGCGCTTTCGTCACAGCGAGGACCTCCTCGGCGTGTCCAGGCACTTTCACCTTGCGCCAGATTTTCGCGATGCGCCCCTCGCGGTCGATGAGGAAGGTGGAGCGTTCGACGCCGAAATATTTCCTGCCGTACATGCTCTTTTCTTTCCACACCCCATAGGCTTCGATCGTCGAGCGAGCAGGATCGGTCGCCAGCGCGATGCCGAGATCGTGCTTTCGCTTGAATTTGTCGTGGCTCGCCGCGCTGTCGGGGGAAACGCCGATAACGGCGGCGCCGGCCGCGCCGAATTTCGCTTTCAGGGCGCTGAAGGCAATCGCTTCGGCCGTGCAACCCGACGTGTCGTCTTTCGGGTAGAAATAGAGAACGACGGCCTTGCCATTGAAGTCGGCGAGGCGCGTGCGTCCGCCGTCGTCGGTCGCCAGATCGAAGCCCGGAGCTGCGTCCCCCACGTTGAGATCTTTGGCCATGTCGCCCTCGTTTTGTCTCATTGTCGTTTCAAGGCGTCGCCGGGAGCGGCTGCGCCGCGCCCGAGATTGACGCGCTGCGCGGCGCGCTTCAGGCGGCGAACATCCAGACGACCATCCTACATCGGGATGGTGGTATCATCGGTGCTCAGAGCCGGCAAGGAAGCCGTTTGTCGCCGCTCTGAGCCCACGGAGGACGATCCTTACTTGGTTGGACGGTTCGACACCGGAACGCGCGCTCGCGCCCGGGCCGCCATGCGCCGCATGGTGGACAGCGCCGAAGGACCGCGCCTCTCGGCGCCCGGACGGCGCGTCGGCCCGGGACGAATTGTACACGCGCTTGCGCGGTTCGCTGAGCTGGCGGCGGTCTTCGCGCTTGTCGGCGCAATTGCGCTCGCCGTCCGCCTCGCCAACGGACCGATCTATCTCGAGGCGCTGCATGACAAGATCGCCTCGAGCCTGCAGGAACGAGCTGGAGATCGCTATACGATCGAGCTCGGCCCGACCTACATCATGCACGATTCCTGGGGCGTCGGCCTCGGGTTCCGGCGACTCATTGTTCGCGACGCCGGCGGGCGCAGGGTGCTGTCGGCGCCGACAGGCAAGATCGGCCTCGATCCGTTCGCTTTGTTTCTGACGCAGGTCAAAGTGCGTCGGTTGGAGTTGGATGGACTCCTGATGCGCCTCAGGGTCGCAGAGGATGGCGCCCTGTCCATCGCCGTCTCGGGTGACATCGGCGCGACGCCGATCGTCTTGCCGAGTTCGACCACATCTGGCGCGGAGAGCCCCAATCTCGCCGCGCTCATACGCGCCGGGGCCGAAGCAATGGCCGGCGCTGGCCAGGCGATCGACCGGCTGACCCTCGCCAACGGCCAGTTCGAGATCGACAACGAGGCGACGCGCCGCTCGGTGAGCTTCAGGGATTTCGATCTTGTCTTCGATCGCTCCGGCGACGAGGCGAAGGCGAGAATCTCGGCGACAGGACCTGCGGGTCCGTGGACGATTGAGGCGCAGGCTGCGGTAGGAAACGCTCCGACTCTGGCAGTGCAGGCGCGTGATGTCAGCCTCGCCGACATC
Organism: Hyphomicrobiales bacterium; assembly: GCA_019237205.1. Classification (GTDB taxonomy): domain Bacteria; phylum Pseudomonadota; class Alphaproteobacteria; order Rhizobiales; family Beijerinckiaceae; genus Roseiarcus. Next base: position 5,361 of record JAFAHO010000132.1, read on the forward strand.
GAGGCCTTCAACAAGAAGCCGCCGCCGCTTTTTGCCGAAGGACCGATCGCATTCAGGTTTGACGCGCGTCTCGCGCCTGACGAGACCATTCAGAGCCTGACCGGGCGTTTCACCGTGGGCGCGGGAAAGGTTCGGCTCAACAATCCCGACGCCCTTCCGTTTCTGGTCGACGAAGCGTCGGGCAGAATCAACTGGGACTACGAACAGAAGCGGCTTCGCATCGACGAGCTCATGATCCTGGCCGGCGAGACCCATGTGAACGCGGACGGCTGGGTGTCGCCGCCGGCCGATGCCGCGGGCGCCTGGACCGGTCGCCTCGAATCGAAGGATACGCGGTTTGGACCCGAGCGGCATGGCGGGACGCCGGTCGTGCTCGACTCCATTGTCGCTGATGCTCGTTTCCTTCCCTCGGAGTCGCGCTTTGTCCTCAACTGGCTGACAGTCCGCGGACCCACCGTCGAGGCTGCCCTCAAGGCTGACATCGCTCCCGACGGTCCGGGCGTCTCGCTGAAGCTCGGCATCGAGATCAAACCCAGCGTGACGCCCGACGTTATGCGTCTATGGCCGCAGTTTATCAATCCCGATGTGCGTGACTGGTGCTCCCACAACCTTCACGGCGGACAAATTCAGGGAACAATGTTGGCGAACTGGTCAGCTGCGGACCTCGAGGCGATGGACAAGAAGCGCGCCGTTTCGCGCGAGAGCGTGCATGGATCGTTTTCCTCCCACGACGTTGGCGTCGATCTCATGCCGGGCCTGCCGATGATGGTCTCGGGGGAGGGTTCGGGGCAGTTCACGGGGCGCGATTTCACGGTCTCCGCCGACCACGCTGCGATGACTCTGTCGCCGACGCGGCGAATCCAGGCCGACAATCTCACGTTCACCGTTCCCGACACCACGCCGCGCGCGATCGTCGATGCACAAGCGCGCGCCCATCTGACCGGAACCGCAGACGCGCTCGCAGATTTGCTTGGCCGCGAACCGTTGCGCAAACAGGCCGGCCTTCAGATCGATCCGGCGACGGTTAAGGGGCAGGCGGAGGGCGACCTCGTTCTCGACCTCAAGCTCGGGAAGACGGCGAAGCCTGACGACACGCAGTTCCACGCCACGGGCGCGCTGAGTAACCTGACGCTCGACAAGTTGATCGGCGAGGAGAAGTTCGAGCAGGCTTCGGTCACGTTCGAAGCCGATCGCAACACTCTCAAAATGGCTGGAGACGGTCAGCTTTTCGGCGCAGCGACCCATGTTGACGTCGGTCGGGCGGCGGGGGACGAAGGCTCGGCCACGTTGACGTTGACGCTCGACGCCGCAGCGCGGGCCAAACGGGGCCTCAATCTCGGTTGGCTCACTGGACCTCTCCCGATCAAGCTCAAGGCGCCGCTGTCGCGTGCAAGCGCCGACGTCGAAATGGATTTGACCCCGGCAGGCGTCGACAATCCTGTTCCCGGCGTCGCGAAGGCGGCAGGAAAGCCGGGAAAGGCGACATTTCAGGTCAAACCCGCTCCGGAAGGCGGAGCGTCGCTCACCAATATTGCGGTCGATTTCGGAACCGCCCTGGCCAGGGGCTCGGCGGACGCTGCAGCCGACGGCTCCATTCTCGCAGTCAGACTGACCCAGGCGCGCATTTCAGCGGGCGACGACTTCAAGGTCGACATCGTCAACACTCTCAACGTCGTCAAAGCGACAGTGCGCGGCTCGACCCTCGACGCAAGGCCATTCATCCGGTCGCTGACCGCGAGCGGCTCGTCGTCTCAGCCTGGCGGCAGGGACTTCGACATCGATATGAAAGTCGCGAGCGTCATCGGCGCGAACAAGCAGTCGATCAACGGCCTCGAGTTCAACCTTTCCCGCCGGGGCGGCGAGGATCGAATTGCCTTACTGAGAGGGCGCATCGGGCAGGGAAGCGTCGTCGCAAATGGCGCGCCCGGCGGAAGCCTTCGTCTCGCGTCCGGCGACGCCGGAGCATTGATGCGGTTCGCCGATCTCTATTCGCGCATGGAGGGGGGCAATCTCGATCTCACGCTCAGCGCGAGCGGCGACTCGAGCGAGGGCAAGGCGACGGTCGCGAATTTCCTGCTGCGGGATGAGCCGGCGTTCAGGCGTCTCGTCGCGGCGGGCGAGACTCAGGCGCCCGGCGCCGAGGTCGATCCTTCAGCCGTGCGGTTTCAGAAAATGACGATGGCCTTCGAGCGCTCGCCTGGCGTCCTCGACATCACTGATGCGGTCATCTACAACGCGAACATGGGCCTGACCACGGAGGGGCGCGTCAATTTCGCCCGTAGCGAGATCGACGTGAGTGGGACGTTTGTGCCCGCCTATTCGGTCAACAGCGTGCTGAACAAGATCCCGCTCGTCGGCGTCTTGCTCGGCGGGGGCCAGAACGAAGGCGTGATTGGAATCAGCTATCGGCTCCGCGGGCCTCTCAGCGGACCCCAGCTGACGATCAATCCGCTATCGGCGATCGCCCCGGGCATCCTGCGAAAAATCATTGGGGCGGTCGACGGGACGGCCGGCAGGGGCTCGTTCGCGCCGGGAGACGCGACGGTCGCAACGCCCGTCCAGCGCTGAGCGGGCGAGAGTGGATCGGACCGGTCGGGCGGCAAGCGGCGGCAGCCCGAATCTCCCTGCCGCGAAACCCGCATATGACTGGACTGGCGCTATGCGGTCTTGGCATGCGTTCGAGGGTGACGTTCATACCCTATAACAGGGAGAAAATAAGGAGAATCTCCCGAACCTGCTGAATCCGGCCGCAAAAGACCTTCATCATCAACCGCTTCCGAAAAAGTCCTCACATAATACCATAGCAAAATAACAGGACGGGTAATTCGGGGTATATCAGGGAGACAGCAGGTGGGTGGAGCGACTGCGCATGCCTTTTGAGGGCGATGCGCCGCAGCCGTTGTCATCCCTAGCGAACCGGTCGCCGGGCGCTGGATGGGACCCTTCTCCATCGAAGCGCATCATGCCCCGCACTGCTCTCAGGCCGCCCGCGCCGGCGGTCCGGCCCGATCGAGCTCCGCTGCCTCCGCGTCGGTGAATACGCGGCTGCGGGTCAGAAAGCGCACGCCCTCCGGGGCTTCGAGCGTGAAGCCCGCGCCTCGGCCGGGCACGACGTCGATGATGAGCTGGGTGTGCCGCCAGTATTCGAATTGTGCCGCGCCGATGTAGA
>JAFAHO010000139.1 GCA_019237205.1 Hyphomicrobiales bacterium
TTTCCACCACACGTCCGCGCGGTCGTCGCCCTTGCGGCGCCCGACGCCATAGGCGCCCTCGCGCGCCTTCAGCATCAGGCCCTCCCGGCCGAGCGCCCGCGCCTCTTCGCGAACGGACGCCAGCGCTTCCCAGGTCTCCGCGACGACTGCTGGACTGACGCGCAGCGGCAGGCGCTGCCCATTCGCCTTCGCGGCTTCGAATGCTTGGCCAGCGAGCCTTTCGAGCGTTGCGCGCCGCACATGCTGAGGCTCGGCCCGAATGTCGCGCCCTTCGTGCTCCAGGAGATCGTAGGCGATGAATGCGACCGGCAGCTCCCGCATCGTCTTCTCGCTGACAACCTTGCGCCCGAGCCGCTGCTGAAGGCTGGCGAAGGGCTGAAGACCATCGAGCGAGTCAGGGCTTGCGTCCGGCGGCAGCGTCATGACGACGAGTTCCCCATCGAGCGCGACGTCCGCAGGCAGAGCGCGCGCGAGCGGCTCGAGATCGGGATAGGCGTCGGAAATGAGTTCCTCGCCGCGCGACCACAGGCGCCAACCCCCGCGGCGTTTGAGCAGCTGCGCGCGAATGCCGTCGAATTTCCACTCCACGATCCAATCGCCCGGAGGGCCGAGCGTCGCCTGCATGTCAGCGACCGGGCGCTGCCAGGATTGCGCCAAATAGAAGGGATAGGGCCGCCCCGCGTCGAGCGCCAGGCCCTCGGCATGCGCCACCTCCGCGATCAGCGCCTCGAAGTCCTCGGCGGCAGGGGTCCGTCGCGCCTGGGCATAGCCGATCATGCGCTGCGCCATGCGGCTTTCGTCGACGCCAGCGACCTCGGCGAGCGCCTTGACCACCTGCAGCCGCGAGACGCCGACGCGCATTTCGCCGGTTATAAGCTTGAAGAAGACGAGCCTTTGGTCCACGGGCAACGCTTCCACCCATCGGCGGAGGCGTGCGTATCTTTCCTCTTCGTCGAGCGACGGCAGCGGAAGCAGGCGCTCGCGCATCCAGACGTCGAGCGAAATCTCCTCGCCAGCGACGCCTTCCGGCAGAAGCAGGGCCAGCGTCTCGGCGAGATCGCCGACGCTCGAGTAGCACTCCTCGCAGAGCCATTCGGGAAGCCCTGAGCCTTCGACGCCCAAGCGCCACAAGAGCCGGGTCGGGGCGGTCTGGCGCGGCTTGCCGCCAGCGAGGAAATAGACCATCCACGCAGCGCTGGCCCATTGCGAGGGATCGTCCCTGGCCGCGGCGAAGATGTCGATCAGCGCCGCTTGCTTCGCGCGGGTCGAGGTGGCGGAATCGAGCCGCCGGTAGAGTTCGGCAAAGGCCCTCACGCCGCGCTCTCCGGCGACGGCCCGCCTTCGGCGGTGTCGTCCTCCTCGCCGTAGGCGGTCGCAAGCGCCTGCGCGTCGAGCCCCCTCTCCTGCAGGTATCGCGTCAGCGGCCCGACCGATCCGTGGGTCGCGAAGACCCGCTCCGCCCCGGTAGCCTCGATGGCGGCGAGGAGCCCCGGCCAGTCCGCGTGGTCCGACAGCACAAAACCGCGGTCGAGGCTGCGCCGGCGCCGATTGCCGCGCACCTGCATCCAGCCGCTGGCGAGCGCGTCCGAATAGTCGCCGAATCGATTGAGCCAGGGGCTTGAAGCAGCAGAAGGCGGCGCAAGGATCAGGGCGCGCCCAAACTCCGCCTTGGTCCCCATCTCGCTCGCAATCCGCGTCGGCGGCAGGGCGACGCCGGCGGCGCGCGCAATCGCATTGAAACCCTCGATCGCGCCATGACACACGATCGGCCCGATTGCGGCGTCGACATGGGCGAGCACGCGCTGCGCCTTGCCGAGCGCATAGGCGTAGAGCACGCTTGCCCGGCCCGCCGCGGCGTTCTCGCGCCACCAGGCGTCCACGGAGGCGATGATCTCCGCCTGTGGGCGCCAGTGGTAGATCGGCAGGCCGAAGGTCGACTCGGTGATGAAGACGTGGCAGCGCTGCGGTTCGAAAGCGGCCGACACCCCGTCGTTCTCGAGTTTGTAGTCGCCCGACGCGACCCAGACATCGCCCCGATGCGCGACGCGGACTTGCGCCGAGCCGAGCACATGCCCCGCTGGATGAAGCGAGAGCTCGACGCCCTCGCGCGTCAGGACTTCGCCATAGGCCGCGGTCTCGATCGCAACGTCGCCGAGGCGCTTGCGCAGGATCGGCGCCGTGTCGCGATGGCAAATATAGACCTCCGAGCCGAAGCGCGCGTGGTCGGAATGCCCATGCGTGATGACCGCGCGCGCCACGGGGCGCCAGGGATCGATATGGAAATCGCCGGTGGCGCAATAGAGGCCGCGATCGGTCGCAACGATAAGGTCCATGAAACCGGATCAGAGGCGGGCGGGAAGGCCCAGCGCTTCCATATAGGGAACGGGGCGCACCGCGCCAATTTCACCGCATGGCCCCGATCGACTTCCGTGAGTCGGGATCGTCGACGACAGAGCGTCACCAGGTCGAGAACCTCGCCTCGACCGTCTTGAGGAATCTTGCGCGGCGTTCGGGTTTCGTATGGTTCATGTCATAGTGGGCGACGTAGTCGCAGCGCGCGCCCGGAGCGCAGATCGCCCGCATCGAACGCTTCAGAACCCGGCGCGGAGGATCTCCCATCAGAATGGTCCACGCCCGACTCCCGCCGTAGGTGCAGACAGCGCCGAGGCGCCTGATATTGTGGAGGGTCGGGACGTAGTCGCCGTTGTCCTTCAGGGTGAAGCTGACGCCGGGCAGAAAGACCTTGTCGACGAAACCCTTGAGGATCGCGGGGAAGCCCATGTTCCAGACCGGAAAGGAAAACACCAGCGCCTCGGCCGCTAGCAGCCGCTCGACATAGGGCGCGACGCGACGCCGATTCACCGCGAGGTTGTGGTATTCGAGCCGGTCTTCGCGGCTCATGACAGGATCGAAGCCCTCGGCGTTGAGGTCGCAGTCGTCGACGTTATGGCCGCGCGCCCGCAGGGTCGCGACCAGCTTGGCGTGCACCGCCGCTGCGAAGCTCGTCTCGACCGGATGCGCGAAGAGGACCAGGATGCGCAACGCGTCCGCTCACGCCTGCGCGGCGAGCGCGCGCGCCTCGAGGCCGGGAAAGAGGAAATTCTTTCTCGCCGAGAAGTCGAAGTTCGGGTCTTCCCAGGCGATCATCTTGCCTGGATTGAGGAGACCGTCGGGGTCGGTCTCGCGCTTGAAGGCGAGTTGGGTCGCGTCGGTCTGTTTCATGCCGCCTTCTTCCAGCGTGTAGCGGTGCGGATTGAAGATCATCGCGCCCATCGCCTCGTGTTCGGCGATGATCTCCTGCAACCGTTCCTCGGTCGAGAAGCGCACCATCGGCAGACCGGCGAAAACGTTGCGCCCATTGAAGCGGATCAATTCGAGGTGACCGGTGACTTCGGCGCCGTAGAGAGCGTGGATGCGCTTGATCAGCGGCAGCGCGCCCGTCTCAGGATATCGGACTTGCAGATAGGTGATTCCCGGATCGATCCGCAGCGCCCTGAGGGTGGTATGGTTCCAGGACAATTCGTAAATGGGCGGCAGGCCCGCCAGCGTCTCGCGCGCGGCGCGGCTCGAATCGAGCAGGATTTGTGCGGTCTTGTACGGCCGGCTGAAGGCTTCGAACGCGTCGAGCGCGTGCGGGGCGATCATCAGCAGCACCACGCTCTTGCCCGCAGCAATCAAGGCTCGGTGCCGGATGAAGAAGTCGTGCGGCGCGGGCCCGGCGACCACGGTCACAAGCTTCTTCAGGATGCCGTCCTGCTCGCCGAGCGCCAGCGCGTAGGCGGTTGCGGCGTCGAAACTGTCGAAGCCCACGATCACGTCGACCCAGTCGTAGCGCGCCGTCAACGGCATCTCGACTTCTGTGATGACGCCGTTTGTGCCGTAGGCGTGCACGGCCTTGTGCAAGTCCTCGCCGGTCAGCTCGAGCGCGCGCGGCTCGGCTTCCATCGTCATCACGCGCAGTCTCAGCACATTGCCGAAATCGCGTAAGCCTCCCCAGGTGATCGAGCCGATCCCTCCCGACCCGCCCGCGACGAAGCCCGCGATGGTGGCGGTCGCGCGGGTGGACGGGAACATGCGCAGTTCCTGCCCGGAGGCCGCCGTCGCCTTGTCGATGTCGCCGATCAGCGCGCCAGGCTCGCAGACGACGCGCCCCGTCCCGATGGTGAGAATCTTGTTCATGTCGATCAGGTTCAAAAGAACGCCGCCGGTCAGCGGCATCGCCTGACCGTAGTTGCCGGTTCCGCCGCCGCGCACCGTGACGGGGATCCTGAGCTTGTGCGCCGCCTTCAGGACGGCCGCGATCTCTCTTTCGCTCACCGGCGAGACGACGATGTCGGCGGTGACCGCCTCGAGCTCGCGCTTCAGCACCGGCGAATACCAGTAGAAGTCGCGGCTCTTCTGCTTGACCAGAACGGGATTGTCCTCGCACCGGATCGGCCCGATCAGATTGCGGAACGCAGCAATGTCATAGGCGCCGCTCAAGAGAGACCCTCCAGGCCATCGATCTCGGCATAGTCGGGGGCCGGCGCCACGGGCGCGCCGCCGCGCAACACCGTGCGATCGGCGTGCGGCCGCGCGAAAAGCTCGGTGAAATCGCGGGCGGGGGTGAGAATGAAATCCGCCATTGCGCCTGGGCGGAGCGTCTCGATGTCCAGTCCCATCGCCCTTGCCGGCTCCTCGCGGACTACGGCCGCCCAGTCGGCGAATGGATAGTCGAGATGAAGAATTCGAACCCCTTCGCGCCAGACCTCGAGCATGTCGAGATCGCCATAAGCATAAAACGGGTCGCGGACGTTGTCGCTGGCGATCATGACGTTGACGCCCGCGGCCTTGAGCTCATGCAAGGCAGTCACGCCGCGCCACCGCGGGGTGCGCCCGCGCCGGCGGTCCTGCAGGAACATGTTGCACATCGGCAGAGACACGACACTTATCCCCGCTTTCGCAACCGCCTCGATCGTCCGCCGCTGTTCGTCCTCGTCCTGGAGCGACAGCGAGCAGCAGTGGCCGACCAGGATTCGTCCTGTGAAGCTTCGTCTGATCGCCATCTCCGCAATGACGCCGAGCGACCGCGCGGCGGGATCGGCGGATTCATCGACGTGAAAATCGAGGTCCCAGCCCTTGCGCTCCGCGAGCGCGAACAGAATCTCGAGACCCTTGCGAAGGTCGGGGACCATAAAGGTCGCGGCCCCGAGGATGTTCGATCCATAGGCGTCGAGCATCGCCTCGATCTCGGCCATATGAGCAGCGTCGAGCGCGAATTCGATACGAAACAGCGGCGCGGCCTGCAAGGCGATTCGACCGCGCCAGCGCTCGCGAGCCTCGGCCACGACCGGCCAGCTGATGCGCGTCTGCGGGCCGATGCTGTCGACATGCGTTCTGATTGCGGCGGTTCCGTTCGCGTAAGCCGTGCGCAGACAGAACTCCATGCGCGCCGCGACATCGCTCGCGGTCCAGCGGACCGCGCGATCCGCGACAACGGCGTTGAGCGCGCCTTCGAAATCGCCGGTCGGGTTCGGCGCGCGGCGCCAGATGTGAGCCTTGTCGAGATGGGTATGGGCGTCGACGAACGTCGGCAGGACTATGCGGCCCGCAAGCGACGCCCTCGGCGCGTCGCCGAACTCGCCGCGGCCTGAGGGCGCGACCTTCGCAATTCGCCCTTCGTCGATCAGAACGTCGCTCAAGGCAAAGCCGTCGTGATCGATGAGCGCGTCTTTGTAGGGAAGGCGCGCTGCGAGGATCCGCGCGCCGGCGAGGGCGAAGCGCTTGGTCCCGGCGAGCGAAAATGGCGCGTTCACGTTTCGCGGCCTCGCGCGCGGTCGAGGAGAGCACGGGCGCAGTATTGGCGAGAATGGGAAAGAAGGCCAACAGGGATCGCGGGCGCCGCGTTTCGCATGGCGACCGCTGCTGTCATCCGCGCCTGCGTCCCCTGCGCACTCATTTCGGCCGCAGGTCGAGGCCGACGCCCTTGTCGACGAATTGCAGCGTGTAGGCTTTCTTGTAATCGAGAGCCGGCCTGACGACGCCGGCCTTCACCATCGAGTCGTAGAACGATTTGACGCGCTCGTCCGTCATCGCTCCAATGCCGAACTTGAGCGTATCGCCGGAATCGACAAGGCCGTATTCCTTGATTTTGGCGATCGAGAACGCGATCTGGTCGTCGGTCATGTCCGGATTGTCTTTCTTGATCAGCGCGTTCGCCGCCGAATTGTCGCCGTAGAGATAGTGGTACCAGCCGATCGCCGAGGCGTCGACGAAACGCTGGACGATGTCGGGGTGTTTGGCGACGATGTCGGCGCGAGTCTCTATCGTGGTCGCGTAGGTGCTATACCCCCGGTCCGCGAACAGGAAGATATTGGGCTTGAAATGGCCCTCGCGCTCGACCGCGAATGGCTCCGACGTCACGTAGCCCTGCTGGATCGAGTTCTTGTCGGCGATGAACGGAGCCGCGTTGAAGGTGTAGGGCCTGACATTTTCCTCCCTGAAGCCGTATTCAGTCTCCATCCACCGATAGAACGATGCGAGCCCCTCCTTGCCGATATAGGCAGTGGCCTTGGGCAGGTCGCTCCATTGGTCGAGCCCTACGCCGGGATGAGACATCACGATCTGCGGATCTTTCTGGAAATCCGCGGCGACGACCACAATCGGCAGGTTCTGGTCGACCGCGTCGAAGGCCAGCAGCAGGTTGCCGCCCATGTAGAAATCGAGCTTGCCCGCGGCGAGCAGAAGGCCGTTGTTAGCCTGCGGCCCCCCCTGCACGATCGTCACGTCGAGCCCGTATTTGGCGTAAGTGCCGTCGACGACCGCCTGATAGTAGCCGCCATGCTCGGCCTCCGCGAGCCAGTTCGTGCCGAAGGACACTTTGTCCGCCGCCATCGCCGAGGCCGCGGCGAAGCAAAGGCTCGCGGAAAGCCAAAGGCCGACGTGTTTCATAGTCCGATCTCCCGACACAATGCACAGGCCGGATCTTGCAACTTCGGCGCCATTGCGAGGCGCGGCGCTGCCATGCGATGCAGGGCTGACGACGTCTCAAAGACCGGTTTTTTCGATGCGCAGACTGAATCCTAGCACGATCCATCCGCCCTTCGCCAACTACGCCCATGGCGTCGAGGCGGAGGCGGGAAGCCGGTTGCTGTTCTGTTCGGGCCAGCTCGGCGTCGGCAGGGACGGCGCCGTGCCGGAGGCGATCGAAGACCAGGCGCGCCTGTGTTTTCGAGCCATCGCCGCGATCCTGGGCGAAGCCGGCATGTCGATTTCAGACGTCGTGCGCCTCAACGCCTATGTCTCGTCGGCCGAATATTTGGGCGGCTACATGAAAGTCCGTGATGAATTCGTCGGCAATCCGCCGCCAGCCTCGACTCTCATAATCGTTCAGGGGTTCGCGCGGCCCGAGTTCAAGGTTGAGATCGAGGCCGTCGCGGCGAAGGCCTCCTGACCGCCGGGGAGAACGGGAATGCTTCCGACCAAATATTGGGCAGAGATGGGCTGGCGCGACTTCGCCGCGACGGACATGAGCCAGGTCGTGGCGGTGCTGCCGGTGGCGGCGATCGAACAGCACGGCCCCCATCTGCCGGTCGGCGTCGACGCGTTCATCAACGAGGGCTATCTTGCCCACGCGGTCGAGCGCGTTCCGGCCGATCTGCCTGTCCTGTTTCTGCCCCTGCAGGCGATCGGCAAGTCGAACGAACATATCGAGTATCCGGGCACCCTGACCTTCTCGATGGAGACGGTGACCCGCGCCTGGACCGAGATCGGGGACGGCGTCGCGCGGACCGGCTGCCGGAAGCTCATCTTCATGAATTCGCATGGCGGCAATGTCGCTGTCCTCGCGGCGGTGGTGCGGGACTTGCGCGTGCGCCACGGCATGCTCGCCGTCCACGCCGGCTGGCATGCGCTCGGCTATCCGGACGGGATGTTCCCGGCGCGCGAGCGCGCGCACGGCATTCACGGCGGCGACGCCGAGACGTCGCTGATGCTGGCGTTCAAACCGGAAACGGTGCGCATGGACGAGGCGCGCGATTTCGTCAGTTCCGCGGTCTCGATCGAACGGGACTTCAAGCGGCTTCGCGTCACCCAGCCGATCGCCATCGGCTGGATGGCCAACGACCTCAACGAGCTTGGCGCCGCCGGCGACGCCTCGAAGGCCACCGCCGCCAAGGGCGAGGCCTGTGCGGACTATGGCGTCGAGAGGTTTATCGAACTCCTGCGCGATGTGCAGGCGTTCGATCTCGCCAAACTCGGCCACGGGCCGCTGGGCCGGAAATAGCGGCCTCGAAGGCTTGCTGCCCCTATTCGCCGCGCCGCCGGCCCAAGCTGCTCGTCGCCACGGCAGCGATGACGATGGCGCCGGTCAGCATGTCGCGCACATAGCTGTCAACGTTCATCTGCGTCAGCCCGTTGCCGAGCACGCCGATGATCAGGACGCCGGCGAGCGTCGCCAAGACCCGGGGTTCGCCCTCTTCTGTCATCGTCTGACCCAGGAACACCGCCGCGATCGCGTCCAGCATCAACCCGCTCCCCTGCGTCGGATTGGCGGAGGCGACGCGGCTCGCATACATCAGTCCGGCAAGCGCCGCGCCAACCCCGGCGAGCCCGAATGACGCGAACCGGAGCGGTCGGACCGGCACGCCGGCAAGCCGCGCCGCTTCGGCGTTGTCGCCAATCGCATAGAGCCGCCGGCCGGCGACTGTCTGCTCCAGGAATACCCAGACCAGCGCGGCCGAAAGCAGCGCGAGCAGCGTGAGATTGGGAAAGGTCAGGTCGAATCCAAGGGGAATGCCGCTGCGGGCGAAGTCGGAGAAACCATGCGGGATCGCACTGCCGAACAGCGTCTTGCCTCCTGAGAGCCAGAAGGCGAGGCCGCCGTAAACGGTCATCGCGCCGAGGGTCCCGATGAATGGCAGAATGCCGACATAGGCGACAAGAAACCCGTTGAGCAGTCCGCCGACAAGCCCCGCCGACAGCGCGACGCCGATCGCGACGGCAGTCGAGCCGCCCGCCAGGAACACGAGCGCGGCGACCACGCCGGCAAGGCTCGCCATCGAACCGACGCTTAGGTCGAAATCGCCCATCGCCATCACGACCGTCATGGTCGACGCGACGACCGTCAGCATGCTCATCTGCTGAGAGATGTTGAGGAGATTGCGGCCGGTGAGAAACGTCGCAGGCAAATGGAGCCAGAAGTAGACGACGACGAGCGCGACGCCGATGAGCGTTCCATGCCGCCGCACGAAAGCGATCGCGGGCGAATTCATACGCGATCGTCGCCGTAGCAGAGCGCCAGCAGGCGCGCTGCGGTCAGCCCCTCGGCGGGAACGATGCGCGAGAGGCGACCGTCGGTCAGGATTGCGATGCGGCTACAAAGCGCGAGCAGCTCCTCCCGGTCGGACGAAGCGATCACCACCGCCGCGCCGGCGGCTGCGATCTCGCGCAAGAGCGCGTGAATGTCGAACCTGGCGGCGACGTCGACGCCGCGGGTTGGCTCGTCCAGCAGGAGAAGGCGCGGAGCGCCGGCGACCGCGCGCGCGAACATGACCTTCTGCTGATTGCCGCCGCTGAGCCGCCACGCCCTCTGACGCGGCCCAGTCGCGCGCAGGCGCACGCGCCGCCCCACCGCGGCGGTTTCGGCGCGTTCGGCGAGGCGATTCAGAAAAAGCCGAAGATGACTCAACCTGTTGAGGTGCGGCAGCGCGACATTATCAGAGATGCTCTGCGAAAGCAGGAGACCCTCCGACCTCCGTTCCCGTGGGACATAGGCCAGTCCGCGCCGCCATCCTTCGGCGGGACCGCGTGGACGGACCCCCTCTCCGGCGATCGTGACCGAGCCGCCCGTCATCGCGCCCATCAGCGCCCGAAGGAGCCGGTCGCCGCCCGCGTCGCCAAGCCCCGCGAGGCCGAGGATCTCGCCTTCGCGAACATCGAATGAAATCTCCTCGAGGCCTTTGCCCGTCAGGCGATCGACGGAGAGCGCGACTCGGGCGTTCGTCGATTGGCGCGGCCTCGCGGCCGCCTCGAGGCGGGTTCGCCCGGTCATGCGCTCGATCAGCATCTCGCGCGTCGCCTCGGCAGTCGCGATCGGCGGCTGCGAAACGCCGTCGCGCAGCACGGTGATTCGGTTCGAAATTCTCAAGACCTCCTCGATGCGGTGGGAGACGTAGAGCACGCCAGCGCGGCGCCGCTGCAATTCGTCAAGGATGCGAAAGAGCCGCTCCGATTCCTCGCTCGTCAGCGCTGCGGTCGGCTCATCCATGACGAATATGCGCCCCGGCGCGGAGGCGTCGTCGACGAAGGTCGAGGCGATCTTGACGATCATGCGGTCGCCTACCGCCAGGCGTCCAACAATCGTCTCCGGCGCGATGTGGGATGCGCTGAGCGCAGCCAGCGCGGCGCTCGCGCGATCCCGGAGCGCCGCCCAATCGACAAGCCCGCCCCAACGAGTCGGATAGGCGCGTCCGAGGAAGATGTTCTCGGCGACACTCAGCCGCGAAGCCACGTTCAGCTCCTGATGCAGAAAGCGCAGACCCAGCCGATAGGCGTCGCGCGCGTTCGCAATCGACGCGGGCTCGCCTGCGACCGTGATCTCGCCGCTGTCGGCCTGAACGACGCCCGCGAGGATCCTGATCAACGTGCTCTTGCCGGCGCCGTTCTCGCCCATGAGCGCATGAACCTCGCCCGCCTCGATGGTCAGCGAGGCGTCGCGAAGCGCCGCCGCGCCTCCATAGGTCTTCGCGAGGCGGGCTACCGAAAGCAGGCTCAAAGGGCGGCGTCGTCCGGTCGATTGAGGCGGCCGCGACCGCAGCGGCCTCGCGTCTTCAGTCCTTGACGTTGGCGGCCGTGATCAGTTTGGTCGGCACGTAGATCACGCTTTGCTTGATCGTCTCGCCGGCAAGATGGCGTTTCACCGCCTCGGCGACGGTCTTGCCGATGCCCTTGAAGTCCTGCGCCATCGAAGCCTCGAAATTGCCGCCCTTGGCGATCGCCTCGCGCGCCTGGGGATTGGCGTCGATGCCGGTGATGACGATGCCGTCGCCCGCGCGCCCCGCCGCTTCGATGGCCTGCATCGCGCCGAGCGCAGGCTGGTCCCAGGCGGCCCAGACCGCGGCGATGCTGCCCTTGGCGGGATTGGCCGCCAGGATCGCCTCCATCTTAGCGCGCGAGTCGGCGATCCCACCGTCCTTCACATCCGGGGTGACGCGATCGATGACCTTGATGTCGGGATTGTTCTTGAAGATCGCGTCCGCGATGACGCCGCGCGCCTGAACCGGCGGAAAGGCGTCGTACACAAACATCACCACGTTGCCCTTTCCGTTGATGCGATTGGCGACATAGGCGGCGGTGTCGGCAGCCATCGAATAGCCGTTGCTCGTGACGTTGGTGATCAGCAGCGGACTGGCGCCCGCGTCCATGCCGAAGACGGGGACACCGGCCTTTTTCGCCGTCTCCAAGCCGGCCTCGACCTGAACCGGATCGACGTTGATGACGATCGCGTCGACTTTCTGGTTTGCCGCGTCCTCGATCCGGCTGATCGCTGCGGCGACGTCGCCCTTGGTGTCGATCACGTTGACGTCCCAGCCGTAGCCCCTGGCGGCGTCCTGGAAGGCCTCGACGTAGAACTGCGTGCCGGGCTGCGCGAGATAGGGGGTGATGACCGCGACCTTGCCGGCCGCGACCGCCGCGCCTGCCGACCCCGCGAATGCGAAGGCCCCCATGGTCGCTAGCGCTGCACGCCGCGTGAGTGATTTCGCCAAAGTAGGCCCTCCGAGGATTTCGCCCTGCTGACGCGAAGCTACCATTGCGTCTACAAAGCGCAACCTCGGTCGCCACAGGATTGTTCGCAGAGATGTCAGGGCGGTTTCTCGTCGGCGTGGACGTCGGCACGACCTCAGTCAAGACGGGGCTGTTCGATGTCGACGGGACGCTGCTCGCCCGCCGGTCGACGCCGGTCGCCACCGCCCGCCCGGCCGCCAACGTGGTCGAGCAGTCGCCCGGCGACTGGATTGAGGCGGCGCTGGCCGGTCTGGCCGAGGTTCTCGCGAACGGGCCGGACGGCGCGGTCGCGGGGCTCGGTCTCTGCAGCCAAGTCAATACCCATGTGTTCGTGGACGAAAGGGGCGAGGCTCTGGCGCCGGCCATTGTCTGGCAGGATGGGCGCGCGGCCGAGGACGCCGCGAGGCTCGACCTAGAGGTCCCCGAGAGCGCGAGGATCCGATGGTGGGGCGCGCCGCTGCCGCTCGATGCGAGCCATGTGCTGAGCCGGATGGCGTGGATGGCGCGGGTTCGGCCGGACATCTGGCGCGCCACCCGCTGGGTCATGGCCCCGAAGGACTATTGCCTGCTCAAACTGACCGGCGAAGCCTCGGCCGATCCCATTTCGTCGTTCGGCGTCGTCGATTCGTCGCTTCGGTACATCGACGATTTGCTCGCTATCGTTCCCGGCGCCGCCAAGCGGCTTCCGCCGCTCAGCGCGCCAACCAAAACAGTCGGCCGGATCGGCGGCGGCCTGCCCGGCGCGGGATTGCCAATGGTCGCAGCGACGATGGACGCCTGGGCTGGGATGCTGGGGGCGGGCGGGGCCGCCGAGGGCGCGGCTGTCTATCTCAGCGGCACGAGCGAAGTCGGCGGAATCGTCTCGGGCAAGCGCATTCCCACGCCAGGCGTGATCGCGTTCCCCGAGTGCCTGGGGATCACGCTGCACGCGGGACCGACCCAGGCCGGGGGCGCTTCCGTCGCCTGGCTCGGGGCCATCCTTGGCCGCGGCGCCGAAGAGATTTCGGAGCTCGCCGCCCGCAGCGACTTCGCGCGGAGTGCGCCGATCTTTCTGCCGCATCTCCAGGGCGAACGCGCGCCGCTCTGGGACATCGCCGCGCGCGCCTCGTTTTCCGGCCTCGACGGCTCGATGGGCGCACCCGAACTGGCGCGCTCCGTGCTCGAGGGCGTCGCCTATTCCGTGCGGCTTCTCCTCGGCGCGCTCGAGGCGTCGTCCGGCGTAACGGCGGCGCGCCTCAGCCACGCGGGCGGCGGCGCCCAATCGGACGTCTGGTGCCAGATTCGCGCCGACGTCCTCGGACGGCCGATCGATCGCGTCGTCAATCTCGACTCGGGCCTCGTCGGCGCCGTCATGCTGGCCGGGCTTGGCACGGGCGTCTTCCCGACGCTCGAAGAGGCCGCAGGCCGCATGCGCCGCGTGGCGCGAACCTTCGAGCCAAACCCCGCGCGCAGGAGGCTGCATGACGAGGGCTTCGCCGGGTACAAGGACCTCTACGCCCGCCTCAAGGGCTTTGGGGCGCCGGGACAACGAGGGCCAACGACGGAGCCGCGAAAGCCGCGCGGTCGCTGATCCTTCGAAGACCGCCCCTGAGGGGCCCGGATCGCGCCCTACGGTCGCCGCAAGCGTTTGAAATCGCTCAAAACCTCGATGGAAATTGCGCCTGAGGATTCAGGATGGGGCGGGCGAGGACGATTGGCCCGACCGGGCGCTCTGCTTTCGCAAAAGCACGCCCGGGCCCCCGCCTGTCTCCTCAATGAAGATCATCCCGGCAGCCTCCAACGCCGCGACAATACGCTCGCTGGTGTCCACGCGGCCGCCGATCATTCCGTCCGAGGCTTCCAGTCTCTTGATGGTCGGAACAGACACGCCGGAGCTTCTCGCCGCGTCCGCTTGTGACCAGGCGAGGAGCGCACGAGCTGCCTTGATCTGGCGAATTGATACTTTTCGCATTGACCCTTAAGTCACCTCAGCGATACTTTTAGTATCCAGCGCCGGAACCGTAGCTCGCGCGGGGGCCCGCGCATTGATCTCAGTCAATCACGCTAGATGAGGATGCCGTTCTCTCACCCCCTCGCAAAAGACTCCAAGGTCATCGTAACGATGAGGCCCAATGGCCGTCAGCGCGTGGTGCTGGCCGTCCTGACCGGAATCGACCTCGACCGTAAGGGCCGACGGCACAGCAGGTCGGCGATCGAGAAGCTCTCCGCGGCGATCCGCGGCTATCTGGCTGAATCCGGCGAGGCCTCGGCGTTCGTTCTCATGGACCGAGCGCCAGAATGGAAGGGTCAAGGACGTCGCCGGTTCTCGTTCCGCGGGCGACGATCCTGAGCGTGTCGTCGGGAAGGGGCCGCTGCAGCGCGAGCGCGTCCGTCGCCGGCGCGGTCATCCAGGCGTCGACCTCCTCTTCAGTCGTCAGAATGACGGGCATCGCCTTGGCGTGAATGGGCGCGATGATCGCGTTCGGCTCGGTCGTCAGAAACGCGAAGAGATCGTTCGTCGTCTTGCCCTCCTTGACCTTGCGCACCGACGTCCAGCGGGTCCACATGCCTGCGAAGAAGGCCAGCGGCCGGCTTTCGTCGAAGGCGAACCAGACCGGCGGCCGCGAGCCGTCCGGCAGGATCTCGTTCTCAGCGAAACTCGTGAACGGAACGACGCATCGGCTCTCGACGCCAAGCCATCGCCGCCAATGCGGCGAAGCGACGTTGCGGATGTTGGTGACCCCGGGATCCGAGTTGCGCCCTTTGAGGAGGGACGTCGGCGACGGCATGCCCCAGCGCGCCATCGTGAGTTCGCGTGCGCCATCGCCCGCATTGCGTACGATCGGCGCAAAGTAGTCGGGAAAGACGCCGGGAATCGGCGGCAGGTTGCCGGTGGTGTCGCGCATGGCGCGAGCGAAATCGCGGATGGCCTGTGGGCCTTTGGTAATGCTGTAGAGGTTGCACATGAGGGCGAAGCAACTGCAGAATCAACCTTCACTTACGCGGCAACGAATCGCGCGCCCCAAACCGTTAAGCAAAATAGTGCGGCGCCAACAATACCCCGATAGAGCCAAAGGATTGTGGCAAGGGCCGGCCCGCCGGTTACCGTGAAAACCAGGCCAATCAAGGTAATATCTCCACCCGAATCGACGTCCGGATCACGCCGGAGCAGGAACCGAGACTGCGGTTCGCCTGGTTTTTTGGCAAGCGGAGGGAAGCTCTTGTTTCCTGGCATAGCGCGGAACCCGTCGCCGCCAGAGGAGTTAGAGGCCCAAGTGTCGGTCTGGCAGTCGGCGCGCCCGCTGGAGCGCGACGCCGCCGGCCGTCAGTCGAGGCCAAGACATGTCACAAACGAAATCGAGCGCGGACCGGGTCTGGGCGCTCATCGAGGAGATTGAGGTCGCAATGGTCGTGACTCACGACGGTCACGGCGATCACCTGCGCGCGCGGCCCATGGCCGCGCATCCCGCGCGTCAAGAAAACGTGATTTATTTCCTGACCGACGTCGACGCAGGCAAAGTCGACGAGGTCAGTCAGAACGACAATGTATGCTTGGCGTTCGCCGATCAGAAGGGGCGAAGATACGTTTCGGTGACGGGTCGAGCCAACCTGTCGAACGACAGGAATAGGATCAAGGAGCTCTGGTCGATCGCTGACAAGGCGTTCTGGCGCGACGCAAACGATCCGGCCATCCGGATCCTCCGCTTTGCGCCCAACGCAGCAGAATTTTGGGAGAGTGGGGGAGATGTGGTCAGCTATGTCAAGATCATGATCTCGGGCGTGACTGGCGGCCAACCGCACCTTCACGACAACGAAAAAGTGATGCTCTCTCGGCCCTTCGCTCTTAACGCGGGACCTCGGGAGGCCGAACCTCGGCGCCGATCCGCTATGCGCCCTCCGCCAATCCCAGAAACACGATCGCGGAAGCCACACCCGCCAAATCACACAAGGTCTCCGCGCCGCGGCCCAGGGGAAGGATGATGTTGAAGCCCAACGCCAGCATCGCCGCGGCGCCGATCCCGCTCAAGATCACCGCCCACCTCATCGAAACCTCCCGATTTTTGTATCTCACTGCCGGGCGAACGGGGCAGCCATTGCGCTCGCTAAACAAGGCAAGCGCAAGAAGGTTCCCTGCATTCAAAGATTCTTTGCACACCTAGCGCGCGAAGGATTCGACGCTCTGCCGCCCTTGGCTTCCAAAGCCCGTCTGCCGCGACCGTTCGGAATCCACCCCGCGGGACGCCAAGTAGCGTCGCATCACATCGGGCGAGCCGGACTCACTGGCGAGGCCAACATAGGAGTCAGGACGCAGCACGTAGAGCGCGTTCTGCATCAGCCCAGCGTGTCCATGTTCCGGCGCCCACGGAATAGCCTGCAGCGGCAATCGAATCTCCGCGCACGACGCGGCCAATTCCGGGCTCGCGACGCCATAGACCTGAGCCTGCCAGACCAGCTCCGCCAAGCGCTGGCGATTGTCCATCCCCCGCACGACAACCCATGGCATCCGGTTCCTCCGTGGACGCGCCCGGCCCTGCCCTTTAGCGATACGCGGCGTCGGCGAGAATGTTCCTAGCGAGCTCCCGCTCCCAGCGGTCGCCGTTCGCGAGGAGACGATCCTTGTCGTACAAAAGCTCTTCCCTCGTCTCCGTCGAAAACTCGAAGTTCGGACCTTCGACGATCGCGTCGACCGGACAGGCTTCCTGACAGAAGCCGCAATAGATGCACTTCACCATGTCGATGTCATAACGCGTCGCGCGGCGCGTGCCGTCGTTGCGTCTCGGGTCGGCTTCGATCGTGATCGCCTGGGCCGGGCAGATTGCTTCGCAGAGCTTGCAGGCGATGCAGCGTTCCTCGCCGTTCGGGTAGCGCCGCAAGGCGTGCTCGCCGCGGAAGCGGGGCGAGAGCGGGCTTTTCTCATTGGGATAGTTGAGCGTCGTCTTCGGCTTGAACATGTAGCGGATTGACAGCGCAAAGGCCGCCAAGAACTCGTGCAGGAAGACCGAGCGCATGCCCTGTTGAAGTCTCATTGCTCCCACCGGAACGTTTCTAGTCCTTCAGCGCCAGATCCCATTGAGCCCCGGAGTGGGAAAAGGGCTGCGGGGTCGCGCCCGTCACACGTGCGACACCGGCCCCACGGTGAGCGCTCCAACCAGCCAAAGCACCAGCAAGATTAACAGCACAAGGCCGAGCACGCCCCCGAGCCCGGACCCTCCGTATCGGCCGTGCGCGTAATAGCCGCCTCCGCCTCCCAAGAGGATCAGAAGCAGAATGATGATCAGGATCGTGGTCATGTTTTAGTACCCATTTAATGAGGTGATCTTTAGCGGTCCGCCGCAAAACATGCGGACGAAGGGCTACAGCACTTTGGAGCGAGCTGTCGCCACGGCGCGCGGCCGCATCAAATGATCGGTCAGCCCGAGAGCGGCGACCGCCATGGCCGCTATCGTCGCCGGACGCTCGAGAAGGAACGCCGCGATCGAGGTTCCCAAAAGGTCGAGAACGCATAGGACGGCAAAAAACGCGACCGGGCCATGCGAACCGCGCTCGAGGATCGGCAGGGAGGCTGCAACGACCACAAGCGCCAACGACAAAGCGCAAACGAAGAGGAAGCCGCGCGTTGCCGTTATCTCCAAGTCGGGGGAGAGATAGCCGCTAGCCCCGATCATGAGCGCGACGATCGCCGCAAGGCCCATCACGGTCAAACCAGCGTCCGGCCAGCACCACCGGTCATCATTCGTCATTTGAGCCTCCTCCCGCTTTGACCAGCCGTTCGTTAAAACGCGTGGAGGGTGACGCTGTTCCATCGCGCCTCGATTCCGGCGCCAAGATTCGAAGTGAGAAAGGAGCGGTCTTCCCGCCGCTTCGCTGGTCGTTCGGCAGTCGTGATCAAGGCCGACCCGGCGAGCCCGACCCCAAGGCCTGTCCGTCCCGCGGTGAGACCTTCGCTCTCTCCGGCGGGCTCATCGAGGCGCCTATCTGCTGCGACCGGGAACCATTTCTGTGTCGCCGGGTTGACGACGACCGAACTATCCCCGTCAACTCGAGGAGCATTCCCATGAAGACCTTAGTGATGATCGCGGTCGCGCTGGCGATCCCCTGCGCAGCTTACGCGGAAGATGACCGGGCGGTCGGAGGCGTCGGCGGCGCTCTTGGAGGCGCCGCGGTTGGCACGGCGGTCGGAGGCCCGGTCGGCGCCGTCGTCGGCGCGGGAATCGGCGCCATCGTGGGCTCGTCGTTGCCCAATGAGCCGTCCACCGTCTACAACGGACCGGTCGTCGTCGGGGAGCCGTTGCCGCAATCGGTGGTGGTCTACCCGCTGCCGCAATACCCCGACTACACCTACGCCGTTATCAACAATCAGCGTGTGATCGTTGACCGCTCGCACCGGATCGTGCGCGTGATCGAGTAGCGCGCGAACAGCGCCGGGCCCACTCGGCGCTGACGCGCATCGACGGTGCGGCGGGACGAACGGGTGATTGCCGTTCGCCTCCGCCGCACCAAGATTTCGGCGTTCGAACCAACACTCGCTTCCGCCGCCGAGGCAGAGTCGCGGGGCCGTCGCATTGAGCTGGAGTCGCCAAGGCCACCGAGGAAGAGGAACTTTCGCGGCGCGCTCCAGTTTCCGGACAACTCTCAATCCCTAATAGGAGTGGACCCCATGCGCACATTCTTCCTGGCGACGGCTGCGGCCATCGCCCTCGCGAGCGCGACGGCCACGGCTCAGAACGCGAACGACACGAATACGAAAAAGAATCCAACCATAGGCCCGCCGGCCGCCGGATCGAGCACAAATGATATGCAGACGCCTGCGAACACGATGAAGAACACCGCCGCGGACGTCCCGGCGAAGGGTCCGAATTTCGTCAGCCTGCAGAACAGCGCAATGCTGAGCTCGAACGTCGTCGGGCTCGATATCTACAACCAGCAAAACAATAACATCGGCAAGATCCAGGACGTCGCCTTCGACAGCTCGAAGACGATCGCGGGCTACATTCTGTCTGTCGGCGGATTCCTCGGCATGGGAACGCACTACGTCGCAGTCGATCCCGACACGGTGGCGATCAAATACGACGCCGCCAACAAGGTCTGGCGCGCGACCATGAACGCCACCACGGATCAGCTGAAGTCGGCGCCCGAGTTCAAGTACGGGGGTCAGTGGACCGCCAGCAGAAGCTGACCGCGGATTCTGGATCGAACGGGGATTCCCTGTTCCATCCATCAGGCTGCGACAAAAAGCAGCGAGCGCGGGCTTTCCTCGAGGAGATGATTGGCGGTCTCGCCGAAGAGAAGCGCCTCGCTCGGGTGGACCGAAACCCCGAGTACGATCAGCGTCGTACGCTCTCGCAGCGCCGCGCCGAGGATCGCCTCGCGCCGGTTTTTCGATGTCGAGCTGCGGAAGCGCACGGTGTGATCGCGGCGCTCCGCTATCTCGGCAATCTCCTTCAGCGCAGCCTTCTTGTGCCGGCTCGCGAGGGCAGCGTCCGCCGTCCCGGCCGACAGGAAGAGGATTGTGAGCTCGGCGCGCGCGGCGCGCGCGAGTTCGATCGCGACCTCCGCCGAATGCCGGGTGTTTGCGGCGCCGGTCACAGGCGCCAGGATCTTCAGCGGCGCTGAGACCGGGTCGCCTTTGTGGACCCCGCGGGCGACCGCGACCGCGAGCGGACCGTCGAACGAGCGCGCGAACCTTGCGATCTCGGGGTTGAAGCCGCCTTCCGGCATTTGAGCCGGATCGAGTCCGATGATCAGGAAATCATAGCCCTTCGGCGCCTCGTCCGCGAGGACGTCGTCAACCGTCGCGCGCTCAGGGCGCGCCTTGACGGCGACCTCCGGCATGTCGGCGGCCTCGTCCGGCCGCGACTTGCGCGCATGATCGATTCCCCGCCTGACATCCGACGCCATCTTTCGCCCCTGACCTTCTTGCGGGCCATGGTCGTCTTCCCGCGATTCGACATGCAGCACCGTTGCCGGCTGGCCTCGCGAGCCCGCGAGCAGCCCAGCCAGACGCGAGGCGAGCCGGCCATTGGGATGATCGCTCGCCGCAATGAGAAAGCGCTCCATGTTCGCGACGAAGCCGTTGGCTTCGAAGGCTTCACGGTTCAGCCGCTCCTGTTCGCCCGGCCTTGGCGGCGTCCGCGCCAGGGCGTAGCGAAGAGTCGGAGGCATCGCGCAGGTCGTCAGGACAGCCATCGTCACGATCATCGAGTAGAGGTTCGAACTCAGCGCCCCGACCGAAAGGCCGATGCTGGCCACGATCACCTCTGTCGAACCTCGCGCGTTCATGCCGATCGCGACCGCCAGCGACTCGGCGCCGGAGAGCCGACCGATCGCGCCGCCAATGAACGCGCCGGCAAATTTACCAAGACTGGCGACGACGACGAGCGCCACGGTCAGACCCAGAACCGTCGGAGATTTAAGGACGGTCAAGTCCGAGTTGATGCCTGCGAGCGCAAAGAATATGGGCGCAAAGAACGAGGTGGTCATGCCGCGCAACTGTCCGGCGATCTGTTCGGTGAGAATCGGCGACTCGCCAATGAGGACGCCGGCGATGAACGCGCCGAGCACCGTCTGGAAGCCAAGCGCCTGGGTGGCGAGAGCCATGGCGCCGATGATGACGAGGATCAGCGTCAGCACCATGTAATCGCCCACGAAGGCGTCGTTGACAAGGCGGATGGCGTCAGCGACCAGGCGACGCCCGATCGTCAGGCTGGCCGCGAGGAAGACCGCCACGCCTACGACCGTTTGGGTCAGGCGGCCGAGGTCGACGCGGCCCGAGCCGACGATGCCGAGTATGACGGCGATGATGATCCATGCGATCGAATCGTCGATGATCGATGAGGCGACGATGAGCTGCCCGATTTCGCGACGGGCAAGATTTAGTTCGCGCACGACTGCCGCGACTATTTTGATGGAGGAGATGGACAAGGCGACCCCGAGAAAGAGCGCAGCGGCAAACCGCTGGTCGGGGCTAGGGATGAGCGAAGCCGGCGCCGCAAAGCCGAGGGCGACCCCGCAGAAAAAGGGAACGGCGATCCCGGCAAGCGAAACGCTTAGCGCCGGCGACCCGATCTTGCGCAACAGACCGACGTCGACCTCCATGCCGGTCAGCGCGAGCAACAGGAGGATGCCGAACTCGGCGAAAGCCTGGAGCATCGCCCTCTGAGACGGATCGGCGGCAAAGACCGCGTGTTGCGCCCCAGGCCAAACGAGGCCGAAGAATGAGGGGCCGAGCAGTATGCCGGCAATGAGCTGGCCGATTACCGCGGGTTGGCCGAGGCGCCGAGCCGCTTCCCCGAGCAGGCGGGAGGCGAGCAGAATGACCACCATTGGCGCAAGGAAGGCGGCCTCAGAGCTCATCGCGATCCCAAGCCCGCCTTTACCGGCGCTCGCCGCCTCCTTCCGCAGGGCTCACGGCTTGAGGAAAGCCGTGATTGCGATGAAGAGAAGGATGACGAGGGCGCAACTGCCAATGAGAATGTAGCGAAGATGGTGTCCCGTTTCGCCCTGCCGGATCCGATCCTGGTTGGACTCGGTGACGACCGGGCGCTCTTGCATCTGATCCACGGGAAAGCTCCTACTTGGGGTCCCCGCCGCGAGAGAAGGGAAACCCGTCACCCGCAGCAGGGCCTCGCCGGTCGGCAAAATAGAGGTCTTTGAGCGTGTCGTAGAAGAGATCGTCCAGCCTTTTCTCGGCCATGGTTGAGCTCCCTTTTGCGAATGACGCAGCAACCACAACAGGATGCGAGCGCGCGAGTTCCGCCGCATCCGAGCGATTTGCCGTGATCGCCCTTCATGGACGCTCGGGCGGGCCTGTCGCGCAACCCCGGTTCGCGGAACCCGACGCCGTGTGGCGCGTTTCACCCGCAATCGGAACTGCGGAGCATGAAGATGCGCGCGCTGATTGCGTTGATCCTAATCGTCTATCTTGTCGGCGTTGGCGTTGCGCTATCGCCGACGATTCGGGATAAGTGGAATAGCGCTCCAGCATCAGATCTTGCCGCGAGCGTCGAACAGGATTTGCCCTACGCGCTTGCGTGGCCAGCAAGAGTTTACCACAGCATAACCGACCGGGGTTAACCGCGTCCAACGGGGCGATCTACCATTCGAGCAGCGTATCGAAGCGGCGATGCGCTCGGCTTTGAACAATGGCCGCCCGCGGCCTCTACTTGCGTTTTGCGCTCTCGGCGTTTCGCTTGCGAGTGACTGCGGCTTTTCTGGCCGCCGCCGATCGGCTGGCCGCTGGTCTTGCCGCAGATGCGGCGCCGCCCCTCCTGCCTCCCTTGTGGGCGGCGGGGCGGCCGGTGGCCTTCCCTCGTCCCGACC
>JAFAHO010000199.1 GCA_019237205.1 Hyphomicrobiales bacterium
CAAGGAGCTTTGGGTCCTCGATCGATCCGTGATGATGGACCTGTCGCCAGCGACCGTCGATGAGGCGAAAGATGCGCGTGGTGCGGATGTTGAGGTCCTTGACGGCGTCGCCGGCACGATAAGTTCCGCGCTCGCGCCCCACAGCCCAGAAGACATCGCCCACTCGATCGATTGTGTAATCCCAGAATTCGACGTGGACGTCCGCAGGGCTCTTGAAGACGACCTCGTACATCTTGTGCGGCACGTCCGCGCCGCGCCGGATGCTCCCGAGAGGGTTGTCGATCGCGACCTCGTCAGAGGCGGCGAAATTCGCGTCGATCATGTCGAGATTCCGGGAATTGAACGCCTTATAGAATTGGGCCAGTGCTTGCTCGGGTCGGCTGAGGTCGGAAATATCCTCGGCGCCCGTGATGGGTTGCTGGATCGGCTTCATGACTTGTGTTTCGGCTAAGCAGAGATTCTCTGTTTGACCAACGGACGGATGTTTCGCTCGGTGTTCAAGGTGCTTACAGCGGCGTGAATGGTGCGGTCGAGATCGTCGGCGTCGGTGAAGGTCTGGTGGGCCAGATGATGGGCTTTGAGATCGCGCCAGACGGGCTCGATGTCGTTGAGTTCGGGCGCGTACTTGGGCAGCCATTCGACGGTGAGCCAATGGGCGCGGGCGGCAAGCGCGGCGGTGGTGGCCTTGCTCACGTGGATCGGCCCGTTGTCGAGCACGATGACGACCGGCTTGACCGGCAGGCCTGGCCGCGGGCCATAACGGCCGTCGAGCCGTTGCAAGAGCGCAATGAAATCGGCGCTGCGCTTGGTTTTGCTGGTGTGGACGACAAGGTGGCGAGCGGCGTGATCGAGCGCTCCCATCATTGCGACTTTCTTGGCCTGGCCGGGCGCCGGCACGCGCAGATCGGCGCCGTGCTTGGCCCAAGCTCTGGCCAGATAGGGATGGGTCAGCGCCTCGCTCTCGTCGGCGAAGAGGAGCACGATATCGCCGGCCTCCGACTGCGCCTTGCGCAGCGCCAGCCTGAGGCCGACGCGGTCGATGGCGTCGGCGTCTTGGCGGCCCTTCAGCGTGTGTCGCGGCCGACGCCAGCGGAATTTTTTTTACGCAGCACCTTAGACAGGCGGGATTTGGAGATGGTGACGCCCTCGCGCGCCTCGATCTCGCCGATGAGGCGCGCCAGCGTCCAGTTGGGGCGGTCGGCGACGGGCGCTTCGAGCAATGGCCCCGCCACTCTCAGCGCCGCTTCGGCCTTGACCGGCGCCGGTCCCGGGGCCGGGCTCGTCTCGAGCGCTTCGACGCCGGCGCGCGCAAAGTCGCTGCGCCACAGACGCACCGTATCCTCGCGAACGCCGAACGCTTCCGCAATGCGCGGGCTCGTCCAACCCGACAGCGTCAGCAATAAAGCTCGCGCCCGATCCGCCTCGCTACGATCGCGCGAGACCGCAAGCCTCCGCAATTCCGCCTTCTGTTCCTCGCTCGCCACCAGCGGAGATTTGCCCGCCATGTCCCACCCCCGCGAATCAGCGCGAAGACGGAATCACAGCCAGCATCCGTTGGCCACACAAATGAAACCTGCTTAGAGAAACGGCTCCACGAGTTTCTTTTTGGCCAACTCTGACAGTGGCTTTGCGGCGTCCTTGGCATGGCTAGTTCGCCGAGTGGTGTTAAACCGCTGGACATGGGATCAATTGGTTCTTAATTTGTTCTGATTCGACAGCCCCCTTTTTGCTCTTGAACACAGCCTCCCCGATCGCCGTCATCAACGGCGTCCCGATCTCTCTGACTGACGCGCTCGGCGCGGCTCTGGCGCTCTTGGCTGCGCTCATGGGCCTGAGCCTGATCGCGCTTTGGCGCGCTGCCGCCGCGCGGCGCCGCGAGCGGGAGATTGCCGACGAACGGCAGGAGGCGATCGAGGCGCGGTTCGCCGCGCTCGCCAGGGACAACGCCGAGCTCTCCGGCCGCCTCGCCGGCATGGGCGACTTTCTCGGCGCCGGCATCGAGAGCCAGACGCGGCGCACCGGCGAGAACCTCGGCCGGCTCAACGAGCGCCTCGCGGTGATCGACGCGGCGCAGGCAAGACTCACCGAAATGACGCGCGAGGTCGTGTCGCTCAAGGACATCCTCGCCAACAAGCAGGCGCGCGGCGCCTTCGGCCAGGGACGCATGGAGGCGATCGTGCGCGACGGTCTGCCGTTGGGCGCCTATGAGTTTCAGGCCACGCTCTCGAACCGCGCCCGGCCGGACTGCCTCGTCCGCCTGCCGGGCGACAAGCGTCCGCTCGCGGTCGATGCGAAGTTTCCGCTCGAAGGATTCTCGGCGCTGCGGGCGGCCGCGGACGAGGAGGCGCGCAAGGCCGCGCAGACGCGTGTGCGCGCCGACGTCATGAAGCACGTCAAGGACATCGCCGAGCGCTATCTCTTGCCCGGCGAGACGCAGGATGTGGCTCTC
>JAFAHO010000383.1 GCA_019237205.1 Hyphomicrobiales bacterium
GGTCGCAGCGACCTAACCATCCTTGCAGCGTGACGGCATCACTTGCAACACAATACGTGAAACGATCCGACATTCTGTCCTGGGGGAGAGTCGACCGGCGGCGGCAATACGTCGCAAAGCCGCATTTTCGAGACGAACTCCCAGAATTGATCGCCGAGCCGAAGTGGAAAGACAAGCTTGCGATCGGCTTGCGGCGGTCCTATGGCGACTCGTGCCTGAACAGCGCCGGGGCGGTCATCGACGCGACCGGTCTCGACCGCTTCATCGCCTTCGATCCGCGAACTGGGCTGCTCCGGGCCGAAGCCGGCGTCAGCCTCTCGAACGTGCTCCAGCTTGTCGTCCCCAAGGGCTGGTTCTTGCCGACGACTCCGGGTACGCGGTTCGTCACGCTCGGCGGGGCAGTCGCAAACGACGTCCATGGCAAGAACCATCACAGCGCCGGATCCTTCGGTGCGAGCGTCCTGGCGTTCGGACTGCAGCGGAGCGACCGCGGCCGCGCCACCGTGACCCCGGAAACCGAGCCGGACATCTTCAACGCAACCGTCGGCGGCCTTGGCCTCACCGGCGCGATCGAGTGGGTGGAGTTCGCGCTCGCGCCCATCCCGAGTTCGTTCCTCGACGTCGAGATTGCGCCGTTCGAAAGCCTTGAGGCCTTCTGGTCGCTGGCGGCCGACAGTGTTGGCTCTCACGAGCACACGGTCGCCTGGATCGACTGCGCTACGAGCAGAGGGCGGGGCGTCTTCACTCGCGCGAATTGGGCCTCGTCCGGCGGCCTTGCGCCTCGCGACGATCGTTCCTTTCGCGCCATCCCGTTCTGTTTTCCGGGCTTCGCCCTGAACCGGCTGAGCGTCGGGGCCTTCAACGAATTCTACTACCGCCTGCACAAGATCAAAGCGGCGAGGCAGACGCAGGATTATCAGACCTACTTCTATCCGCTCGACTCCATCCGCCACTGGAACCGGCTTTACGGCGCGCGCGGCATGCGCCAGTACCAGTGCGTCATCCCGCGGGGCGAAGAGCGGCTCGCTTTGTCTGCGATGCTGGCCGAGATCGCGCAGACAGGAATGGCGTCGTTTCTCGCGATCCTAAAGACCTTCGGCGACAAGCCCTCGCCGGGCCTCCTGTCGTTTCCCAGGCCGGGAACGCCGCTCGCGCTCGATTTTCCCAATCGGGGCGAGTCGACTCTGTCACTGATGAGCCGCCTCGACGCGATCGTCCGCGAGGCGAGGGGCGCACTCTATCCCGCAAAGGATGGACGGATGCCGGCGGAAATGTTCAGGCTTTCTTTTCCGCAATGGGAGACCTTCGCGCAGTTGAAGGACCCGGCGATGAACTCGGACTTCTGGCGGAGAGTTTCGCAATGAGCTTGGCGACCGAAACGGATTGTTATTGTCGGTGCGGCCTCCGCGATGGCCGAGGCGGCGGCGGGCCTTTGGGCGGCCGAGGGCGCGCATCTTGCGCTCGTCGGACGAAATGCGGATCGTCTGGAGACGATCGCCGCCGATCTTCGTGTGAGCGGCGCGGCGGCCGTTGAAATGCAGGTCGCCGACTGCGCCTCGGTCGACGCCGTCTCCACGCTCGAGGAGATCGCGAAAAGGCTCGGTGCGCTCGACGTCGTTCTGCTGGCTTATGGCGTCCTCGGAGACCAGTTTGAACTCGAGCGCGATCCCGCGGCGACGGCGGAGTTCCTCGACAACAACGTCACGGCGACCGAAAACGTCATCGTCGCGGCCAAGGCCGCCGGGGTCGCCAACGTCGTCCACATCAGTTCCTCGGTCGTCAACTCGCTGGCGCGCGATTACTACACCGAGACGAAGAAGGCGCAGGAGAAGCTTGCGGTCGCGAGTTGCCTGCAGACCATCGTGCTGCGTCCGACGCTGATGTTCGGCTGGTTCGATCGGAAGCATCTTGGCTGGCTCGCGCGGTTCATGCAGCGCACGCCGGTCTTCCCGGTCCCCGGCGACGGCCACTATCTGCGCCAGCCGCTGTACGTCGGCGACTTCTGCGACATCATCGCGTCCTGCATCGAGACGCCGCGCCCCGGCCAGGCTTTTAACATCTCAGGCCGCGAAACGCTTTCCTACATCGACCTGATCCACGCGGTGAAAGAGGCGTCGAAATCATCGACCAGGGTCGTCTGCATTCCGTACCGCCTGTTCTGGCTTCTGTTGCGGGCCTACGCGCTTGTTGACAAGGATCTCACCGACGCCGCGCTCGCCATGTTCGATAAGATGCTCGGCTCCGTCTTTCGGCGCGCCGATCGCGCCCACAAGGACAACGTAGTCGATCGCGCCAGGACACTCGACGCTTCGGCGCGAGCCTTGCTCGGCATGGCCAAGGTCATGCTCGCCGCCAAGGATACAGGAGAAGACCAGATTGCCGCTGTCGAGCGCGCCATCGGCTGGGAACGCCTGAAAACCT
>JAFAHO010000416.1 GCA_019237205.1 Hyphomicrobiales bacterium
GCGTGCCGTCGTGCTTCTCGGGCGGGCGCAGAATCGTGAAATGGACGAGATCGACCGCGGCGTCCGAGCGGAGCAGATTGCGCCAAGTCCGCTCGCCCGCATGGGGTTCGCCGGAAACCAAGAGAACGCGCAGGTTCTCCCGCACGCCTTGCGCCTGAATCACCGTTTTATTGTTGATCGTGGTCAGTTCGCCCGGTTCAGGCTTCAGTTCCACTTCGACAATGTTCGGACCGGCATGGTCGAAACGCATGCGGATCGAAACCGGGGCGCCGTAGGGGGCCTGGACTGTCTCCACCACGCCCGATGCGCGCCGGATGAGAATGGTGGCGAGCGCGCCGTCCGCGGCCTTCCCGCTGCGCTCTGCCTTCACCTCCGCGACCTGCTCGGAACCGACGAGCCCGAAGCGCGGCGCGGAGACGACCTCGATGCGATTGTCCTTTTCGTCCGGCGATCCGGTGATCAGCGCATGCAGCGGCGCGTCGAAGCCGAGCGCCGCGACGGACCCCGGGATGTCGTGAACGACGCCGTCGGTGATCATGATCGCTCCGCCGACGCGCTCCGGCGCGGCGTCCGAGAGGGCCCCGCGCAGCGCGGAGAAGAGTTTCGTGCCCTCCGTGTCCGATTCCTGGCGCGAGGTCTCGACGACGCGGAGATCCACGTCGCCGAGCGCGTTGAGCCGCGCCTTCAGTTCGTCGCGCGCCTCGTCGGTCTGGCCCGGCCTCTCGCCGATGTCCTGGCTGGCGGAACGGTCGACGACGAGGGCGACGATATCCTTCAGCGGGCGCCGGTTCTCCTGCACGAGATTGGGATCGCAGAGGCCCAGAATGAGAAGCGCAAAGGCGAGCGCCCGGAGCCAGGCGCCGCGCACGCGACGCCAGACGAGAACGACCGTGATGGCGAGCGCCACAGCCGAGAGCGCGATGATCGCCCATGGCGGGAGGAAAGGAGAAAAGGCGATCGACCAGACGCTCAACGGGTGAGCCTTTCGATGATGTCCTTCGCGTGGACCTGGTCGGCCTTGTAATTGCCGGTGAGCGTGTACATCACGAGATTGATCCCGCTGCGCAAGGCGAGCTCGCGCTGGCGGGCGCCGCCCGGAATGAGCGGATAGAGCGAGGCCCCCCCGGCGTCGCTCGCCCAGGCCGCAGCCAGATCGTCGGAGGCGATGATGATCGGCGAGACGCCGTCGCCGGCTCGCGCCGGCCTGCCCTTGTCGTTCGGATCGGCCGGCGGGAGCGCCTCGATCCATGTCTGTCCGATCGCGGTCCGGCCGACGATGCGGTCAAGGAGATAGAAGGTCTTGGTCAGGACATGGTCTCGCGGAACCGGCTCGAGCTCCGGCACGTCCACCCCTGCGAGCAGCGCGCGCAGCCAGCGAGCCTCCTCGGTTGGGGCCCCGCCCGGATGCGAGATGAGCGCGTCGCGCGTGTCGAAGACGACGGTGCCGCCGTTCTTCATGTAGGCGGCGATGCGCGTGCGCGCTTCGGCCTGGGGTTGGGACTGACCCGCGACAATCGGCCAGTAGATCAGCGGATAGAAAGCGAGCTCGTCGCGCGCCGGGTTGACGGCGATCGGCTCGGCGAGCTCGGCGGAGGTGCGCGAAGCCAGCACGCGCGTCAGTCCGATGAGCCCCTCCTTCGACGTCTCGTCGACCGCCGGGTCGCCGGTCACGACATAGGCGAGGCGAGCCGAAAGAGCCGCGTCCATATCGTGCGGCCCCGCAGGGCCGGCAGCCCAGCTCGAAGGGGGGGCGGACACAGCGCAGACCGCGGCGGCGAATGCGAGGGCCGCGACCGCGCCGCGACGGCGGAAGACCGCGGCGCCCGCGAGCCAGGCGGAGATCAGCGCGTCGATCATGAGGCCAATGAGCGCGGCAGGCAGCAGCCAGCGGCGCAGATCGATCGGCGGAGCGATCGCGAGCGCGCCTTCGCGCACGGTCAAAGCGCCATAGTCGGCGCGTGCGAGCGCTTGGCCCTGCCCGAGCGCGTTGACCGCGCTCAGCGACTCCTGCGCGCCGTAGAAGCCCGGCGGATGCAGTGCATCGCCAATGCCGGTAAAATCGTCGCCGATCGGCTCGGCCTGGGCAGGCGGGGGCCCGAGAACCCCGAAGCCGCTGAGCGTGCGCCAGGGCGCCAGGCTTGCGGCGCGCTCTCCGGGCTTCCGATCGGCCGCCGCGGCCGGCGCCCCGGCCTTGGCCACGATCCGGCGCAGCATGTCGACGAACAGCCCCGAAAGCGGCAGGTTTGACCAAGTCGTGTCGGCCGTCACGTGAAAGAGGACGATCAGGCCTTTGCCGCGCGGTCCGGCGGTCACGAGCGGTGTGCCGTCGCCGAGGCGCGCCCAGACCTTGTTGGCGAGAGCGGCGTCCGGTTCGGCCAGCACCTGCCGCGAGACCGTCACCTCGTCGGGCGCAGCGAGCCCGAAAAACGGACTCCCCGCCTCGAAGGGCGCGATATGCTTCGGCGTCTCCCAGGAGAGCGCGCCTCCCAGCAGGCGACCGCCCCGCCTCAGCTCACTCGGCGTCAGATCGTCGTCCCCAGCAGCAAGCCGCGTGCCGGCGAATCGCAGAAGGACGCCGCCCTGGTCGAGAAACTGGAGAATGGCGTCGCGCTCAGGCCCGGGGGCGACGCTCATGTCGGCGAGCGCCAGCACGGAAGGCTTTTCCGCGAGCAGCGAAACGATGGGATCGCTCGACGAATCACGCCATTCGCTGACATCGGCGAAAGGCTCCAACGCGCGTTTCAGATAGTAGTTCGGCGCGAGCAGCGGCTGGGCGACGTCGGCGCTCGCGCCCGAGGCGATCGCCACCCGCCGGCGGCGCGAGCGTTCGTCGACGAGCCAGGTCGCGCCCGCCGACCGCTCGCCGTCGATCACGACGCGCGAAATGTCGTTGCGCACCTCGACAGGCAGGTCGAAGCGCGCCTCGGTCAGGAGAGTCTCGCCGAAATCGAAGGGCGCGCGGCCGACTTCGCGCCCCTGGGCGTCGAGCGCGCGCACTGTCCCCTTGGCTGGCGCGAGACGATCGGAGCGCGACAGCCGAACGGCGAGGGCGCCCGCCTCGTTGTCGATTCCGGCGATGGCGCGCGCGCCGGCTCCGTCGGTCACGACCTCGACCGAGCGCGTAAGCGCCTGAAGCCGGGCCGCAAATCCGCTCGCGCCGCCGAGTTCCACCCCGTCGGCGATCCAGAGAATCTCCGCCTTCGGCTCTTTCGCGAGAAATTGCTGGATGGCCGGCAGCGCGGTCTCCCGCGCCGGCGCGTAGGGGACCGGCGCGAGCGATCGCAGACGTCCCTCAATTTCGGCCATGTCGAGCGGCGCAATCGCTTCCGCGCCCTGCGAGAGCGGCTTGACTGCGACCGCCCGACCGGCGCGGGCGGCGCCTTCCATCCGCTGCCGGGCGTAGTCGATGCGCTTTTCGAACGCGGGCGCAGCCGCCCATCCGTCGTCGATGAGGACGAGGAGCGGGCCCGAGCCGGCAAGGCCGGCCAGGCTGTTCCAGAGCGGCCCGGCCATGGCCAAAATGATCAGGGCGCCGATCGCGAGGCGCAGCGCCAGGATCGGCCACGGCGTCCGCGCCGGCTCGGTATCCTTCGGGTCGAGGCCGATGAGGAGACGAAGCGGCGGAAACAGGGCTTGCCTCGGCCTCGGAGGCGTGACGCGCAGGAGGAAATAGAGCGCTGCGAGGCCGACAAGCGCGGCCAGCACGGCGGGGGCGGCAAAGGCGAGCGGCAGGCCAAACATCGATCAGGCGCTCCGGGTTTCGCCGAACTCGGGCGTCGACAGACGCACGCGCAGCGACAGAAGCACTTCCGCCGCTGACGCGTCGGTGCGGTGGAGGCTCATTCCCCAACCCAGGCGCCCGCAGATCCGCCGCAGCGCGTCACGGTGCGCTGCGAGCCGGCCGAGATAGGCGTCGCGCAGATTCTGCGCCCGGGGGCTCACGAGCCGGTCCGCGCCGGCCGGATGAAGGAACTCGACGTTGCCGGAGAAGGGGTAGACCTCCTCGATCGGATCCACGATCAGAACGAGCTCGCCGATCGCGCCTTCGGCGCTGATCGCGCGCATCGCCTGCTCGGTTCTTTCGGGTTCGCAAAGGAAGTCGCCGACAAGCAGCGTCATCGACCGGGAGGGCGCGGGCGCCGGCGGGGGCAGGCCGGCCTCAGAGGCGCCGTGCAGCCGTTCGTCGGTTGCGATCGCCTCGGCGAAACGCTCGATAACCCCCTGCGACGCGAGCGGGCGCGTCAGTCCGAGAAGACCGGCGCGTTCGCCGCCGCGAACGCACAAGTCCGCGAAAGCGAGGGCGAGCATGGCGGCGCGGTCGATTTTCGTCGTCCGCGAGAGGCTCGATCCGAAGCGCATCGACGCCGACCGGTCGAACCAGATCCAGACCGTGT
This sequence comes from Hyphomicrobiales bacterium, assembly GCA_019237205.1. Lineage (GTDB taxonomy): Bacteria > Pseudomonadota > Alphaproteobacteria > Rhizobiales > Beijerinckiaceae > Roseiarcus. The sequence continues at coordinate 4,395 of JAFAHO010000416.1, forward strand.
GCGCGGCCTCCCATTCTCGTTCGCGCACGAAAGCGTGCGCTTCGCGGGCCGAGCGCCGCCAGTCGACGCGCGAGGACGGTTCTCCCGACACGAACGGCCTGAATTGCCAGAATGTTTCGCCCGATCCGGCGCGCCGGCGCCCATGAACGCCGTGGCGCACGGTCTGCGCGACCTTGCGCGCCGCGATCACGAGGCTCGGCAGGCGCGCCGAGAGCGTCGCTGCGTCCTGACGGATGGAGGGAGTGATGGTCATTGCGGCGAACGAGGCGCGCTTCGAATCACTGAACGAACTTTGCGACAAGGCGTGCGATCACGGCGGTCGTGGTTTCGCCCTCGGCGCGGGCGGCGAAAGTGAGCGCCATGCGGTGCTTGAGGGCCGGTTCCGCAAGCGCGGCGATGTCCTCGAGCGAGGGCGAGAGCCGCCCGTCGACCAGTGCCCGCGCGCGGGCGGCCAGCATCAGCGCCTGCGCGGCGCGCGGCCCCGGCCCCCAGCCGATCCCCATGGTCAGCTCCGGATCGCCCTCGCCGGGGCGCGCCGCACGCACGAGATCGAGAATCGCCTCGACGACCCGATCGCCGATCGGCGCGCGGCGGACGATGCGCTGCGCCGCCAGCAGGTCCTCGGCCGACATGACGGGCCTCGGCTTCGCCTCGCGATCGCCTGTCGTTTCGATGAGGATGCGCCGCTCGGCCGCACGGTCGGGATAGCCGACGTCGACCTGCAGCAGGAAGCGGTCGAGCTGCGCCTCGGGGAGCGGATAGGCCCCTTCCTGTTCAAGGGGGTTCTGCGTCGCCAGCACATGAAAAGGGCTCGGCAGGTCGTGCCGCGCGCCGGCGACGGTGACGTGGTGTTCCTGCATCGCCTGCAGAAGGGCGGACTGCGTTCTGGGGCTGGCGCGGTTGATCTCGTCGGCCATCAGGAGCTGCGCGAAGATGGGTCCGCGGATGAAACGGAAGACGCGCTTGCCGTCGAGCCCCTCCTCCATCACCTCGGAGCCGAGGATGTCGGACGGCATCAGGTCGGGTGTGAACTGCACGCGCAGCGCCTCGAGGCCAACGACAATCCCCAAGGTTTCGACGAGCTTCGTCTTGGCAAGGCCGGGAACGCCGATCAGGAGCCCGTGTCCTCCCGCCAGCAGAATCGCGAGCGTCAGGTCCACCACCCGCTCCTGCCCGATGATGACGGCGCCGATCTCCGCGCGCGCCGCGGCGATCCGCTCGAGCGTCGCGTCGACGTCGCGCGTCAGGAGGCTGGGGCTAACGGTATCGGTCACAGTCATTCGGTTGTCCTTTGCGCCGCAGCGCTCGCGTACGGTTTCGCTTTTACGCCGGCCGCACTAGATTGACGGGCGTCCCTCCGACAAAGCACGTATCATGCCGACGTCAGAACCGCCCGTAAACCCGCGCCAGACCATGGGGGACCCCGCTAGGTCCCCCGAGCAGGCGCTGAAGGGGCTTACGGAGGCTGCCGGCCGCGGCAAGCGCGGCCCGGCTCCGGTGCACCTTTGGGATCCGCCCGACTGCGGCGACATCGACATGCGCATCGCTGCCGATGGAACATGGTTTTATTGCGGCTCGCCGATCGGCCGGCTTCCGCTGGTCCAGCTTTTCGCATCAATTTTGCGCAAGGATGGCGACCGCTATGTGCTGGTGACGCCGGTCGAGAAGGTCGGCCTCAAGGTTGATGACGCCCCGTTCCTGGCGGTCGAGCTCAAGCTCGAGGGCGCAGACGCCGACATCGGTCTGGCGTTTCGCACCAATGTGGACGACATGGTGACCGTCGACGAGCAGCACCCGCTTCGCTTCGAACATGGCGCGGCGGAGGGCCTGAAGCCTTATGTCCGCGTTCGCGACAATCTCTGGGCGCTGGTCAAGCGGGCGCTCTATTACGATCTCGTGGCGTTGGGGACGACTGAACGCTGGCAGGACGAGGCGTGGTTCGGCGTGCGGTCGCGCGGCGTGTTCTTCCCGATGTGCCTGGCGAGCGAGATCGAGGGCCCTTGACCGCGCTTTCGCCGTCCGATCTCGACGCCGAGACTTTGCGCGCGCTGGCGCGGAGAAAGCTCGCGCCGGAGCTCGCCGTCGCCGCGCTTCAGGCGGTCGCGCCGAGGGTCGGTGACTTCGCCTTGACCGGCCCGCCTCCCGGCGCCGACGTACTGGCGCTTGCGCGGCCGGCTGCGGTGCTCGCGCCGATCATCGCGCGGCGGCAGGGGCTCACCGTGCTGCTCACCCTTCGGGCTTCGCACTTGCGCGCCCATTCCGGCCAGATCGCCTTTCCCGGAGGGAAAATCGATCCGGGGGAGACGCCGGCCGAGGCGGCGCTGCGCGAAGCGCACGAGGAAATCGGCCTCGAGAAGCGGTTCGTCGAGCCCCTTGGCTGGCTCGATCCTTACCTCACGGGGACCGGGTTTCGGATCGCGCCCCTCGTCGCGCTCATCGACCCGTCGTTCACGCCGGCGGTCAACCCGCTCGAAGTCGACGAAGTGTTCGAAACGCCGTTCGCCTTTCTGATGGACCCCGCCAATCACCGGCTCGACGAACGCGAATGGCAGGGCAGGATGCGAAAGTTCTACGTCATGCCGCATGAGGGCCGCTATATCTGGGGGGCTACCGCCGGCATCTTGCGGAATCTGTACGAGAGGCTGTTTTCCTGATGGCGCGGGAAGTGCTCGAGCCGCTCGCGTTGTTCCTGGTCCCCTTCGCGGCCTACGCGCTCTACCTCGTTCTCAGAGCTCGCTATCCGCTCGAAGTCGAACACTGGACCGGCTTTCGGGTGTCGATCATGACGCTGATCGGCCTCGCCGCCGCGGTCCTCGGCCTCGTGGTCCTCGATGCTTTCGCTCCGCGCGGCCATGGCGTCTATGTGCCGGCGCATGAGGAAAACGGGGTTCTGGTTCCTGGGCGGATCGAATGACGGACCTGCCGGGCCTGAAGGACGGGAGGCTCCAGGATCTTGCGCCGTTGAGGCGGGGTCCGCTGGCGAAAGCGCTCAAAGCGCTGAACGGCGAGGGCGAGGAGACGCGGCTCATCGGCGGAGCGGTGCGCGACCTCGCGCTCGGCGAGCGGGCGCTCGACTTCGATCTCGCCACGACCGCGACGCCGGACGAAGTGATCCGACGCGGGCGGAAGGCGGGATTCAAGGTCGCGCTGACCGGGGTCGCCCACGGCACCGTCACCCTGATCGTGAATGGCCGGCCGATCGAGGTCACCACTTTGCGGGAGGACGTGGAGACGGACGGACGCCACGCCAAGGTCGCTTTCGGGCGCGATTTTTCGGCGGACGCGCGCCGGCGCGATTTCACCATCAATGCGCTCTCCCTCACTGCCGACGGACATGTCCATGATTCGCTCGGCGGACTCGACGATCTCGCTTCGGGCCGCGTCCGCTTCATCGGCGACGCCGACGCCCGAATCCGCGAGGACTATCTTCGCATTCTCCGGTTCTTCCGCTTCTCGGCGCGGTTCGGGAGCGGCGCCGTCGATCGCGAAGGACTAGGCGCAGCGATACGCGGGCGCGCCGGTATGGCCAGGCTTTCGCGCGAGCGGCTGCGCGCCGAATGCCTCAAGCTCATCGTCGCCCCTCATGCCGCCGCCGTCGCGCGCACCATGGGCGAAAGCGGATTGCTGGAGCCGCTGTTCGGCGGAATGGGATATCCCGGCAGGCTCGGGCGTGTCATCGCAATCGAAGAAGCCCACGGCGCCGAGCAAGATGCGCTGCTACGCCTCGCTGCGCTTGCCGTGGTGATCGCCGAGGACGCCGACCGTCTGCACGAGCGGCTGCGGCTCGCCAACGCCGAATGGCGTCGCCTCGCCGCTGCCGCCTCGGCGGTGACGTCCCTGCACGGAATCGAAACCCCGCCGGACGTTCGCGGCCTCAGAGAATTGCTGTTCGCGGCCAGGCGCCGCGCCGCGCGCGACGCGCTCCTGCTCACCCAAGCCGAATCGAGGGCGAGCGCTGACGACGCCGCCTTCGCCGAGGCCGACCGGTTCCTCGCCGATGCGCCGGAACCTGAGCTTCCGGTCGGCGGGGCCGATCTCGCCGCCCGCGGCGTCCCGGCCGGCCCACGGGTGGGAGAGATCCTCAGCGCGTTTCGCGATCTCTGGGTCGAGGCGGGCTTCCCGACCGAGCCTGAAGCCGTCAACCGGCTTCTGAAGAGGGCGACCGACGGCGACGCGTGTGCGGGGCGGTAGAGCCGCCGCTGGGCGCGCGTGCAGCTCGCTACGTCGAAAGGATCTTTTGCTGCGGGTCGCCATGGCGATAACATGGTCGCCGAGGCGCGGTGCATCGCAATGCCCCGCCCGAGCAGGGAGAGACTCCATGCGCGACGACCCGACCCGCTTCGTCGGCTCCATTCCCGAGCACTACGACCAGGGTCTGGGACCCGTCATTTTCGCGCGCCCGGCCGATCTCGTCGCAACGCGGGTCGCGTCGTTCGAGCCCTCGCGGGTCCTCGAGACCGCCGCCGGCACGGGGATCGTCACGCGACGGTTGCGCGACCTCCTTCCGGCCGCGGCCGAGATCGTCGCGACCGACCTTAACCCCGCGATGCTCGACGTCTCTCGCAGAAAATTCCAGCCCGGCGAGGCCGTGACCTTCCAGGCAACGGACGCGATCGCGCTTCCGTTCGCCGACGAGGAGTTCGACGCGCTGGTCTGCCAGTTCGGCGTGATGTTCTTCCCGGATAAGGAGAAGGCCTATCGTGAAGCGCGCCGCGTGCTAAGAGCCGGCGGACGCTATGTTTTCGGCGTGTGGGATGCGATCGATCACAATCCTTTCGCTCGCATCCTCGCCGAGGCGGTCAGCGCAGCCTTCGACGCCGACCCGCCGCAGTTCGTGAGCGTGCCCTTCGGCTACGCCGCGATCGATCCGATCAAGGCGTCGTTGCTCGCAAGCGGTTTTGCCGGGCTTCGCGTCGACGTCGTCCGCGCCCAAGGGGCGATCGCGGATTTCGACGATTTCGCCAACGGACTGGTCCGCGGCAGCCCGCTCATCGATCAGATCAAGTCGCGCGGCGTCGACCCCGAAAAGTTGACGGCCACGGTGGCGCAAACTCTGCGCGATGAATTCCCCGCGGGCGCGACGCCGCTCCAGTTCATGGTGTACGAGGCTTGGCGCGAATGAGGGGCGGGCTCGCGCCTGGCAGGGGATCAGCCAGGGCGGGCGGCGGATGGCTTTCGAGGCGACGGAACAGCCGCGGCCGGTCGCCGGCCGGCCCAGCCCCCTCATTGCATCCGCGCCCCCGCGCTGGCCGAGCCGCGGATAAGATCCGCTGCGCGTTCGGCGATCATGATCGTGGGCGCGTTGGTGTTGCCGCGCACCACGCTCGGCATCACCGAGGCGTCGACCACGCGTAAGGCCTCGATCCCATGCACCTTGAGCTCGTTGTCCACCACCGGCCCAATCGCGCAGGTGCTCGTCGGGTGATAGACAGTCTGGGTTTCCTTCCGGATATGCTCCCAGACGTCCGATTCGGACGAGGATTTCGGCGTGATGTGCGGCGCCTTGATATGGGCGCGGAGCGCCGGCTGCGCTGCGATCTCGAGGCCGATGCGAATGCCCTCGATCATGCTCTGCCGGTCCTCGGGCGCAGCGAAGTAATTGTGCATGATACGCGGCTTCGAGAACGGATTGGCGCTCCTGAGCGAGAGCTTGCCGCGGCTGCCGGGCTTCAGTACGCAAGGGCCGTAGCCAAAGGCGTGGGCGGTCAGCGGGCCCATGCCCTCTTCATAGAACATGACCGGGGCGGCGTGTAACTGCACATCCGGCGCTTCGAGCCCGGGGCGAGTGCGGAAGAAGCCGCCGGCCTCGCCGATGTTCGACGTCAGCGGCCCTCGGCCTTCGCTTTGCAACAGTCCGACATTCTCGGGAGTGAGCGCGCTCATCAGGGTTTCGGTGTCGGTCAACCAGGTCATGAGCGTCATCGGGTGGTCCTGCAGCCCGACGCCAACCGGTAGGTCTTGGCGCACCGGGATTTGCAGCATGGCGAGGTCCGCCGCCGGCCCGATTCCCGACAGCATGAGCAGCTGCGGAGAATTGTAGGCGCCGGCGGAGACGATCACTTCCTTCTCGGCGCGGACTTCTTCGAGGCGGCCCTCGACCGCGATCTCGACGCCGCTCGCCCGGTTGCCGTCGAACAGGAGGCGCGTTGCGTGCGCGCCGGTGATCACCTTGAGATTGGGCCTGGCCATCGCCGGATGCAGATAGGCCGCGGCGGCGCTGCAGCGCATGCCGTTACGCTGGGTGTACTGAAAGAGCCCGACGCCCTCTTGGGTCGCGCCGTTGAAATCCGGGTTCTTCGCGTGACCAGCTTGGACCGCGGCCTCAACGAATGCGTCCATCAGGGGATTGCGCGAGCGTCCCTCGCAGACCGAAAGCGGTCCGAGATGCCCATGGAACTGGTCCTCGCCACGTTCATTGGCCTCCGCTTTGATGAAATAGGGGAGAACGTCGTTGTAGCTCCAGCCTTTCGCGCCGCCGGCCGCCCAGCCGTCGTAGTCGGCGCGGCTCCCTCGAATGTAGATCATGGCGTTCATGGAGCTCGAGCCGCCAAGGACCTTTCCGCGCGGCAGGTAGACGCGCCTGCCGGAGAGCCCGGGCTCGGGCTCGCTGGAGTAATCCCAGTCGTATTGCGATTTGAACAGCTGCGGGAAGGCGACGGGAATATGGATTTCCTGCGCGCTGTCCGGGCCGCCGGCCTCGATCAGCGTCACGTGGGCAGCGGGGTCTTCGCTGAGGCGGGCGGCAAGGACGCAGCCGGCCGAGCCGGCGCCGACGACGACATAGTCGGTCATGAGGTCTCCTCCCATGGATGTCGCGCTTGGCGACCGATCGATGCTTTTCAGGAACCCTAAGGCCCGACGCCCGGCCAGACAAGGGTCGATCAGACAGGCCAGCTCGTGCACCCGCTGCTAGCTATCCGGCGGGCTGCGCGCGCCGCCTTCCCCCGCGCGGGGCCGCGCGGGGAGAAGAGACGCCGCCGTTTGATCTGTTCGCAACACCGGAAGAGCCCCGATCCTTACGCTTCAGGGGATCAAGAGTTCGGTGCGGTATTTCGGCGCGAGCGCCCTGATCTTCTTGATCCGCTCTTCCATTTGCGCCTTGTCGAGCTTGGGCGGCGGCGACGTGCGGCTCTCCAGCGGATCGCCGACTTCGAGAAAGAATTCTTCCAACCCCGCAGGCGCCGCGAGGCACATCATATGCACAGACGTCCCGGACGCGTTCCTAAACGCGTGCGGCGCGTTGGCCGGGACGTTGACGGTCGATCCGGCCCGCACGGATCTGGTTTCGCCGCGGAAGGTGAACTCGAGCTCACCCTCGAGCAGCGTGAACATCTCTTCGAAATCGTGGCGGTGCGGGGGCGGGCCCGCGTGTTGCGATCCGGGGCCATCGCCCTTGCTCCAACCCGCGAAAAGACGGAACGAATCATTTTACAGTAATTCGTCGTTTCCAGAATGTCCATGAAATCGGCTCAACCGTCAACGCACGGTCATGGACGTCGATTATACTGCGCGCTTGCATGGAAAAGTTATCACTGGCCACCTCTAGCAAGGAGAGATGTTTACAATGTTCAACATCAAGGGTCTATCGATAACTGCTCTACTCATCGCGACCGCCACGTCCGCGCACGCCGATCCGACGGTCACGAAGGTTTCCGTCTTTGCGACCGGCGGCCCGGTCGGCGGCACGGCGCCCGATTCCGTCACGATCGGCGATGGGTCGGTCTGGATCGAATACGGCAACAATGGCGTCTCCACCGGCGGTGGCGCGAGCGAGATCGTGCGATACGGTTTCAACGGCGCGGTTCAGGACAAGTTTTCCATCGCCGGCCTGGTCGATGGACTGAAGTTCAACCCGGTCACCGGGATGGTCTTTGCGCTGCAGAACAACGACGGCAACTCTACGCTGTCGCTGATCAATCCGACCACCAACAGCGTCTCGTCCCCCCTGTCCTACGCGTCGCCGCCTTATGTCTATGGACCGACGAGCGGCCGCGGCTACGACGACGTCGCGTTCCTCGATGGCAAGGTCTATCTCAGCTACTCGAATCCGGTGAACCCGACCGACCCGGTCGTGCAGAGTCTCGATCAGGGGAACAGCCCCTCGGGAACGCTGACCACGACCGACATCATAACGGCGCAGGACACGAATCCGCTGTTCATCAGCTCCAGTCAGGCCCCGCCGGACATCGACAGCCTCAAGAGCACCTGGTTTGGCGATCTCGTGCTGACGTCGGAGGGAGACCCCGGCCTCGGACCCACCACCGACGGCCGGTACACGCTGATCTCCAATCCAGGCGCCAAGAACCAGAAAGTGACCAATGTCGTCGTCAACGACGCCAGCGGGGTCAACGCCCTGAAGTTGGATGACGTACTGTTCCCGAGCCGGTCCGCCGGGACGCTGTATGTGACGGACACCGGCGCCAACACGGTCTATGCGCTGAGCCTCACCGGGCTCGATCGCAACACGCCGATTGTCTCGATCGGCGATTTGGGCGGGGTGGACGAGGTCGCCACGGT
>JAFAHO010000315.1 GCA_019237205.1 Hyphomicrobiales bacterium
ACCCGTCAGCGGTCGGTTCGAGCGGCGCGAAGGAGTCGACGTCAGTTTGCTCTTGCGACGCGTCCATGCGCCCCGGCGTGAACGGGACCTTGACGTCGTGCCCGGCGTCCTTGGCAGCTTTCTCGATCGCCGCAGAGCCGCCGAGTACGATCAGGTCGGCGAGCGAGACCTTCTTCCCGCCGGACTGCGAAGCGTTGAACTCCTTTTGGATCGCTTCGAGCGTCGGCAGCACTTCCGCCAGCTGAGCCGGCTGGTTGACTTCCCAGTCCTTTTGCGGCGCGAGACGAATGCGCGCGCCGTTGGCACCACCGCGCTTGTCGGAGCCGCGGAACGTTGACGCCGACGCCCAGGCGGTCGAAACCAGCTGGGAAACAGACAGCCGGGACGCGAGGATCTTTTCCTTCAGAGCGGCAATGTACTGCTCGCCGATCAGTGGATGATCGACGGCGGGGATCGGGTCTTGCCAGATCAGCGTCTCCTGCGGGACGAGCGGGCCCAGATAACGCACTTTCGGGCCCATGTCGCGGTGCGTCAGCTTGAACCACGCGCGGGCAAAGGCGTCTGCGAACTCGTCTGGATGCTCGTAGAAACGCCGTGAGATCTTTTCGTAAACCGGGTCGACCCGCAGGGCAACGTCAGTGACCAGCATGGTTGGCACGTGCCGCTTTGACGGGTCGTAGGCGTCCGGGATCGTGGCGGCGGCGTCTTTCGCCTTGAACTGCCAGGCGCCGGCCGGGCTCTTGGTCAGTTCCCATTCATAGCTGAACAGGTTCGCGAAGAAGTTGTTGCTCCACTTCGTCGGTGTCTGGGACCAGATGACTTCCGGGCCGCCGGTGATCGCGTCGGCGCCTTTGACCGTGCCAAACCGGCTCTTCCAGCCGAGGCCCTGCTCCTCGATCGGGGCAGCTTCCGGCTCGGGGCCTACCAGTGATGGATCGCCGGCGCCGTGGGTCTTGCCGAAAGTGTGGCCGCCGGCAATCAGTGCCACCGTCTCCTCGTCGTTCATCGCCATGCGGCGGAATGATTCGCGGATATCCCTGGCCGCCGCGAGCGGATCCGGCTTGCCGTTCGGCCCTTCCGGATTGACGTAGATCAGACCCATCTGCACCGCGCCGAGAGGATGCTCGAGCTCGCGGTCGCCGAAGTAGCGCTCGTCCGCGAGCCACTCGCCTTCACGACCCCAGTAGATCGAATCGTCCGGCTCCCAGGTGTCCACGCGTCCGCCGCCGAAACCGAACGTCTTGAAGCCCATCGACTCGAGGGCGACGTTGCCGGTGAGGATCAGAAGGTCGGCCCAGGAGATCTTCCGGCCATATTTCTGCTTGATCGGCCACAATAGGCGGCGCGCCTTGTCGAGGCTTGCGTTGTCAGGCCAGCTGTTGAGCGGCGCAAAGCGCTGCTGGCCGTCTCCGGCGCCGCCGCGGCCGTCGTGGATGCGGTAAGTGCCGGCGCTGTGCCACGCCATCCGAATAAACAGCGGCCCATAGTGGCCGAAGTCGGCCGGCCACCAGTCCTGCGAATCGGTCATGAGCGCCTTGAGGTCGCCGATCACTGCATTCAGATCGAGGCTCTGGAATTCCTTGGCGTAGTTAAACGCCTGGCCCATCGGATCGGCCTGGGGAGAGTTCCGGGCGAGACCCTTCAGGTTCAGCTGGTTCGGCCACCATTCACGAATCGAGCGCGCGCGGGCCCCGCCCGTCACTGGGCACTTGCTTTCGACGTTCATGTTGTCTCCAATCCTAATGTTTGCTCTTCAAGGTTGCGAAACGAAATAACCGAGCTGGTTTGGGATCATCGGGGCGCTGCCGCCGGATTTTCTTTCGTGACGGCAGCGTCTGCAAGTGCCCCGCTATCGCGGCTCAAGCCGAGCGCGTCGGTTTATCATGGCGAGCGTTCCTCGGTTACAATTGCGGCAGACGTGCGTCCAATTAACGCACCATTGACAATCGGTCCAATCGATAATTCCATAGCCTATCATCGCTGTGGCCGATGGCGCTTTTATGAACCTCAGAGACCTCGAATATGCCGTCGCGGTCGCCGATCATGGCCATTTCGGCCGGGCGGCGGCGGCCTGCAACGTCAGCCAGCCGACGCTGAGCGGCCAGATCCTCAAGCTCGAGGCGGAACTCGGCCTCAAGCTGTTCGAGCGCGAAGGCCGCGCTGTGCGGATCGACGCCCGGGCGACCGGCGTCATCGCGGAGGCCCGCGCCGCCCTGGCGGCGGCGGCCAATGTGACGGTCGCGGCGCAGGCGGCGCGCGACCCTTTCGCCGGGCCGCTCAGGATCGGCATGATCGCGACCGTTGCGCCCTATCTCCTTCCCTTCGCCCTCCCCGCCGCGATCAAGGCGCTGCCGCAAACGCCGCTGCATTTGATCGAGGACCTGACGGACCGCCTGCTTCAGCGCATGAGCGAGGGCGCGCTGGACGCGGCGGTGATCGCAACCGACCCTCAGAGCGCGCGGCTCGACTCGATCGAGCTCTATGAGGAGCCGTTCTATCTCGTCACTTCGCCGCGCCCCCGCGCGCGACGGCGCCACTCGATCCGCGTCGACGAAATCGATCCGGGGACGCTGCTTCTGCTGGCGGAAGGGCATTGCCTCCGCGATCAGGCGCTCGCGCTTTGCGGCGCGGCGGAGCGGGCGGCCGGCGCCGACGTCCGGGCGACGAGCCTCGAGACCGTTCGCCATCTCGCTGCGGCCGGTCAGGGCGCGACGCTCGCGCCGCTGCTCGCCTTCGCCGACTGGCGTCGCCAGAGCCACGGTCTCGACGGCCTGAGAGTCGTTGGCGTCGGCGCGTCGCGCCTCGTCAGGCTCATCCACCGCCGCAACGCGCCCCGCCGCGCCGCGATCGAGGCCCTCGCGGCGTCGCTGCGCACGTCGGCCGAAGCGGCGCTCGCCGCCAGCGCATGACGGCCTGCATTGAGTCCGCCGCGCGTCTCCGATTGCGCGCAATGTCGCATTGCCCCTCCAAGCGGCCGGCGCTAAAACCCCAACCATGTGGAACCTCGCCAACCCAGCGGCGTTCGTCGACCTGACGCGCCGGACGCTGCCGTGGCTTGCGGCGGCGACGGCCGTTCTCTTCGTCGTCGGCCTCACCCTTTCCTTCGCGGCGCCGCCCGACTATCAGCAGGGCGAAACGGCCAAGATCATGTATCTGCACGTGCCGGCGGCCTGGATGGCGACCTTCGTCTACGGCGTGATGGCGGTCGCTTCGCTCGGCACGCTCGCCTGGCGCCATCCGCTCGCCGACGCGGCGCAGAAGGCTGCGGCGCCGCTCGGGGCGGGCTTCACCTTCATCTGCCTCGCGACCGGCTCGCTGTGGGGCAAGCCGATGTGGGGGACTTACTGGGTGTGGGACGCGCGCCTGACCTCGGTCTTGGTGCTGTTCATCCTCTATCTCGGCCTCATCGCGCTCTGGCGCGCGATTGACGATCCGGGCCGGGCGGCGCGCGCCGCGGCGATCCTCACGCTCGTCGGCTCGGTCAATCTGCCGATCATCAAGTTCTCGGTCGACTGGTGGAACACTCTCCACCAGCCCGCCTCGGTGTTTCGACTCGGCGGGCCGACGATCGCCCCCTCGCTCCTCTGGCCGCTGATCGTCATGTCGCTCGCCTTCACGTTCCTGTTCCTCACGCTGCATCTGACGGCGATCCGCAATGAGATCCTGCGCCGACGCATCGCCCGCGTGACCATGCTGGCGGCGGCCGAGGGTGACCGGCTCGCGCCGGCCCTCGCGACGAGGGGCGCGTGATCCCATGATGGCCGACCCGCATATCGGTTTCGTCATCGCCGCCTATTCCGTCGCTGCCGTCGTGCTGGCCACTATGATCGGCTCGGTCGTCTTCGACTACCGCCGGTTGAGCGCCGATCTCGACAAGGCGACGCGGGCGCTGGACGAGGCGCGCGGCCGAGCAGGGGACGCGCGCTCGTGAGCGCGAATTCCGAAGCGGCCGCGCCCCGCTCGCGCCGCCGGCTTGCTCTGCTGCCGCTCGCGGCCTTTGCGGTCGTGGCGGCGCTCCTCTTCGTGCGGCTCAACGCCGGCGATCCGGCGAAACTGCCTTCGGCGCTGATCGGCCGGAGCGCCCCGCCGCTGATGCTCGCCGGCCTCGACGGCGCCCCGGGTCTGACCGACGCCGACCTGCGCGGGGGCCATGTCAGCGTCATCAACGTCTTCGGCTCCTGGTGCGAGCCCTGCCACGAGGAGCATCCGTTTCTGATGACGCTGGCCGCCGACGAAGGGCTGAAACAGATGGGCGTCGTCCTCTATGGCGTCGCGCAAAAGGATTCCTCCGGGAACGTCCGCCGTTTCCTCGGCGCCGACGGAGACCCCTACGCCAAGGTGGGCCTCGACCCGGACGGGCGCGCGGGCATCGACTGGGGCGTCTACGGCGTGCCCGAGACCTTCATCGTCAGGGGCGACGGCACGATCGTCTACAAGGTCGTTGGGCCGGTGACGGCCGAGACGCTCGAACGCGAGGTCAAGCCGCAGATCCTCAAGGCGATGGAGCCGCCGCGCTCCTGAGCGGCGGCGCAGCGACCGATCACGGGCGTGGAGCCATGCGCCAGTTCGCAGACATCATTCCGATCCGGACCAACGGCCGCGGTCTCGTCGACGTAACCGGCGCCGTCAACGCCTGGGTCGAGCGTCACAGCCTTAGGACCGGTCTGCTCACTCTCTATTGCCGGCACACGTCGGCGTCGCTCATCATTCAGGAAAACGCGGCGCCGGAAGTGCGCGGGGACCTCGAGGCCTTTTTCGATCGCATCGCGCCGGATGACCCCGCGCGCTACTCGCACAATGACGAGGGTCCGGACGACATGCCGGCCCATATCCGCGCGGCGCTGACTGGCGTCAATCTCTCGATTCCGCTGATCGACGGGCGGCTCGCGCTCGGAACCTGGCAGGGCGTCTATCTGTTCGAGCACCGGCGCGCGCCGCATCGCCGCGAGATCGCGGCCTATCTGGCCGGCGAGTAGGGCGAGCAGCTGCGATGCGAGCGCAACGGAACCCCGCCCGCCGGATCGGCGTTTCCGGTTTGGGCGCGAAGGCCTTAAGACAATGACAGACGACAAATCAGCCAAAATCGAGTCGTTGCGGCGCGAAGCGGCCGAGTGCCGCGCCTGCCCGTTGTGGAAAAACGCGACGCAGACGGTTTTCGGCGAGGGGCCGGCCGACGCGGACATAATCTTCGTCGGCGAGCAACCGGGCGATCGCGAAGACCGCGTCGGGCGGCCGTTCGTCGGGCCGGCGGGTCTCATGTTCGACAGGGCGCTCGCGGAGGCCGGCATCGATCGCAACCGCACATATGTGACCAACGCCGTCAAGCACTTCAAATTCGAGCGGCGCGGCAAGCTCCGGCTGCACAAAAAGCCGAACGCGGGCGAGATCAATGTCTGCAAGCGATGGCTCATGAGCGAGATCGACGTCCTGAAGCCGCGGCTCATCGTGGCGCTCGGCGCAACCGCAGCGCAAAGCCTCGCCGGGCGGCCGGTCGCGATCGGAAGAAACCGCGGCGAGACGCTCACCCTCGCAAATGGTCTGCGCGGGTTCGTGACAGTGCATCCGTCATCGCTGCTTCGCCTGCCGGACGAGGGGGAGAAGCAAGCGGCCTATGCGCTTTTCGTTGAAGACCTTCGCGCCATTGGCGAGTTCGCGGCGGAAAGCGCGCCCGCCGGAGCGCCTGGCGCTTTCGCGCGAGCGCGTGGAAGTCTGCCATGATTCAATTGGAATTCCCGGGAATGGAGTTCATTCGAACCCTTGCCTGACGGGAAGGCCGTCGGGAGAAGGCAGAGAGAAGACCGCAGAGGCACGGAATGGCGCCGCGTTCCTTCTGGAAAGGGTACCTCAAGCTCTCGCTGGTCACCTGCCCGGTGGCGATGACGCCTGCGACGAGCGAAACGGAGAAGGTCCGCTTTCATACCCTCAATCGCCGGACGGGCAACCGCGTCGTCAGCCGATATGTCGACGCCGAGACGGGACGCCCGGTCGACGAGGACGACCTGGTCAAGGGCTACCCGCGCGACGAAAAGAGTTTCGTTCTGCTCGAGGACGAGGAGCTCGCGGCGGTCAAGCTCGAGAGCGCGCGCACCATCGACATCGAGAGCTTCGCGCCGGCCGACTCCATCGACTGGATCTGGTACGATGCGCCCTACTACCTGACGCCGGACGATCCGGTCGGCGAAGAGGCCTATTGCGTGATCCGCGACGCGATGCGCGCGACCGGCATGGTCGGAGTCTCCCGCCTCGTCCTCAACCGCCGCGAGCGCGCGGTCCTTCTCAAAGCCCGCGACAAGGGCATCGAACTCTGGGCGCTCAGGTTCGGCGACGAAGTTCGCGACGCGCGCGAGGTCTTCGACGCGGAACGGAAAACCAAGCTTGATCCGGCTCTGCTCAAGCTCGTGTCGCAGCTGATCGAGGAGCGCAAGAAGCCCTGGAGCCCTGACATGGTCGGCGACCCGGTGCAGGAGCGTCTCATCGACATCATCAATGAGAAGAAGAAGGGCGCTCCGCGCGCCAAGGCCAAGACCGAACCGGCGCCGGCCCCGAGCAATGTCATCAACATCATGGACGCGCTGCGCAGGAGCGTCGCGGCGGAAGGGAGATCCTCCTCCGGGGCAAAGTCGAAAAAGCCGCCCGCGGGCCCGAAGCGGTAGGCGATCAGGCGCCGGCCCGGCAGGCCTTCGGGGCTTCGATCGGCGCGGCGGCGGCGCGGAATCGATCCCATGGGTCGCGATTGAGCGAGGCCAGCCGCGAAGGCGCGTTGGCGACGGTGAAATAAGCGGGTCCGATCGCGGGACCGAGCTCATCCCAGCCGAGCGGCATCGATACCGGCGCGCCGGGACGGGCGCGCGTCGAATAGGCCGCCACCGCGGTCATGCCGCGCTGATTGCGCAGATAGTCGACCAGAATCTTGCCCGTCCGCTTCGCTTTCGCGATGGTGGCCACGTATTTTTGCGGGCTGTCGGAGGCCATCGAATCGGCGATCGCCTTGGTGAAGGCCTTGACCGCCGGCCATTCGGCCTTGGGCTTCACCGGCGCCACGATATGCAGGCCTTTTCCTCCCGAAGTCTTGACGAAGGCGGTGAGGCCCACAGCCTCGAGCCGTGCGCGCACGTCGAGGGCGGCTTCGATCATGGCCTCCCAGGCGACGCTCTCGCCGGGATCGAGGTCCATGATGATCATATCCGGCCGCTCCCAGTCGGTCGCCGTCGAGCCCCAGGGATGGATTTCGAGGGTCCCTGCCTGCACGAGGCCGATCAGGCTATCCAGGTCGCGGATGCTGACGAGCGGCTCGCCCGGGTTCTGGGGATCCTCGACGATGGCGATGCTGCTGCTGAGCCCTTTCCAGGCGTGCTTCTGGAAGAACTGCTGCCCGGTGATCCCGTCCGGGCAGCGCAGAAGCGCGAGCGCCCGGCCGACGATGAGCGGTCCCATGTACGGCCAGACTTGCGTGTAATAGTCAGCGAGCCCTTCCTTGGTGACGCCTGCGTCGGGCCAGTAGACGCGATCAGGATGGGTCAGCACGACTGTGCGGCGCTGGGGCTTCGGCGCTTTGGGCGTTTTGGGCGGCTTGGGCGCCGCCTCCGCCACGGGACTCTCGCGCACGACCTCGCGGGCGGGCTTGTCCTCGCGCAGCGCGACGAACGAGGCGTGGCGCAAGATATTGTCCGCGGTCCAGGCGCGAAAATCGACCTCAGCCACGAGTTCCGGCCGCACGAAGCGGACCTGCCGCGCCTCCTCGGCGCTCAGTCGATCGGCGAAGGGGCTCGCGGCGACGCGCATCGGCTCGAGCGTCCGGAAGAGCGCGCGCGCGGTCGCCGCGCTGAAGCCTGTGCCGACCCGCCCGACATAGCGCAAGGCGTCGCCCTCGTAGACGCCGAGAACCAGCGAGCCGATAGCGTCGGCCGCGGCGGTCGAGGGAACGAAGCCTGCCACCACGAACTCCTGGCGGTCCGAGCATTTCGATTTGATCCAGCCCTTTCCGCGCCCGGAATTGTAGGGCGAGTCGCGCAGCTTCGAGACGATGCCCTCGAGGCCGAGCCGGCAGGCGTGCCTCAGCACCACGGCGCCGTCCTCGTCGAAATGGCCGCTGAGCCGAAGCGGGCCCAC
>JAFAHO010000419.1 GCA_019237205.1 Hyphomicrobiales bacterium
GAACGACCACAACACATCGTCCGCGTTGAAGTCGCGCGTCGGCTTGAAGTCCTTCTGCGAATGGAACTTGACGCCCTTGCGCAGATGGAACGTGATCGTTCTGCCGCCGTCGGTGATGTCCCAGCTCGCGGCGAGGCCCGGCACAACCTCGGTCGTCCCCCGCTTGAATTCGGTCAGGCGGTTGTAGACGGGCCGAGCGGCGTCGAAGCTGGTGCCGGTCGTGTTGATCGAAGGAGTGAAATTCTCGGGGCTGCCTTCCGAGCAATAGACCAGGGTTTTGGCCGATGCCGCGCTCACGCCGGCGAGCGCGATGGCCAGCCCGAGGCCGGCAAGGGTGATGGTTTTCATGCTTGTCCTCCTGGTGAAGCCGCGCTTCGGCGGCGTCGGCCGCCGGCCGCGGCGCGAGCTATTCTTGCGCTGAAACCAAGCAACGCATCGAAGCCCTTTTTCCCTTCGAACGCAATGGCGCGTCGACAAAGCCCGGCGCGTCAAAGCGCTCTCAGCCGCGCGATGAGCGTCTCGGGATCACCGCCGACCGCCACCAGCTTGAGCCGGTTCTTGACCCCCGCCGCAAGCCTCACGCGCGAAACGGGGGCGTCGAGCTTCGCCGCCAGCAGCGCGCAAAGCGCTTCATTGGCGCGGCCGTCTTCCGGCGCGCTGCGCACCCGCGCGAGCAGCACGCTCGTTCCGTCGGCGAGCCGCGCGACGCCGTCGATCGCGTCGCGCCCGCCCTTCGGCGTCAAGCGGCACGCCACCACCACGCCTTCGAGCGTCGTTCGCCAGGGCTCGTGGGCGCGCGCCGTCACGTGGCCTCCTCATCGTTCATCGGATGCAGATCCCGAACCATGGCTTTTGCCCGTTCATCGAGCACGTGCGTGTAGATCTGGGTCGTCGAAATGTCGGCGTGCCCGAGCAGATCCTGGACGACGCGCAGATCCGCTCCGTTCTGCAGCAGGTGGCTCGCGAAAGCGTGGCGAAGAACATGCGGGCTCACGCGGGCGGCCGGGATGCCGGCGGAGGCGGCCGCTGCCTTCAGATCGCGCGCGAAAGCCTGGCGCGTCATATGGCCGCTTGCGCTGTCGGCGGGAAAAAGCCAGGGCGAGGCAGCCCCGCCCGGCGCCGCTTCATTGAGAAGCGCCCGATAGGCGGCCATCGCGACGCGAGCGGGACTGGACAGAACCGCCAGGCGCTCCTTTCCGCCTTTGCCCCGGACGGTCAGGACAGGCTCCTTCAGCCGCGCCGCCGACTTCGGCAGGCTCAGGGCTTCGGACACCCGGAGGCCCGAGCCGTAGATGACCTCGATCACACAGGCCAGTCGTGCGGCGGCGAGCCGCTCGCGCAAGGGTCTGTTGGGCGCGTCGACCCCCTCGCCCGTGGTCGCGATGAGCCGATCGACTTCCGCAACCGTCAGCATCTTGGGGAGAGGCCGGGCGCGGCGCGGCCCTTCGATCGCCAAGGTCGGATCATCGCGCCGCCGTCCTTCCGCATAAAGGTGCTTGTGGAACTGGCGGATGGCGGAGAGACGGCGGGCGAGCGAAGCGGCGCTGAGCCCATTCGCGCCGCGCGAGGAGAGATAAGCGCGAATATGTGCTACGCCAGCCTTGAGCGGGTCGGTCCCCTGCTCGCGGAGACGCGCTTCATAGTCGGAAAGATCGCGCCGGTAGGCTTCGATCGTGTTGGCGCTCGCGCCCCGCTCCGAGGCGAGCGCCTCGAGAAAGCCGACGACGAGACGGCCCGACAGCGATGTCATTTTTCGGCCTTCGGCAGCGTGATCGTCTGCGTGATCTCGCGCGGCTTCACTTTGACGAAATTCGCCAGCGCATACAAGCCGCCGTAGACGAGGCCCGCCAGCGCGGCGACAACGACGAGGAAGCGAATGAGGCTCGGCAAGGCGCGGTCCTGCGATGGATCAATACACGCTTGGTTATCGTGTCAGTCTTCGTCGAACAAGCTCGGCTGCGGCCCCTCGCGCGGCGGCTCGGCGAGACCGAGATGGCGGAAGGCATGCGATGTCAGTAGCCGTCCGCGTGGCGTGCGCTGCACGAAGCCCTGCTGGATGAGATAGGGTTCGATAATGTCCTCGATCGCGTCGCGGGGCTCGGAGAGCGCAGCGACGATCGTCTCGACGCCGACCGGACCGCCGCCGAACTTGACCGCGATCGCGTCGAGGTAGCGGCGGTCCATCTGGTCGAGGCCGATCGTGTCGACGTCGAGCAGCCTGAGCGCGCCGTCGGCAAGCGCACGCGTCACCACCGTCGCGCCCTCGACAGTGGCGAAATCCCGAATCCGCCGAAGGAGGCGCCCGGCGATGCGCGGCGTGCCACGCGAGCGCCTGGCGATCTCGTTCGCGCCGTCCTCGGCGAGGGTAAGGCCGATCACCCGCGCGCCGCGCGTGACGATCGTCTGCAGTTCGTCGGTCGTGTAGAAGTTGAGGCGAATCGGAATGCCGAAGCGGTCCCGCAGCGGTGTCGTGAGAAGTCCTGCGCGGGTCGTCGCGCCAATGAGGGTGAACCTGGCGAGGTCGATCTTCACCGAACGCGCCGCCGGTCCCGCGCCGATGATGAGGTCGAGCTGGAAGTCCTCCATAGCCGGATAAAGGATTTCCTCTATCGCCGGATTGAGCCGATGAATCTCGTCGATGAACAGGACGTCGCGCGGTTCGAGATTGGTGAGCTGCGCCGCAAGATCGCCCGCCTTGGCGATCACCGGTCCCGAAGTCGAGCGAAAGTTGACGCCGAGCTCGCGCGCCACGATCTGTGCGAGGGTCGTCTTGCCGAGGCCGGGCGGCCCGACGAACAGCACGTGATCGAGCGCCTCGCCGCGAGCCTTGGCCGATTCGATGAAGACTTTGAGATTCTTGCGCGCGCCTTCCTGGCCGGTGAAATCGGCCAGCACTTGCGGGCGCAGCGCCGCGTCGTCCTCCGGGCGCTTCTCGGCCGAGACGAGACGGCGCGGCGCGTCGGCCATGTCACGCGGCTCCTGGCGTTTGGGCGGGCGACGGCCTCATCCTCAGCCCCATGAGGCTCGCCGCCATGGCGCAGACAAGGCCCGCGAGCGCGCCGCAAGCGACGAAGGCGTGGGCGAGCGCGCCTTCGATTCCGCCGGAAAACGCCGAATCAATCCAATCGGCAGTTTGAGGGCCGTTGCTGGCCTCGATCGTCATGTCGCCCGAAGCGCCGATCGCAGCGAGGCGCAGCAGCACGCCATAGGCGACGACACCGCCGATGACGGCCGAGACGAGCGCGCGGGGCCACCGTTCTGGGGCCGCGGCGTCCCATAACCCATAAAGGAATCCGGTCGCCGCGGCCGGCCCGACGCCTACGACATAGGCAGCGATGAGCGCAATCGTGTGCCCAAACAGCCCAGCGATCAAAGCGAATAGGGCGAGCGTATCAGCCGCGATCGGCGGCTTCAGGACAATGGCTAGCGGAAAGAAGAGCGCCCCGCCGATCGCCGGCCCGAGCGCGGCGAACAGCAGCACCAGGCCGATCAGCGGCAGGACGAAGGAGCGAGAGGCGCCTTCATCGCTCATTGCGCCAGATCCTTCAGGGCCGCCCGGATCAGCGTCGCAGTCTGGGCCTCCGAGCCGAGGTGCGCCGAGCACCTGGCGACCGCCGCCGCGGCTTGCGGCCGGGCGTAGCCAAGGCCAACCAGCGCAAGCATTGCGTCCTCCGCCGCCTCGGGCAGTTTCGGTGCGCTGTCGGCGCCCGCGCCGCCGAAGTCGACGCCGCCCAAAGCCGGCGCCTTGTCCTTGAGCTCGAGCACCAGGCGCGCGGCGAGCTTCGGACCGACGCCCGGCGCGCGCGCCATCATCGCCTTGTCCTGGTTGGCGATCGCGGCCGACAGAGCGTCCGCCGTCAATACGCCGAGAATGCCGAGGGCGACTTTTGCGCCGACGCCCTGCACGCTCTGCAGAAGACGGAACCAGTCGCGCTCGATCATTGTCAGGAAGCCGTAAAGCCGAATCGCGTCCTCGCGCACCTGCGTCTCGATCAGGAGCGCAACAGGGTCGCCGACCGGCGGCAGCGACCGCAGGGTCCGCGCGGACGCAGCGACGAGGTAGCCGACCCCGTTGACGTCGAGGATGAGGCCTTCCTCGTCCAGGCTGTCGACAACCCCGCTGAGCTTGCCGATCATGCGGCGCCCCTCGCGCGCGCCTTGCGGTGCTGGGCGTGGCAGATGGCGACGGCAAGCGCATCCGCCGCATCGGGGGTCGAGGCGTTGGAGGCCGGCAGCAGCATTCTGACCATCATCGCAACCTGGTTCTTTTCCGCATGCCCGGCCCCGACCACCGTCTTCTTGATGAGGTTGGCTGCGTATTCGGAAACCGGCAGGTCTTTCAGCGCGAGCGCCGCGAGCGTGACCCCGCGCGCCTGTCCGAGTTTCAGCGTCGACTGGGGATCGCGGTTGACGAACGTCTCCTCGACCGCCGCCTCGTGTGGCCGATCCCGCTCGACGAGCGCCGTCAGCGCGCAGTGGATCGAGGCCAGCCGGTCGGCGAGGCAGGTCGCCGCGTCGGTCTGAATCGACCCGCAGGCGATAAAGCTCAACCTCGACCCGGCGGCCTCGATCAGTCCCCAGCCCGTGTTGCGCAGGCCCGGGTCGACGCCGAGGATGCGAATCGCGGCGATGTTCATGGAATGTCTCTTATACGAAAAACCGCCGAAAGCGACCTGCGTTCAGGAAAGCGGGTCGCTTGCGTCCAGAGCTTTCAGTTCGCGCTCGATCGACCTGAGTTCGTAGAAGGCGTAACGAAAATCACGCCCCCCGATCGCCTGCCAGACCTTCGAGACGCGCTCGGTAAGACGAGGAACTGCGGCCAGAAAGCGCGCCGCCTCCTCGAGCGCGCCCTTTTCATTGACGAGATAACGCCGGTTAAGGGCGAACAGAACCTGACCGACGCAACACAACGCGCGGTACGCGCAACCGGCGATGTGAGTCTGATCGCCCCGCGCGACGGCGGTCTCGCCGTTCTCGATGCTGAACAGGACTTCCCACTGGAATCGGCGGATGAGCGCCTGCCGAAGCGGATCGGGATAGGGCTCAACGCTGCGAGCGCGCCGTCGGGATCGTGTAGTGGCCGGCAAAGGGCGACTTCGCCCATCCAGATCGCCGAGCAGAAGCCATGCGGATGTCCCGGCTGATAGTCCATCCTGACGTCTCCGATCCGGCACGCGCGAACGACGTCCTCCACTGCCTCAAGGCAGCGGTAGAGCAAATCGACCTTCTGGCGGCCGATCGACAACCACGCGCCGCCGACGATCCAGGGACCCCATTCGCCGGCTTCGGTCACGACCGCGCCATCGGGATCATCGACCAGGCTTCTCAAGGCCTCGCGCAGTCGCGCCGCAGCCGGTTCCTGGCCGCGTCGATAGTAGAGGCCGATGTCGGTGTCGGAGCGAGGCCGCGCCGTTCCTCTGGCGCGCGAGCCGCCAAGCGCGATCGCAGCGACGCCTGGAACGGCGACCAGCGCAGGCGTCAGACGCGCGAGGATCGGGTTCGCCATGTCGGCAACAAGCTCGCGTTGCGGCGGCCCCGGCCCGGTCTGCGAAGCCGCAGAGATACGAACCCACGCGGTTTATCCGATCGGCCGGGCGCCGTCATCACGCGCCCGCTGGCGCCGGCGCCGCCGGTGCGCTAAGGCGGCAAATAGGCGCGAGACCGATTCGGGAGGCCCGCGGGCGATGCTGCCGACGAAATTCTGGGCCGAAATGACCTGGCCGGATTTCCAGCGCGCCGACATGAGCAGGGTCATCGCGGTTCTGCCGGTCGCGGCGATCGAGCAGCACGGCCCGCATCTCCCGGTCGGCGTCGACGCCTTTATCAACGACGGTTACGTGCGGCGCGCAGCGGCCCGACTCCCGGGGGACTTGCCGGCGCTGTTCCTGCCCTTGCAGCCGATCGGCGTCTCGGGCGAGCACAACGACTTTCCCGGTACGCTGACGCTCTCGGCCGAAAGCGCGATCCACGCCTGGACCGAGATCGGCGACGGCGTCGCGCGCGCGGGCTGCCGCAAGCTTGTGATGATGAATTCGCATGGCGGCAATGTCGCCGCGATCGACGCCGCCGCGCTCGCGCTGCGCATGCGCTGGCGCATGCTAGCGATCAACGCCTCCTGGCGCCGGCTTGGCTATCCCGACGGCCTGTTCTCGCCCCGCGAATTGGCGCATGGGATTCACGGCGGCGACGCCGAGACGTCGCTCACCCTCGCCTTCAGGCCCAAAACCGTTCGGATGACCGAAGCGCGCGATTTTTGGAGCGCCGCCGAATCAATGGAGCGCGATTTCGCCCTCCTGCGCGCCAAGCCGCCCCTCGGCTTCGCCTGGATGGCGGGCGATCTCAACTCGGAAGGCGCCGTTGGGGAAGCGCAGAGGGCGAGCGCTGAAAAGGGCGAGGCCGCGGCGGATTACGGGGTCGAGCGGTTCGTTGCGCTCCTGCGCGACGTGCAGGCTTTCGATCTCGCGCGCCTCGCATCCGGACCGGTGGGCGCGGCGCTATGAGCGAAGCGCTTTTCCCGCACTTCCGTTTCGAGCGCGAGGCGATGGCGCAGGGCTGCCGCTGGGTCGCAGGCGTCGACGAGGTCGGGCGGGGTCCGCTCGCGGCCCGGTCGGCGTCGCCGCCGTCGTTCTCGATCCGGACGATCTTCCGGAGGGTCTTGATGATAAGGCGCTGAGCGAGGCGCAGCGCGACGAACTCCGGCCCGTCATCTTCGGTAGGGCGCTCAGCGTCTCGATCGTCTTCGCCAGCCCCGAAGAGATCGATGTCCAAAACATTCGTGGGGCTGCGCTGCGCGCCATGGCGCGCGCCGTCGGGGCATTGAGCTTGCGGCCCGATCTCGCGTTGATCGACGGACGCGACGTCCCCGAGGGGCTGGTCTGCCCGGCGCGCCCGATCGTCGGCGGCGACGCGCTATCCCTGTCGATCGCCGCCGCGTCGATCATCGCAAAGACGACCCGGGACGCGCTCATGCGCAACCTGGCGCGCGACTTCCCGCAATACGGCTTCGCCAGCCACGTCGGCTATGCGACTGCGCTGCATCGCCAGGCGCTCGCGCTGGCGGGCCCCTGCCCCTATCACCGGCGCTCTTTCCGGCTTTCCGAGGACACCGAATAAGCGCGCCCCACCCGGGAAATTAAGTAAAAATAACAACAAGGTTAATAGACCCTTCCGGTTACTTCGGGCGTGCGAAAACGACACAACGTCAGGGCCGGCCGCATAACCAGACCTTTACTTAAAAATGGCCATAACCGACGCGCCGGTTCGAACGATCCGGGCGTCGCGTCGAGTGGTTCGTTTCATGCGTATGTTGCGTGCCGGCGCGTTGCGTCTTCCCGCCCAGATTCAGGTTTTGCGTACTGGCGTCGGCGAGACCAAACGCCCGGCCGCAATCGTTCCCGCGCCGCGCGACGCAATCCTGATCGGCGATTGCGTCGCGGAGATGGACGCGCTGCCAGCCGCATCCGTCGACCTCGTCTTCGCCGATCCGCCCTATAATCTCCAGCTCGAGGGCGCTCTTGCGCGCCCGGACCAGAGCTTGGTCGACGCGGTGGACGACGACTGGGACAAGTTCGCCGATTTCGCCGAGTACGACGCGTTCACGAGGGCGTGGCTCGGCGCCGCCCGGCGGGCGATGAAGCCGAACGCGACCATCGTCGTCATCGGTTCGTATCACAACATTTTTCGCGTCGGGGCGATTCTGCAGGACCTCGGCTTCTGGATCCTCAACGACATCGTCTGGCGCAAGGCCAATCCGATGCCGAACTTCCGCGGCCGCCGCTTCACCAACGCGCATGAGACGATGATCTGGGCTGCGCGCAGCGCCGAAGCCAAGGCCTATACGTTCAATTACCAGACCTTAAAGGCGGGCAACGAGGACGTGCAGGTCCGTTCCGACTGGTTCCTGCCGATCTGTTCGGGCGCGGAACGGCTGAAGGACGACAAAGGCCGCAAGATGCACCCGACCCAGAAGCCTGATGCGCTCCTCGCCCGTGTGCTCGTCGCGGCCACCAACGCCGGCGATGTGGTCCTCGACCCGTTCTTCGGCTCCGGCACCACCGGCGCGGTCGCGCGCCGCCTCCGCCGCTCGTTTATCGGCATCGAACGCGATCCGACTTACGCTGCGGCCGCGCAGAAGCGCATCGAGGCGGTCGAGCCCATCGCCGAAGACGCGGTCGTGACCGCGCCGACGCGGCGCAGCGAACCGCGCGTCGCCTTCGCGAGCGTCGTGGAAGCAGGACTGGTCGAGCCGGGAGAACAGGTCGTCGACGCCCGCCGCCGCCATGCCGCCCTCGTGCGTCCCGACGGGGCGATCAAGGCCGGGCCGGCCGTCGGCTCGATCCATAAGATCGGCGCGCTCGTGCAAGGCCTCCCCGCCTGCAATGGCTGGACGTTCTGGCACGTCGAGCGCGCGGGACGTCTTACGCCGATCGACGATTTTCGCGCCAACATGCGCGCCATGATACGCGCCGCGGCGGAATAGGGACTCAGCGCCTCCGCCTCGGCCGGCGCCGCGATGGGGCGAAATCGCGCACCCGCAGCAAAAAGACTTCGCCTGCGCTCTCTTCGGTGTCGAGCCAGGTAAAGGGCAGGTTGGGAAAGTCGCGAAGGAGGAGTTCGCGCGCCTGGCCGACCTCGCAGACGAGCGTCCCCCCGGCGGTCAAATGCGCCGGCGCCTCGTTCAGGATCCGCCGCACCACGTCGAGCCCGTCGCGCCCGCCCGCATGCGCCATCCGCGGCTCGGCGGCGTATTCCGGCGGAAACGCGGCGACCGCCGCGGCGTCTACATAGGGTGGATTGGCGAGAATGAGATCGTATCGCTCCCCCTTCAGCGGCTCGAACAGATCGCCTTCGATGAGGGCTACGCGCTCGGCGAGCCCGTGCTCCTCGACATTGCGCCTGGCGACGGCGAGCGCCTCGGGAGAAAGATCGACCGCATCGATCCGCGCATTGGGAAAGACGCGCGCGGCGAGGACGGCGAGCGAGCCCCCGCCCGTGCAGAGATCGAGCGCGCGCGACACCGCCTCAGGATCGCCAGTCGGCGCATTCTCCTCGGCGAACGCCGTCATCAAGAGTTCGCCGATGAAGCTCCTGGGCACAATGACGCGCTCGTCGACATAGAACGGCACCCCCTGGATGTAGGCGCGGTTCAGGAGATAGGCTGCGGGCTTTCGCGTCCTCACGCGCGCTTCGATCAGCGCGTCGAGCCGTTCGCGCTCGCTCCGCAGGAGCTTGGCGTCGAGAAACGGGTCCAGCGCGTCGATCGGAAGCTTCAGCCCCTCGAGGATGAGATAGGCCGCCTCGTCGAGCGCCGTGGTCGCGCCGTGCCCGAACGCGAGACCGGAGGCGCGGAAGCGGCCGATGGCATAGCGCAGCCAGTCGCGCGGCGTCGCAAACAGCTCGATGCGGTCGTCTGGCTCTGTCACAAAACCGTGGATCCGGGTTCATCCTCGAAGGGGCCAGAGATCGGAACGACGGGAGCTCACGCGCCGTGCTTGCACTCGTGCATGAAATGCCTCCGAGGCTTGCCGTGCAGGTTCTGGGCGTCGGCCTTCTGCGAGCATTCGATCGACTTGGCGGAGCGCGCGCCGGCGTCCTCGGCGCCCGGCGTCATTTGGGGCTTCGTCGAATTGGGCGCTCCGGTCGTGTCGTCAGGCGCGGCAGCGTCGAAAGCAACGGCCCCGCCCGAGATGAAGCAGCAAAGCGCCGCGGCGCAACCGAGAGTGAGAATTCGCATATTCGAAGTTTTCCTGTTGTCGTCGATCGCAAGCCCGGCGCCGCTTATAAGGGCCGAGCCTCGAATATCAAGCCAAGCAAGGCCCTTGACAACGACCAGACGCGCGAGGGTTTGAGCCGGACATAACGGTCGCCCCGACCGCTGATGCGATGGACGCAGCGCTCGAGGGCCCTGTGAAAGGCGCCGTGGGATCGCGGTGACGGCGGGAGCCGGAGCGTCGTAAGCTCGAGCCGCCATGATTCGCGGATACGGCGACCACGCCGCCAATGAACGGACCTTCCTCGCCTGGGTGCGGACCGGGATCGCGGTCGTCGCCTTCGGGTTCGTTGTCGAGAAGTTCAACCTCTTCATCGAGACAATCGCGAGTTCGGCCCTCGGCGAAGAGGCGCGCCGGCTGCGGCTCGAAAAGCTGTCCGGACCGTTCGGGCACTACGAGGGTGTCGCGCTCATCTTCGGCGGGGTTGCGATCGTCGCGCTCGCAACCGTGCGGTTCGTTCGCATCGCTCGGCGACTCGACGACGCTCAGGAACACTCCGCAAGCAGCGTGCGTGCGGAACTGATTTTGGCGGCCGGCCTGGTTCTGCTCGTCTCCGGCTACGCCGTCTATCTGGCGCTTGACTGAGACGGGGTCACTCCGCCGCCGCCGCCACCCTCTGCCTTGCGCGGAGCCCGATCAAATGACAGATCGCAAACACGAGGTCGGCGCGGTTCATGGTGTAGAAATGCAACTCCTCGACGCCGTGGTCGATGAGGTCGATCACCTGCTCGGCGCAGACGGCGGCGGCGACGAGGCGGCGCGTAGCCGGGTCGTCCTCGAGGCCGTCGAACCTTTCGGCGAGCCAGCGCGGCACGCTCGCTCCGGCGCGGCGGGCGAAATTGGCCGTCTGCTTGAAATTCTGCACCGGAAAGATCCCCGGCACGATCGGAATCGCGATGCCGGCCGCGGCGGCGACGTCGAGAAAGCGGAAATAGGCGCTGTTGTCGAAAAAGAACTGGGTGATCGCCCGGTCCGCCCCTGCGCCGACTTTGCGCTTGAGGACATCGATGTCGTGCAGGAGCGTCGGGCTCTGCGGATGCTTCTCGGGATAGGTCCCGACTGAGACTTCGAAATTGCCGATTTCCTTGGCGTCGGCGACGAGGTCGGCGGTCGCCCGATAACCCTCGGGATGCGCCTCGTAGGGCGCGTCGAGGGCGGTCGGAGGGTCGCCGCGCAGCGCCACGATATGACGGACGCCAGCGCCATGATAGGCGGCGAGGGTCTCGCGGATTTCCTCGCGTGAGGCGCCGACGCAGGTCAGATGCGCGGCGGGCTTCATCGTCGTTTCGCGCACGAGGCGCGCGACAGTGGCGTGCGTGCGCTCCCGCGTGGAGCCGCCGGCGCCGTAGGTGACCGAGACGAAGTCCGGGTCGAGCGGCTCGAGCCGCTTCGCCGCCTCCCAGAGGTTCGCCTCCATCTCCGGCGTCTTCGGCGGGAAGAACTCGAACGAGACGCGAACGGGCGCGCCGGATCGGCTCAACGGAACGGGCTTGGCCATCAGGCGAACTCCACGTCGCTCTTCGGGAAGGAATCGGAGATGATCCGCGGGTCCTCGGCGAGCCAGAGCGCGACCGTCAGCTTGCCCGATTCGCCCTTGGCCGGCGGAACGCGCTTCGAGCGAAGGTCCACAAGCCCGGCCTCGGCGAGGAAGCCCTCGACCTCGGAGATCGCGAAGCCGAGCCGCCGATGGGCGAAGTCGGTTCGCAGGAATTCCTGGTCATGGGCGTCGAAATCGACGACCACAAGTCGCCCGCCGGGGCCGAGAGCGCCTGCCGCCTCTTTCAGCGCCCGGGCGGGATCGTCGAGGAAGTGCAACACCTGATGGATGACGACGAGGTCGTAGCCGTCGCGCGCGACCGGCGGCGCGTAAATGTCGCCCTGGCGCAACTGGACATGGCGCAGTCCGGCCTGGTCGATGCGGCTCCTCGCGAGCGCCAGCATCGCTGCGCTCTGGTCGACGCCGACAGCGCGGGCGGCGCCGGGCGCGAGCAGTTCGAGCATCCGCCCCGTACCGGTGCCGAGGTCGAGCAGGTTGCGGTAGGGCTTGCCGGCGATCATCGCGAGCAGCGCCTCCTCGACCCGCTCCTCCGGCGCATGCAGGGCGCGGATCGTGTCCCAGTCGGCGGCCCGCTCGGCGAAATAGGCCGCCGCCTGCTTTCGGCGAGACTCGCGCGCGACCTCGAGCCGGCTGCGGTCGGCGCTAAGCGTCGGGTCGGCGGGGTCGAGCCGTCCGACCAGATCGCGCGCAAGCGCGCCGCCCTCGTCGGCGAGACGGAAGAACGCCCAGGCGCCCTCGCGGCTGCGGACGGCGAGACCGGCCTCGACCAGGAGCTTCAGGTGGCGCGAAACGCGCGGCTGCGACTGGCCGAGGATGGCTGTGAGCTCGCTGACGGTGAGCTCGGCCTCCTCGAGCAGGCAGAGGACGCGCAGCCGCGTCTCCTCGCCCGCCGCCTCGAGATTGGCGAGCAGCGTCGGGAACGGGACGGGCTTGGGCGAGAGGCGATCCTTAGACATAAACATATCTTTATGTCTCGGGCAGACGGCGCGCAATAGGCGCGAGCATCTTTTTTCAGGCCGCCGTCCAACCCGAAAGAATCCGTCATCGACTGAGAATCTTCAGAGAGTTGGGCGCCATTTTCTGCAACTTTGGACCCTTTGGAAGACGGCTTCCCTTCCTCGGAATGCGGCCGGTCACGCCCCTCTACGCGCAATCTCCGTCGCCGTTTTCAGCGATTTCAAAGGCTTGCGGCGCCTCCTCTAACTCAAATCGATGCGCTGCTCGCTTGTCCGCCAATTTCACCATACAATAGTGTACGAAGATGCTCCTTATCCGCAATGCGCCCATGACAAGAAAACCACGTTTCCGTCCAGTTGTCAAGAAAATGTCGGTTTTCCAGAATGAGGAATGTTTGGCATTGCTCTCGCGCCAGGCGGCGCCTGTCGCCAAACCGGCCGCGGCGCAGCGCTTCCACGGACCATCGATGGCCCTGCCTTGCGCCCCGGGTTATTGTCGCTCGCGCCGGGCGCTCGAGCCGTTCGGGGCTTAGGAGGGCTGGCCCATGAAAGATCTGGTGGGAAAGACCGCATTCGTCACCGGCGCGGCCTCGGGCATTGGCCTCGGGATCGCGACGGCCTTCGCGCAAGCCGGCGTCAAGGTCATGCTCTGCGACATCGAGGAGGCGGCGCTCGCCAAAGCGGTCGAGGGACTGAAGCGCACCAACGCGGATGTCGATGGCGTCAGGGCGGACGTTTCGCTCAAGCCGGAACTCAAGGCGGCGGCCGACGCGACCATCGCCCGCTATGGCAAGGTCCACATACTCGTCAACAACGCCGGCGTCGGCGGCGGCGGGCCTTACGGCGCCTGGACCGACCGGGCCTGGGACTGGACGATCGGGGTGAACCTGATGGCGGTCGTCTGGGGAATCGAGATCTTCGGGCCGCTCATCGAACGGCACGGCGAAGGCGGGCACATCGTGTCCACCGCCTCGATCGCCGGGCTCATCTCTTATCGCAGCACCCCGTATAACGCGACCAAATACGGCGTCGTCGCGCTCTCCGAGGGCCTGCGCGTCGAACTCGCGCCGCGCGGGATCGGCGTATCCGTGCTGTGCCCCGGCTTCATCCGCACGCAGATCCTGGATTCGCGGCGCAACCTGCCTCCGCGCTTCGGCCCGGCGCTTGACGACAGGTCCGTCCCCGAAAGGTTCCAGGACCAGGTCAAGATCATCCAAGACCGCGTCGCTCACGGCATCGACCCCGCCTACGTCGGCGAACTCGTTCGCGAAGGCGTCGAGAACGACTGGCCGTATATTTTCACCGACACGGAGTTCGAGCCCCTGATCGAAACCCGGTTCGCTACCATCAAGCAGGGCTTCGACCGGATTCGCGGCCGCGAACCGCGCCGGTGAGGAGCCGGGTCAAGGTCAAAACCCAACCGCGAGAATTGCCCCTGAGTTCCCCCAGCCCGCCGCGATTCGAATACAACCTGCATCAAACGAAGACCAAAAAAAGCCCTCTGAATCGATATTTACCTTGTAAAGATCGATTGATGACGTAAAGAAATCTGTGCATTTCTGGACGTGAGCCAAGGGACACGCATTGACAACCTAACGGTTGTGGTCTGCTGGTAGGATTCAATAATTCGCCCTTCGGCAAACTTGATCCGAGCCCCATCCTGTCGAATCTTGTAATTGCGCCTCGACCGAAATTCAGCCGTGAACAACAAAGCATCGTAGGGAGCAAGCGTCAGGAGGGTTAGAATTGTCCAAAACGCAATCGGTCTCCCGCCGAATGGGCGTAAAGGCCGTCGTTGAGCATATGCGTAAACAGCATGGTCAAGCCAGGGCATATAAGCTGGCCGTTTTAGAGAAGCAGAAGGCGCGTCGCGCGCGATGCCGGAAGCGATTCAATTTTTGGAGTACAGTCGCCGGGCAAATCGAGGATGCGCTTCCCCATGACGCTTAATAGCCATCGGCTTTGGAATATGGCATCACCATTGACGTAGTCGGCCGATGCCGGACGGGACGCCGGCAATCCGCCCGACAAAGACTTCCGGCGCCTCCCTCCCTATGGGAAAGGGTGGAATATTGACCACCCGCGCCGCTCCCCAGGCTGGCCTCGACACGCGCAAATAACGGGTTACCAAGCGGGGGATCCGTACCCATAGACATACCCCGGATAGTAACCGTAAGGCGAGCCCAGGATGCCGCCCGCCACTGCGGCGGCCCCACCGACGATACTGGCAGCCACTGCGCCCGCCGCGTCAACGACGCCGCCGGCTACTGCGCCAGGTCCGTATCCGTAGTCGTATGCCGGATGGTAGTTGTACACAGCGACAGGATAGGCATAGCGGTGGACGGGGCGCCGAACGACCGTGACGTAGTGAGCGGGCGCGTAGCCGTAAACGCGAACGTGGCGATGATGTGTCCAGGCCGCGGCGGGCGTGACCGCAAGACTTGACATCAGGGCGCCCGCGCCGACCAGGACCGCCGTGACGCTGAAAACTGTGTTTGCCATGATCAATTCTCCCTTTGTCCAACCGACGCCGGGAAACGCGAGATCGGGATAGGGCTTTGACTCGCGCATGCCGGCGAGCCTTAGCGCTTAGAACGGTTTCTGAGCGAAAAGGTGTCCGCCAATCCGAAACGCGACAGCGAGAAGCCGAGTGCGCCCAAAATGTCACGAAATGTCACGAAACGAATGAAACATCGGCGGAAATCAGCCTGAAATAGCGCGCAACCTGTCATGACATCGCGCGAGCGATGTTGCTCGCTCAGTGCCTGGGAGGACGACGTGGGCGCATTCCTCTTTCTCGCGCTCTCGAGCGCGTTCCTGCTGGGCATGGTGGCGGGCGCATTGACTCGGCGAATTGTCGACTGATCTGGCATCGCGGTCGTTAACGCAGGGCCACTCTCGCGTCACGGCCACCGAGATCCTTCAGGTCGCCCTAGTGCACGTCGGCGATCTCGCCGCCCGTCATGCTCGTCGCGATCCAGCGCATTGCCTTTTGCAGTTCGACCACTGCGCGCGCCCTACGGTCGATGAGGTCCAACGTCGCGGCACATCGACAGGGCGTGTCGGGAATTCGCTGAAGATCATCGGCGACGGTTCCGTTCTAGTCTGTGGCCGATGTACGCCGGCTATCCGGCCAATTGCGACGTGTACGGCGCAGCCTGCAACGGCCGCTTAAGTCAAACCAGTCAAGCTGATTGGGTCTTGGCCCACTAGTCCGGTGGTTCAGGCCCGCTTAAAACAGCTGCGCAACAAATTGAGACGATTGCAGCAGCTGAACATGGAGTCCGAGCCACAACGCGGCGACGCCAGCTCGCATCTGCGCCTTGGGTGACGAGCAACGAGATCCGTCGCCGCGCGAGGGCCTGCGGCGCCTCACCCCAAGTGCTTGCGGAAAAACTCCAGCGTCCGCGTCCAGGCGCGCGCGGCGCTCGGGGCGTCGTAGCTCTCGCGGTGATCGCAGTTGAAGCCGTGCTCGGCGGGATAGATGTGGACTTCAACCTCGGGGTGCGCCGCGGCGAGTTCGCGCACGCCGGCGACCGGAATGTGCTGATCCTTCTCGCCGAAATGCAGCAGTGTCGGAACGCCGGGCTTCAGGTCCTTCATCGCGATGATCCGCCCGCCGTAATAGCCGACCGCGACGGAGAGGCCCTTGAGGCGCGCCGCCGCCGCCCATGCGATCGAACCGCCGAAGCAATAGCCGACGATGCCGACCTTGCCGCCTTCCCTGGCGACTTCGGTCGCGGCGGCTGCGTCGCGCAGGGTCTGCTCGAAATCGAGTTTGCCGACGACGGCCATGCCGCGCGCCCGCGAATCCGGGTCGTAGCCGACATCAAAGTCCTTCTCGATGTGATCGAACACCGCCGGCGCGATCGCAAGATAGCCTTCCGAAGCGAACCGGTCGGTGACGGCCCGGATATGGGCGTTGACGCCGAAAATCTCCTGAATGACGACGACCCCGCCGCGCGGCTTGCCGGCAGGGTCCGCGCGCCAGGCCTGAATCGGGCCCGCGCCTTCCGGCTTCAGCGTGATCCAATGTCCCATGTCGGTCTCCCGGGTTTTGGCGAAAGGTTAGCGCGGATGGCCCGCGCTCAGCTGCGCGATCGCGATGCCGCCGACGACGAGGATCAGCGCGACGACGTGATAGGCGGCGAACGGCTCGCCCAGCAACACGACCGCCATGATCGCGCCGAACACCGGCACGAGATTGATGAAGACCCCTGCCCGGCCCGGTCCGATCAGTTCGATGCCGCGCATATAGAAGATTTGCGACGCGAACGCCGGGCCGAGCGCCACATAGACGAGGGTGAGGAGCCCGGCGGCCGTCGGCCAGACGAAGCCGCCGGCGGCGACTTCCCACACCATCAGCGGCGCCGAGGTGACGAAGGCGGCGATCGCCATGCCGGCCAGCATGCTCAAGCCCGAGACCTGCGGGCGCTCGCGTAAGCCCACCGTGTAGCCGGCGTAGATCGCCGCCGCGACCATCATCATCACGTCGCCGCTGTTGAACGCGAGCGCCATCAGCTTCGCCGGATCGCCTTGCGAGGCGATCGCGACGACGCCGAGCATCGTGACGAGCGCGCCGAACGCCTGCAGACCGGTGAACCGGACGCCGAGGAAGACCCGCGCGCCGATCAGCACCAGCGCGGGGATCGCGCCCTGGATGATCGAGAGGTTGAGCGCGCTGGTGCGGTGCGCGGCGACATAGAAGAGGGCCACGAAACCGGTGTAGCCGAGCGTGCCCATCGCGGCGATATAGAGCCAATTGGCGCGTAAGGTCGGCCAGTCCCGGCGAAGCGACGGGCGCGCCGCCGCAAGGATCGGAACGAGCGCCACCGCCCAGCGAAAGAAGGTCAGCGTCATCGGGCCGATCTCGCCGACGGCGAGCCGCCCGACGATCGAGTGCCCCGCCCAGATCAGCGTGGTCAAGACGAGCAGCAGGACCGGGCTCGCCCAGGCGGTCCGGAGGAGCCCAGCCTGCGGCGCTGTCGCGTCTGTCATGAAGGCCTTCGATGCGCTTAATACCGTCCGGCGCCCGCGGTTTAAGGCGGACGGGCGGCCAAAAACGGCTAGCGGTCCTCGCCGCCAAAGGCAATGGGCGGGGATCAGCGCGGCGTTTCAGGCTCAGCGGCCGTTCCGGCGTCCGTGCTGCGCCCCCTCCAACGCGCTGTCGCGCGGTCCCCACCCCCATTTCACTACGCGAAATGGGGGTGGATAAGCCAGCCGCCGCCCTGTCCTCCCCTGCGCTTGCAAAAGCGCGGGGAGGGGACCCACGCGAAGCGTGGCGGAGGGGGCAGCGCCCAAGCCCCGGCGCAATGTCGCGCCTTTGAAATTGAAATAATTCCGATTTTTGGGCGCGCGGCTTGCATCGTGGGACGGGCGCGTACACCCATGGAGATGGTTCTCCTCGTACGCGCCAGGTCTCGACTCCATGTCCGTCGACGCTCTTGCTCCGTCCGCCTTCCGCTGGCGCCGCTTCCTCGCGGTCGCCGGCCCCGGCATCGTTGTGATGCTTGCCGACACCGACGCGGGCAGCGTGATCACAGCGGCGCAGAGCGGCGCCCAATGGGGCTATAGCCTCTTGCTCCTGCAGTTCATCCTGATCCCCATTCTCTACATCGTGCAGGAGCTGACCGTCCGCCTCGGCGCCGTGACCGGCAAGGGCCATGCGGAACTCATCAAGCAACAGTTTGGCCGCGGCTGGGCGTGGCTCTCGGTGGCGACGCTGATCGTCACCTGCCTCGGCGCGCTCTTGACCGAATTCGCGGGTCTCGCGGGCGTCGGCAACCTCATGGGCGTCTCGCCGCCGCTCACGCTCACGCTGGTCGTGGCGGCGCTCATGGCGATGGCGCTCATGCACGGGTACTTGACGGTCGAGCGCATCGCGATCGTCGTGGGCGCTTTAGAGCTGGTGTTTCTCGTCGTCGCCGTTCTCGCCCATCCCGGCATGGATGAAGTGGGCTCGGGCGCGCTGACGATCCCGATCACCGATCCCAAATATCTGCTGCTCGCCTCGGCCAACATCGGCGCGGTGATTATGCCCTGGATGGTGTTCTTCCAGCGGTCCTCGGTCGCCGAGAAGGGCTTGACGACCGCGGACCTGCCTTCCGCTCGGCTCGACACCGCGATCGGCGCCGTCGCCACCCAGCTCGTCATGGCCGCCGTGCTCGTTGCGGTTGCGGCGACGCTCGGCAAGGAAGGCGGCGACCGCGCGCTCGACACGGTTGAGGAGATTGTCGGCGCGATCACGCCGTTCCTCGGTGACTTCGCCGGCAAGCTCTTGTTCGGCCTCGGCATGGCGGGGGCGGCGCTGGTGGCTGCGATCGTGGTGACGCTGACCGCCGCGCGTACGCTCGCCGAAGTGCTCGGGGCCAAGCACAAGCTCGAGGACGAGCCGCGCGAAGCGCCCTGGTTCTATGGCTTCTACGCGATCGCGCTCGTCGTCTGCGCGCTCGTCGTCGGATCGGGCATGAACCTCGTTTCGCTCGCGGTCGGCGTGCAGGTGATGAACGCGCTTCTGCTGCCGATCGTGCTCGGCTTCCTCTATCTGCTCGCGCGCCGCCTGCCTGAGCCTTACCGGCTGAAAGGGGCCTACGCGGCCATCTCGGGCGCGATCATCCTGGCGACGGTCGTCTTTGGCGTCTATTCCGGCGTCGCGGGCTTGTGGGGGTGATGGCCCTGCCGGGGCGGCCTACAACGCGCTTCTTCTGTTTTACTGGAAAATCGACATTCCCTTGCCAAATCAAGGAATCCGTGTTTTACTTTTCCGGAAGGTTGCGGCCGCCAACGCCGGAGAGCGGCGTCGACAGGCGAGGGATCCCGGTGAATGCGAAAGAGGCCGCAAGCCTTTGAAATCGCTTAATACGGTCATGCAAAATGGCGTGGGAGGCCGCAAAAGGGGACAAAGGGACAGAAAAAAGACGCCTAAGGCGCTTATCGCGTTGGTTGTTGGTTAGGTCTTTGCCGGTTGCCCCTTTGAGCCCTTGTGGTCATGGCCGGGCTTGTCCCGGCCATCCACGCCGCGCTGCCGCAAAGACGGGACTGGTATTGGCGCGTATTGGCGCGGTGCGCTGCAAAAGCTTGCAGACGCAAGGTTTTTCGCATCCGCTGGTTGCTCGCCTGCGCTCGATTCGCCGAACCACGTGGATGGCCGGGACAAGCCCGGCCATGACGCTTTAAGAGCTGCCGGCAAATCTCTCACATGTTCCGAAATTCGTGACCAATAGCCAACGCGATAAGCGCCACTAACCTTCTGAAAAGCCTCAATCGCGGCCAAAAGTGCGCAGGTCAATCGGAGGCGCGGGTGACGGGTCTTAGGCCTTCTTCAGCCGGACGATGATGTCGATGGCCGTGATGCGCGTGCCTTCGGGGGCGGGGATATCAATACGCGGCAGCCACTCGTCGAGGATGTCGGACAGTTCTTCCGTATCCTCGCTATAGAAATGGAAGTGGGGTCCGGTCTTGGTGTCGTACCAGAGCTTGGCGTCGTAGATCGCGATTTCCCGCAAGAGTCCGCAGCGCGCGAATTCGTTGAGCGTGTTGTAGATCGTGCCGAGTGTCGGGGCGAAGCGGATCGACCGCGTCTCCTGATAGATCATCTCCGCCGTGAAGTGCCGGTCGCCCGCGCCAAAGATAGTCCGGCTAAGGTCGACCCGCTGTCGCGTTGGCCGCACCCCCGCCGCCTCGAGCTTGCGGCGAATGACGCCGTCTGGAACTGGAGCCTGCGCCATGCGCGTTAACTGAATCCAAGCTACTTTGCGCGCCGGCCGCTTCCGGCCACGCAAAAAAGTCCCTCTTCTGCCAGCACTTCTAGGACAACCCGGTCCCGTAGGCAACAGGCGTCCGCTGGCGGGGATATTCAAGTCCGCCTATCCTCGGGACGAATTCCAATTCGAGCAGCGGCGATGGCGATCACAGGCGGATGTCTTTGCGGAGCGGTCCGGTTCACAATCGAGGCCGACGCGCCGCTCGGCGCGCGTCACTGCTGGTGCCGCGTCTGCCAGTATCTCGGAGCCGGAAGCGGGACGGTCAATGCGATCTTCAGCAGGGACGCCCTGACCGTCGCCGGCCCCTTGAGCGATTACGTGAGCCGCGCCGACAGCGGCTCGACTATGCACCGGCGCTTCTGCGCGGTGTGCGGGACCCCTCTCTTCAGCGAGGCCGAGCCGCGTCCGCATCAGATCATCGTGCGCGCAGGCGCGCTCGATGATCCGAGCCTCGCGAGACCTTCGGCCGTCATTTGGACGAAGTCGGCTCCACCATGGGCCTGCTTCGACCCGAGCCTGCCGCAAGCCGAGGGGCAGGCGCCCGCGCCGAGGGCATGAGCCAGGCCGATCAAGCGCGACCCATCCGGAGGGCGAGGCGATGCTGTTCATGGTCATCGAGCGGTTTCGCGACGGCGACATGCTGCCGGTCTATCAGCGTCTCAGCCGCGAAGGACGTTCGCTTCCGGCAGGGCTCGACTTTATCGACAGCTGGGTCGAGGCGAATTTCTCCCGCTGCTTTCAACTGATGCGCTGCGACGACCTGCGGCTCATCCAGCAATGGGCGCTCGAATGGCGAGGGTTAGGGATGACGTTCGAGATTGTGCCGGTGGTGACGAGCAAAGAGACGCAGGCGGTCGTCACGCCCTTTCTCGAGCCAGGCCGTGGGTCCGGATCAGCGGCGCCGAGCCCAAGTTGATATCGTCACAAATGTCGTGCATGCATGGCCCCCCGCGCCGCGGCGCGATGGTTTCGGGAGGAAAATGAGGCCCCATGTCCTTTTCGCTCTATCAATCCAGCGTGCCGGTCTTCGAGCGCTCGCTTGTGGCGTTTCTCGGGATCCTCGACAAGGCGGAGGCGCACGCTCAGGCGCGCAAATTCGATCCGACAAACTATCTCTCGATCCGGCTCGCCCCCGACATGTTTCCGCTGACCCGCCAGGTCCAGACGTTTTGCGATCACGCGAAGAACAGCTCTTTCCGGCTTGCCGGAGTCCAGCCGCCGCGCATCGAAGACAACGAGACGACGTTCGCCGAACTGCGCGCGCGCGTCGAGGCGACGCTCGGCCATCTGAAGACGATCGACGCGAAGGCGGTCGACGCCGGCGTGGACCGCGAGGTCGTAATTCCGATCGGTCCTAACACCAGGCTGAAATCGCAAGGGGCGAACTATTTCATGCATTTCGCCCTGCCCAATTTCTATTTCCACCTGACGACGGCTTACGACATTCTTCGCTCCAGCGGCGTCGAGATCGGCAAGCGCGACTTCCTCGGCGCCGTGCCGGGCGTGTCTCCAGCCTGACCGGGACCTGCCGACCAGGCGAAAGGCAAGAGCATGGGCGCCCACGCTGCCGAAATCGCCTGCATCGCCGCAACGGCCTGAGAAGCCTCGTCCCGGGACGGCCGCAATTCAAGGGAAAGAAGCGTCGTGGCGTCGAGTCCATCAAGCGAGACCGTGAGAGGTTTATTCGAGCCGGTTAAGACGCCGAACGAGGCTGTCGATCGTCTTGCGCAGCTCTACGACCGGGCGACGCAGGCGCTGCGGGGAGCCGTGGAGCGTTTCCTGAATGAGGGCGAGCCGCCCTCGGCTGCGACCCGCTCGCTGTTCCGCTATCCGGAGCTCCGGCTGACTTACAAGCCGAACGGCGCGGCGCCGCCCAACGCGCGCGCCTATGCGAAGTTCAGCGAGGCTGGCGTCTATACGACGACAGTCACGCAGCCGCAGGAGTTCCGCGCCTATTTGCTCGAGCAGCTCGAGCCGCTCGTTTCGGAATACGGCGCATCGATCGAAGTCGGCGTGGGCGCACAGGAAATTCCTTATCCCTACGTGATCGAGAGCGGCGATGAGCTGACCCGCGGCGGCGCGGACGCTGCGGGGCTTGCACGCTATTTTCCTTCCCCATCGCTCGCTACGGTTGGCGACGAGACCGCGGACGGCGAGTTCGTTCATGGAGACGAGCGCCCGCTGGCCCTCTTCGACGCGCCGCGAGTCGACTACTCGCTGCGTCGGCTCGTGCACTATACCGGCTCAGACTGGCGGGCGATGCAGCCCTGGGTGCTGTTGACCAACTATCACCGATACGTCGACCAGTTTTTTCAGTGGGGCTTGAAGCAGCTTCATTCCGGCGAGGGCGTGGAAAAGGTCATTCTGCCGGGGAATGTCGTCATCGACCGGTCCCTGTCGCGGCAAGAGGCGGAGGCGCGCGCAACGGCAGTGGCCTGGCACCGCTTCCAGATGCCCGCCTATCACATCGTGCGCTCCGATGGACGCGGGGTCAGTCTGGTTAACATCGGCGTAGGGCCGGCGAACGCCAAAAACATCACCGATCATCTCGCCGTGCTCCGCCCGCATTGCTGGCTGATGGTCGGCCATTGCGCCGGCCTGCGTCAGTCGCAGCTCATTGGCGACTACGTGCTGGCCCACGCCTATCTGCGGCGCGACAATATTCTCGACGACGCGGTGCCGCTGATGATGCCGATCCCGGCCATCGCCGAGGTGCAGGTCGCGCTGCAGGAGGCGGTAGCCAAGGTAACGGGCGACCGTGGCGAGGCGCTGAAGCGGCGGCTGCGCACCGGCACAGTGGTCACCAATGACGATCGCAACTGGGAGCTACGCTGGTCGAAAGAGCGCCGGCTCATCAACATTTCGCGCGCGATCGCGGTCGACATGGAGTCGGCGACGGTTGCGACCCAGGGCTTTCGCATGCGCGTGCCGTACGGCACG
Organism: Hyphomicrobiales bacterium; assembly: GCA_019237205.1. GTDB lineage: Bacteria > Pseudomonadota > Alphaproteobacteria > Rhizobiales > Beijerinckiaceae > Roseiarcus. The sequence goes on from JAFAHO010000419.1 coordinate 22,988, forward strand.
CTGCTCTGCGTCTCCGACAAGCCCCTGCATGGCGAGATCAAGCTGCCCGGCGCCGCCAACGCCTTTTATGAGCGCGCGATCGCGGAGCATCTGCAGATCGGCCTCGCCGCGATCGGCCTTCTGCAAAGCATCGACGCCTCGCTCCACTCCCGCAAGCTGCGCAGCTTCGACGAACCGCCGTTCCGGTGAGACGCGGGCGTCTACCTCTTGCCGCCTCGGCTCTTCGGTGTAGCCATCCCGTTATCTGGATGTCAGACGACCGGCATTGAAGCTCTTTCGCCCGCCGCCGTCGCAGGGACTCCGCCGCGCCTCGGCCATTTTGCACGTCTCAATCCGGATTGCTCGCCGGCTGGCGCGGCGGCGGTGCACGTCGCGAAGACGGCCGGGCACGGCCAAGTCAGCGCGCGCCCTGGCGAAGGATAGACGAACTTCGTCCAGGCCAATCACCGGCGCCACTGCAACTTCCACCCGACATCCGGAGTGAACGCCGTCTATACCGCCGATCGAGGCTACGCGGGGCCGGCCTCGGTTGTTTTGGACGTCATCTTCCCTGCCGCGAAGAGCGACAGTATACGTACAATCCTTACAATCTGAACGTCAAGCTTTGGTCCTAGCCGCTTGGCGTCCGAGCGGAGAAGGCAGCCTAGTTCACCACCACCACCGGCGTGCCGACGTGGACGCGATAGTAAAGATCGATCGCGTCCATGTTGCGCATGCGGATGCAGCCTGAAGACACATGCTGGCCAATCTCGGAGGGCTCGTTAGTGCCGTGAATGCGAATGAGCGTGTCGCGGTTGCCTTGGAAGAGATAGAGCGCGCGGGCGCCGAGCGGATTGTCCCACCGGCCCTCTAGAGGCCCGTGCTGGAGATAAACTTTGAACTCCGGCCAGCGCTCCATGATCGAGGCGGTCGGCATCCAGGTCGGCCATTCTTTCATTACGCCGACCGTTGCCCGGCCGGTCCAACCCATGTATTCGGCGCCGCTCGCGATCCGGTATTTGATCGCTTGGCCGTGAGGCAGAACGTAATAGAGAAAGTTCGAGCCGGTATCGACGATGATCGTGCCTGGCGGTTCATTGGTCTGATATTCGATCTTGTAGCGGACGTCGGGGATGCGCCACTCGTCGGGCTCGGCGAGCGCAAACATCTGCTTGTCGCGGTCGGTAAGCTTTGGATCGGGCACGCCCGATTGGATGACTGGTTCGCAACCGCTCGCCAACGCGCTCACGATCAAGGCAATCGCCAGAAACCACCAGTTCGTCTTCATGCCCCACCCCACTCGGCTCGACCGGTAAGAATTCCGTTACCATAAAACTTGACGGTTTAACGAAAGTTACCGTGCTGGAGCCCTCGACCGGCCTTAGCTAAATACGGTTCAGTTCGCCAGTCCAAATTTGCCACACTTTTCCCTTTTTTGGCCCGACGGAAGCCGCTAAGCCCTTTTAGGCCGCGGAGGCGTCGGACCGTCATCCAAAAATGCGATGGCGCGGCAAATTGCTCCGGTAGGTCCGCGCCGAGGGGTGACGCGAATGACGCAATGGCCCATGCGGCTCATTCTAGTCGGCGCGGGCAAGATGGGCGGCGCGATGGCGCTGGGCTGGCTCGAGGGCGGACTCGCGCCCTCGTCTCTGACGATCCTCGAGCCCAATCCGTCCAATGAGATCGTCTCGCTTGCGGCCTCGCGCGGCTTCGCGCTGAACCCGCGGAAATCCGCGCCCCCCGACGTGCTCGTGCTCGCGGTGAAGCCACAGAGCCTGGACTCGGCGGCTTCGAAGATCGCGACCCTTGCCGATAAGCGGACGCTTGTCCTGTCGATCCTCGCGGGCAAGACGATCGTCAATCTGAAGGCGCGCTTGCCGGAGGCGAGGGCAATCGTACGCGCAATGCCCAACACGCCCGCCGCGATCGGGCGGGGCGTGACCGCGGCCTTCGCCAGTCCGGAGGTGACCGCAGAGCAGCGGCGGTGGAGCGAGCGTCTCTTTGGCGTGGTCGGCGCGTTCCATTGGCTCGACGACGAGGGCGCGATCGACGCGGTGACGGCGATCTCGGGAAGCGGGCCGGCCTACGTGTTCGCCCTGACGGAGGCGTTGGCGGCGGCGGCCGAAAAGCTCGGCCTCCCGGCGGAACTCGCGATGAGCTTGGCGCGCGGAACGGTCGAAGGGTCCGGCGAATTGATGCGGCGCGAAAGCGCCACGTCGCCCGCGACCCTGCGCCAGAACGTCACTTCGCCCGGCGGCGCCACAGCCGCGGCGCTCGCCGTGCTTCAGGGGGAGGGCGGCCTCGACAGTCTGATGGAGCGCGCAGCGGCCGCGGCGCGCGCGCGCGCCGTGGAAATGGCGGGGTAGACCGCTGCGATCGAGCGCGCGGCGCGGGCTTGGGTCGTCTGGGCGGGGAACGATATGTGGGCGCGAGGTGCGCCTGGCCTTGGAACCGCCCGTCGGCGCACGATCGTGAAGGGACGATCGCGAGGCCCGATCGCCGTGAAGCTTGGCGAGCGGCTGGCCAGCGGATACCATTGACCACCGATGTACCGAGGAGCGCCCCATGGCGACCAGAGTGAAGAGCGAGGCGAAACCCGCCGATCCGCGCGGCAAGATCGTCGATGCGCTGATGGAGCTCGCGAGCGAGCATCGCTTCGAGGACATTACGATCCGCGATATCTGCAAGATGGCCGGCGTCTCGCTCGCGGATTTTCGTGACGCCTTTCCGTCCAAGGGCGCGGTCCTGGCCGGCTTCTCCCGCCGCATCGATCGCGTCGTTCTGGCGCAGGACAGCGAGGACCTCGCCGATGAGAGTCCCCGCGAGCGGCTCTTCGATGTCCTGATGCGCCGCCTGGAGGCGATGGGTCCGTATCGCGAGGGCCTGCGCGAAGCGACCGCCTGGCTGAAGCGAGACCCCTCATCCGCGTTCGCGATCAATCAGGTCGTCATGGGCTCGATGCGATTCATGCTCGAAGCGGCGGGCATTGAAATTGAAGGCGGCGCGGCAGGCGCGATCAAGCTCCAGGGCCTGGCGTTCGCCTGGGCGCGGATCGTCGGCGTTTGGCTCGAGGACGATGATCCGGGCCTTTCGAAGACGATGGCCGAACTCGATCGCGAACTGACCCGCGGCGAGCGCGCGGTCGCCGGTGTCGATCGCCTGAACGAACTGGCTTCCCCATTGAGGGCGATCGCGCGCGCCGCCTTCGACGCGCGCCGTCGCACGCGCGAACGCCGCCGTGCGCGCAGGGATGAGGAGGTCGAAGCCGATAAGAACGGCGGCGAGGCGCCAATGGTATGACGGACGGACGTCTACTGCGCCGAGCGGCCGGCGTCGAAATTCAAATGCAGCCTTGCCGACGGTTAAAAGTTGAGCTTTTTCTTTGAGTCTTTGCTCGCCAAAGCGCTGGCGAACTCTGAGAGACTGCCCGGTCCGTAGGATTTGAGCGATCTCTTTAGGAGCCCGGGCAGCCGACCCGGTCCATCGTTCCCGCATGGTCGGACAATGCGGGGAGCAGGTCGTGATGGCGGCGTCGAAAGCTGGGCAATGGACGCGGTTCGACGCCTTCGATTCGAGATCTGACAATCGCCGGCGGGTGGTGGACGTCGCCCACGACTCCGTTACCATCCGCCGCGCGGTCGCCGGCGTATCCATGTCGATCCGGGTTGCGTCAAGCGCCTATCGGGGCGTGAGTTTGCGCGTCACTGGGCTTGAGGCCGGGCGCTTCCGCTATGAAGCGATGCTCCTGCATCGCGATCCCGATCTTTCGGTGTCGCTCGCTGCAGGCGAGGATCGGGCCGAAGTCGAACGCCAGTGGCGAGAATGGATTCGTTTCTTCCGCCTCCCGGCTCTCGTCGGCCGAACCGAAGCCGTGGACGTCGAGGTGAATGTCGACTGCGTGGACATCGCTCGTCGCCGTCCGGCCCCGCGCCGGCGAGGTCGGTCCGTGACATCGCGGAGGCCGCGCTTTCTGACGCGGCGCAAGATTGGGAGCGGCGCGCTCTCGGCGACGGTCGATTCGGATCCGCACGTCCTGTTCTACGGATCGAAAATTGGTCGTTGACGGAAGCCCGTCGCTCCGCGAGCGTGCGAGAGGCGCCGCCTTCATGCCCGGGCCGGCGCAGTTGCGCGCTGATGTGCGCCCCCTAGTCCCGATTGCGGGTCGGCGGCAGCCTGTAACAGCGCATAACACATCACGAACTTAGGCGGCCATCTCGCCTCGCGCAAGCGATGGGTCCGCCGGAAGCAAATAGAATTCTCCCCGCTCAAGCGAGAGGTTCAAGTCCGCATCGAACTCCTCAGTAAGCAGATTGAGGGCGTCGGCTACTGCTGCGAGGCCGATGTCGTGATAGATGCGAACGAGTAGGCATCCGCCGCCTTCTCGCTGGGGTTCCGCCTCGGGGATCGCGTCGAAATCGTCGCGCATAGCCTGTTGCCCTCTTTCGAAGGTCTGACGCCTTTCTTGCGCCTCCCCCACAATCTGGGTGAAATCCGTTAACAGCGAATAAATGACCAAAGCCGGCCCCCTCGAGTTCCGGGTGCGACCCGCCGAGGATCGGCCAGCGGCGCACCCGGAGACCTATTGTGAATCGAGGTCCTTCGACCCCGCTTGTCGGGGTCCTGTTCGACAAAGATGGCACCCTCATCGATTTTGATCTGACATGGGGTCCGGCTATTCACGCGATGATCCACGCCCTCGCGGGAGGGGACGCCGCTCGGGTCCAAGCACAGGCCGACGCGCTCCATTTCTCCCTCGAGCGCAGGCGCTTCCTCATAACGTCGCCGCTGGTCGCCGGTTCGACCGCTGACTACGGAGGACGCTGGGCGGAAGCGCTCGGACGCAGCGACCTCGAGACGCTCAAACGAGAAATCGATTTGCTTTCGGCCGTCGAGTCGTTGAAAGCGCTCACGCCGATCGGCGAACCTGCAGCGGTGTTCGCGGCGCTGCGCGCGATGGGCCTGAGGCTCGGCGTCGCAACAAATGATTCCGAGCAAAGCGCCCGGCGACAGATCGAGGCGCTCGGCGTCGTTGACCATGTCGAATTCGTCGCAGGTTATGATTCCGGACATGGCGGGAAACCGGATCCAGGGATGGTCCTGGCGTTCGCCCGCTTTCTCAACGCGGAAACGTCCCAGATTGTCATGGTGGGCGACTCGCGGCACGATCTCGAGTGCGCGAGGGCCGCCGGTGCGATCGCGGTCGCGGTTCTGTCGGGACCTGCCGAGCGGGGGACGCTCGAGCCGCACGCCGATTTTGTCGTCGAGCATATCGGGGACTTGCCGAAACTGCTGGCCGGAGTGATGCACAGGTAGTCATCCGGCGCGGCGCATCACTCTTTGTCATCGATGTAGGCGACGCTCCCGGCCAGAATGCGGCCCTATGTCCCAGGACGCGCGGGGTCGATTGCGCGCCGAACCGATCGGGACTAGGGATGGTCGATGTTGCCGCAAAAGGAGCTCCCCCGCGTATGGCGCCCGATAGCCTGACGTTTCTCGGCGGGCTGCTGATGGGACTGGCGAGCAGCTTGCACTGTGGGGGCATGTGCGGCGCCATCGCCTCGAGCCTGATGTTCGCTTTCTCCCCGGGCGAGGCGACGGCGGAACGGGCGCGCACGCTTCTTGCCGCGCAGGCGGGACGTGTGTTGATGTATGTCGCGGGCGGTGCGGTTCTTGGCGGGGTCGGATCGGCCTTCTATGGGGCCTACGATCACGCGATGGCGTATCTCGTCATGCGTTGGGCGGCCGCGGTCGCGCTTGGCTGGATCGGACTTTCGGTGGCCGGCTTCGCGCCCGCGCTGGTCGTTGTCGATCGGTTCGCAGCGCCTATCGCCGAAAGTCTGAGATTTTCGCCCGTGCCCGCGTTTGCGGGCGGAACAGGCGCGTTCGCCTCCGGTTTGCTCTGGGGATTCCTGCCCTGCGGCATGGTCTACGGCGCGTTGTTCTACGCCATGCTGTCAGGAAGCGCGGTCAGGGGCGGGGCGGTGATGGCGGGCTTCGGGCTTGGCACGCTGCCTTCGGTGACCGCGGTCGCGCTCGGGATCTCCAGCTTCCGTCGTCTCGCCGGGGCCCGGACGGCGCGCGTCTGGGTCGGCCTCGCCATCATGGCGCTCGCGGCGGCAAGCGTGGCCTTTCCGGTTCTGGCCAGCGTGGGCCTCTGCCTCCGCTGACCCGAGGCGCGATTTTCGGTTATCTTCCGTTCGGCGGTATAAGCGCCGCGGGAAGCGCGAGGCCGGCCTCGGGGGCGCGGACGGAGACGAACGAGAATGCGTCGGGCGGCTGCATGGGCGGGCGTTGTCGTCGCGACAGCTGCCGTGGCGGCCGCAGTGGGATTTGCCCCCTGGCCCTTGACGGCAAAACAGGTCGCCAACAACCTCAATGCGGCGTTCGACGCGTCTGCGCGGATGCGCTGGAGCGCGCCGGCCGCAGCGACTTTCCACGCGCTCCCCTGGCCGAGCCTGCGGATCGTCGACGCGCGGCTCAACGACGCGGTCGGCGCGAACCTGGTTTCGGCGCCCGAGGCGCGTCTCGATCTGTCTGTCGGCGAACTCATCAAGGGACGCCTGACGCCGGTCCGGGCCGTCCTGGTCACGCCGATCATGACGCTAGATCTCGATCGGCCCCCATTGGCGGTTAAGGACGCCAGGGCGGCCGATGCGGACGCTTCGGGCGCCTTAGCGGGGCTCGCGGGGATTGGCTTGACAAACGGGGTGCTGCGCATTGTCAGCAAGAGCCGCAGGCTTGACACGGTGCTCGAGAACGTCCAGGGCCGGGTCGACGGGTTCGCCCGGGCCGACAAGATACGCGTCAATCTGTCGGCGATCTGGCGCGACGCGCCGATCGCGATCTCAGGCTCGCTGGACAATCTCGAGCGCGTGGAGCGCGGCGAGCCCAGCGCGCTCGAAGCATTGCTTGTCTCTCCGATCGCCACCCTGTCTTTCAGCGGGGCCCTTGCCGGGGGCGGAGCGCCGAATCTCGAGGGCGAAGTCTCCGCTTCGGTCCCGTCGATCAAAGCCTTGGCCCGCCTCCTCGGCCGCGCGCCGCCGACCTTTCTCGCCGCCGACGATGTCGTCATCGCCGCCAAGCTCAAGGCGACCGCCAACGAAGCGACGCTTGCCGAGGCCAGCGTTACGAGCGCTCGGCAGACGCTCCAAGGCGCGCTGCATACCGCGGACGTCAACGGCCGACCCGTCGTCTCCGGTTCGTTTGACGCCGACCGGCTGGCGATCGCGCCGCTGATCGGACCGGCCCCGCCCCTGATTGATCGAGACGGGCGCTGGAGCGTCAGGCCCTTTGCCATCGCGCCTCCGCGCGCCTTCGATCTCGACTTGCGCCTCTCCGCCGGACATCTCGATGTCTATGGCCGTGAGCTAGCCAACGCAGCCGGATCGGTGAGCCTCAAGGATGGCGTTCTGACCGCGAGCCTGGTCGATGCAACGGCCTACGGCGGACGGCTTCGAGGGGAGACGCGGGTCGTGTGCGAGGAGGAGGACCTCAACGTCCGCGCGCGTGCAAAGCTTGCCGCCGCCGATTTCGGCGCGGCTTTCTCCGATTTCGGCTGGCCTGCGGTGACGGGGCAGGGAACGCTCGAATTCACCCTCGAAACGACCGGGCGCTCTCCGATCGCGGCGGTCGCAGGGCTAGGCGGCTCGGCCTCGCTGAGGCTGGAGCAGGGCGCGGTTTCCGGATTCAAACTGGAGGAGGCCTTGCGCAGGAGCCAGCGGCGGCCGATCGACGTCGCCCGCGACATGCGAATTGGCGGTACTTCGTTCGACACGCTCGCGTTCGAGGTCGCGCTTGGCCGCGGCATCATCCACATCGTCAACGGCGAGCTCGGGGCCCATGGCGTCGCGGCGAACCTGCAAGGCCAAATCGACCTTCCGACTCAAGCCTGGGATCTGCGCGCCAACGTCATGCAGGTCGGCGCGGCCGGCCAGGAATCGCCTGAGGCCGCCCATCTAAGCTTCGACATCGGGGGACCGTGGTCCGCACCGACCATCCGCGTGATCGGCGATAGGGAAGAGACTCAGCCGGCCGCGGACACGGCGGCGCAGCCCCAGTGAACGCGCCCGGCGCGCTGTCTCGATCATTGCGAGCGCCGGCGGTCCTGCATCCGGCCGACGACTACCGTCGGAACTCAGCCTTCACGGCCTGGTAAAGCGCCGTGAACCTCTGACGCTGGGCGGCGAACATGTCCGTCAGCGCCGGCTCGGGGTCGGTTACGTCGGCTATCTCGGGCGGCGTGCACACCGCCTCGGCCCTTTCTCGTGTCGCGGCCATGCGCGCAAGGCGCGCGGCGCCAAGCGCTGGCCCGGATTCGCCGCCGCTCATCCGCACGACGGTAAAGCCGGTGGCGGCGGCGATCATGCGCGCCCACAATGCGCTTTTCGCGCCGCCGCCGGTGAGGCCGACACGTTCGATTTTCGCGCCCGCTGCTTCAAGGCAGTCGCGCGCGTCGGCCAGAGTCAACGCGACGCCCTCCATGACCGCACGCCCGACACCAGCGGGCGATGTCATCTCGCTCATGCCGAAAAGAACGCCCCGCGCACTAGGGTCGTCGAGCGGCGTGCGCTCGCCGGAGAGATAGGGGAGGAACACGAGGCCGCCAGGGCCCCGATAGCCATCGGCGGCCTCGCGCTCGAGCACATCGGGCGTTTTGCCGAGCACTCGCGCGGCGAAGGCGAGCGCGCCGGCCCCGTTGAGCATCGCGGCCATCGCGTACCAGCGGTTGGGAAGCGCGTGCGCGAAACTGTGGACGAGCCTCTGCGGAGCGCTGAGATAGCGGTCCGTTGCGACAATGAGCTGCATCGCTGTTCCAAGCGATATGAAGGCCTCGCCGGGAGCGATTTTCCCCAAGCCGACCGCGCCCGCCGCCGCGTCGCCGCCGCCGGCCGCGATCAGGACGCCCTGCGGCAGGCCGAGATCCTCCGCGACGCCGGGTCGAATGGCGCCGACTGGGGCCGACCCTTCGTACAGCGGCGGCGTCCAGGAGCGCTCGGCGCCGCAGGCGGCGACCGCCTCGCCAGACCACGCTCGCGCCGCCTCGTCGAGCATCCAGGTCCCGGCGGCGTCGCTCATGTCGGTGCCGCGTTCGCCACAGAGCGCGAGTCGGAGATAGTCTTTCGGCGCAAGCAGGCAGTCGATCCGGCGCCATTTGTCCGGTTCATGCTTCTTCAGCCAGAGGAGCTTTGGCCCGGTGAAACCGGGCATCGGCTTCACCCCGACGATCCCCGCCAGAGCGTCATGATCGCGCGCGAGTTCCGCGGCCTCCGCGATCGCGCGTCCGTCATTGTGCAGGATCGCCGGGCGAACCGGCCGATCGAACCGGTCGAGCACGACGGCGCCGTGCATTTGGCCGGAAAAGCCGATCGCCTTCAGCGCGCCGAGCGGCCGGCTGGCCGACCCATGCAGATCGGCGATCGCGCCGGCCATTGCGGCGCGCCAAACGTCCGGGTCCTGTTCTGACCAGCCTGGTTCGGGACGGTCGGGCGAATAGGCGCGCGTCGCGCTCGCGACTGGCGCCCCGCTGTCGTCCGTCAGCAGGGCTTTGAGTCCCGATGTTCCGCAGTCGAGCCCCAGATACATGGGCGCTCAGCATGCGCCGCGCCCGGGGCTTGGACAAGGGCCGTCAGGCGCAGTTGCGCCACGCGTCTCCGCAGGAGAGCGATGGCCGAGGCGGGATCCAGCCTTCCCGAGGTTGCCTGCCATCCTCGAGAAGCTCGAGCCCGCGCTCCAGGATGTAACGCAAGCCCGAAAGAATCGGCTGGTCGGCGCCCCGTGTCGCCTCGTCTACGCCTTCCCAATCGGTGTCGCCGGCGCGCCGGGCGAAATGGCGCACGAGATGCGAGGCGAGGAGCCCGCTCGACAGGTTCCGGCTGGCTGCGTCGCGCGAGAACCGCCGCGCGAAATCGCCACCGATCGACGCAACGGCCGCGCGGGCGACATGAGGATTGGAGCAAGTGAGCACGATCTCGCGCACGATCATCGGCAACCCTCCCGCAACTGGCATGAGACCATTCCCGCCAGAGCTTCCCCACTTTTGGTGAAGAAATTTGTCCTCAGCATGTCCTTGCTTGGTCGTGATCAAGTCTTTCTTCGTTTGGACCGATAAATTGCGCTGACGCAGCGTGATGTCAAGGTTCTGTCACATTGTCTTATATGCATTGCAACATGGATTATGCCCGCCAATCCTGTCAACGACAAGATCGTCGCAAGGCAAAGACTTAATTAAGGTCGGCTTATTAACCAACGAGAGCTCCACGGTCTTGTCTCGATCGGTCAGGCAAAGGCCGCATTGCCCCGCCTTGCGCCATTGCCCCGCCGTGCGCCATATCCGGAAAACTTCCCGAAGCCCCGCGAAATTGTGCTCGCAATCGTAAGCCGGAAAGGGCAATCGTCCGCCTTCATTTGCAATTCAGGGGCGCGCGCGTCCAGTGCGGTTTTCGTTTTTCAACCTGGCGCGGCAGGCGCTGGCGCAAAATCGGGGCTGGCCGGAGCAGTGGCGCAGTCCCGAACCGAAGGGTTCTTACGACGCGATCATCGTCGGGGCCGGCGGGCATGGGCTCGCGACCGGATATTACCTGGCCAAGGAGCATGGGCTGACGAAGATCGCCGTGCTTGAGAAGGGCTGGCTCGGCGGCGGCAACACCGGCCGCAACACGACAATCCTGCGGTCCAACTATCTTTGGGAGGAATCGGCCGCGCTGTACGAGTACTCGCTGAAGATGTGGGAGGGCCTCTCCCGGGAGCTCAACTACAACGTGATGTATTCGCCCCGCGGCGTGATGATGCTGGCGCATAACACCCATGACGTTCAGGTTGGCAAGCGCCACGTCCACGCCAACCGGCTCGCGGGCGTCGACAACGAATGGCTAAGCCCCGAGGATGCCAAGGCCTTCTGTCCGATCCTCAACATTGCGCGCGACATCCGCTATCCGGTCGTCGGGGCCGCGCTGCAGCGGCGCGGCGGCGCCGCGCGGCACGACGCGGTCGCCTGGGGATATGCGCGCGGCGCCTCGGCGCGCGGCGTCGACATCATCCAGAATTGCGAAGTGACCGCGATCCGCCGCGATGCCTCCGGCGCGGTCGCCGGCGTCGAGACGACGCGCGGGGCGATTGCGACCAAGCGGATCGGCGTCGTCGCGGCCGGGCACAGTTCGGTCGTGATGGCTATGGCTGGCGTGCGGATGCCCCTCGAAAGCTACCCGCTGCAGGCGCTGGTCTCCGAACCGGTGAAGCCGATGATGCCCTGCGTCGTCATGTCGAACACGATCCACGCCTATATGTCGCAGTCGGACAAGGGCGAGATGGTCATAGGCGCCGGCACCGACGCCTACATCTCCTATTCGCAGACGGGCGGCCTGCACATCGCCAACCACACGCTCGAGGCGGTCTGCGAACTTTTCCCAGCGGTGCGACGCCTTCGCATGCTGCGTAACTGGGGCGGGATCGTCGACGTGACGCCCGACCGCTCGCCGATCATCGGCCTGAGCCCGGTTCCGGGCCTCTTCGTCAATTGCGGATGGGGCACCGGAGGGTTCAAGGCGACGCCGGGCTCGGGGCACGTGTTCGCCCATACTCTCGCTCGCGGCGAACCGCATCCGCTGGCGGCGCCTTTTACGCTCGAGCGATTCCGCACGGGACGGCTCATCGACGAGGCCGCCGCCGCCGCGGTCGCGCATTGAGGGGCGCCTGAAATGAAGCCGGAAGCCGTCAGCCTCGCCCGAAAGCTTTCGCTGGTCGCCGAGCGGTGGTCGCCGAAAATCGTTGCGTCTTTCAACGGCCATGACGTCATGGTGGTCAAGGTGAAGGGGCGATTCCTCTGGCATTCGCATCCCGAAGCCGACGACTTCTTCCTTGTGCTCAGCGGGCGCCTGACGATCGAGATGCGCGAGGGCGCCGTCACTCTTGGACCCGGCGAGCTTTACGTCGTGCCCCGCGGGGTGGAGCACTGCCCCGTCGCGGAACAGGAAACGGAGCTTTTGCTCATAGAGCCCGCAGGAACGCCCAACACCGGCGATCCTCGCACGGCGGCGATCAAAACGAAGATTTGACGCGCGATGCTGCTGATCCCCTGTCCCTATTGCGGCATGGAAAGGCCGGAACTCGAATTCCGCAACGGGGGCGAAGCGCACATTTCGCGGCCTCTCGACCCGAGCGCCGTCAGCGACGCCGATTGGGCGGAGTACCTCTATTTTCGCTCAAACCCGAAGGGCGTCATGGCCGAGCGCTGGCGGCATGTCTCAGGCTGCGGCCGCTTCTTCAACGTTTTGCGCGACACGGTCAGCGACAAGTTCCTGGCTGTGTACCGGGCAGGCGAGCCGCGGCCTCCGATCGGCGCCGAAGGGTCCAGCGCATGACCCAGGCTTTTCGGGTCGCCGGCGGCGCGATGCTCGACCGTGCGCGCCCGGTCTCTTTCACCTTTGACGGCGTGGCTTACGGCGGCTACGAAGGCGACACGCTCGCGTCCGCTCTGCTCGCCAATGGTGTTCGTCTCGTCGGACGGTCGTACAAATATCACCGGCCGCGCGGGATCGTGAGCGCCGGCGCGGAGGAGCCGAACGCGCTCGTCGGCGTTGCGCGCGGCCCCGGCCGCTTCACTCCGAACCTGCGCGCAACCCAGGTCGGGCTGTTCGACGGGCTCGTCGCCATGAGCCAGAACCGCTGGCCCTCGCTCGCCTTCGATGTCGGCGCAGTCAACGACCTGGCCGCGCCGCTGATCGGCGCAGGCTTCTATTACAAGACTTTCATGGGCCCGGACTGGTTCGGCAAGAACTGGGCCTGGAGGCGCGTCTATGAGCCGGCGATCCGCCTGGCCGCCGGCCTCGGCGCTGCGCCGAGCGAACCCGACCCTGACCGCTACGTCCGCTACTTCGATCATTGCGACGTCATGATCGTCGGGGCGGGACCCGCGGGGCTTGCCGCTGCGCTGGCGGCAGGCGCGAGCGGCGCGCGCGTCGTCGTCTGCGACGAGAATCCGGCGCCGGGCGGCTCGCTCCTCGCCGAAACCCATGCGCAGATCGCTGGCGAACGCGCATGGGTTTGGCTCGCGGAGGCGCTTGCGGCCCTTCGCACCCGGCCGAACGTGCGGCTGATGCCGCGCACTCAGGTCTTTGGCTATTATGCGCAGAATTTCGTGGCGCTGTGCGAAGGCGTCAGCGAGCCCGAGCTCATCGCCGATCCCGATCTGCCGCGCGAGCGGCTCTGGCAGATGCGGGCGCGCGAGGTCGTGCTCGCGACCGGCGCCATCGAACGGCCGCTCGTCTTCGCCGACAACGACCGGCCGGGCGTGATGCTCGCCGACGCAGCGCGGCGCTATCTCCATCAATACGGCGTCAAGGTCGGGGAGCGCGCCGTCGTCGTGACCGCGCATGACGGCGCTTATCGCGCGGCGATCGATCTCAAAGAGGCGGGCGTCAAGGTCGAACTCATCGCGGATCTCCGCGACGAGGCTTCGGGACCTTGGCCGGGGACCGCGAGGGCGGCCGGGATACGCGTGGCGACGAAGGCCGCGATGCACGAGGTTCGCGGACGCCGGCGCGTTGAGGCCGTGCGGCTCGCCGCGCATCCCGGCGGCATGCGGACGATTTCCTGCGACGCGCTTCTAATGTCCGGCGGCTGGACGCCCTCGGTCCATCTCTTCTCGCAGTCGCGCGGCAAGCTTGTCTTCGACGAGGCTCTGCAAGTGTTCAAACCAGGCGCTTCCGCCCAGCGCGAACGCTCCGCCGGCGCCTGCAATGCGACTTTCGGTCTCGCGAAAGCGCTCGCCGAAGGCGACGCGGCGGGGCGGGCTGCTGCGTCGGCGGCCGGCTTCGCCGCGCCGGACGCGCGACCCTACGCCGTCGACGGCGCTCCGCAGGCCGACGGCGGAATGCTCGGCGCCCCGCTCCATATTCTCGGCGACCGCCACGCCAAGGCCTTCGTCGATTTCCAGAACGACGTCTGCGTCAAGGACGTCGAACTCGCAGTCCAGGAGGGCATGCGCTCGATCGAGCACGTCAAGCGCTACACCACGACCGGTATGGCGACCGACCAGGGCAAGCTTTCGAACATGAATGCGCTCGCCATCGCCGCCGTGGCGCAGGAGAAGACGATCCCCGAAGTGGGGCTTACGACCTTCCGTCCGCCCTATACTCCGGTGACTTTCGGCGCCTTTGCCGGTCCTGCCCGGGGCGATCTCTTCGATCCCATCCGCCGGACCCCGATCCACGACTGGGCGGCGGAGCGCGGCGCAGCGTTCGAGGACGTGGGCCTTTGGAAACGGGCCTGGTACTTCCCGAAGCCGGCTGAGTCGATGCACGAGGCGGTTGCGCGCGAATGCCGAACGACCCGCGCCGCGGTCGGCCTCTTCGATGCGACGACTCTTGGCAAGATCGAGGTCGTCGGGCCGGATGCGGCGGCCTTTCTCGAGCGCATGTACGCCAACGCCTTCATGAAGCTCGAGCCCGGGCGCTGCCGCTACGGTCTCATGCTGAGCGAGGCTGGCTTCCTGATGGACGACGGCGTCATCGCCCGGCTCGCGCCGGACCGCTTCCATGTCACGACGACGACAGGCGGAGCGCCGCGGGTGCTGGCTCATATGGAGGACTATCTCCAGACCGAGTTCACCGATCTCAAAGTCTGGCTGACCTCGACGAGCGAACAATGGGCGGTGATCGCCGTGCAGGGGCCCAAGGCGCGCGAGACGATCGCCCCGCTCATGGAAGGCATCGATCTGGCCAACGCGGCCTTCCCGCATATGAGCGTCCGCGACGCCCGGGTTTGCGGCGTCCCGACGCGGCTGATGCGGGTCAGCTTCACCGGCGAACTCGGCTACGAGATCAATGTCCCTGCAGGCTTCGGCCGTCCCGTCTGGGAGGCCGTCTGGCGCGAACTCGAGAAGCGCGGCGGTTGCGCTTATGGCACCGAGGCGATGCACGTGATGCGGGCCGAGAAGGGCTACGTGATCGTCGGCCAGGAAACGGACGGCACGGTGACACTTGCCGATCTCGGCCTCGACTGGGCGATCGGCAAGACGAAAAAGGACTTCGTCGGCAAACGCTCGCTGAGCCGTCCTGACATCATCGCCGAAAATCGGAAGCAGCTCGTTGGCCTCCTGACCGAGAATCCGAACGTGGTTCTGGAAGAGGGCGCGCAGGTGACGGAAGGCGCGACGCCGCCGCTCGCCGCGCCGGCGCTAGGCCATGTGACCTCGTCTTATCGCAGCGAGACCTTGGGGCGCTCGATCGCCCTCGCCCTGGTCGCGACTGGGCGATCGCGCTTTGGCGAGATGCTGCATGTGCCGATGCCAAAGGGCCCCATCCGCGTCTCGGTCACGTCGCCGATCTTCTATGACAAGCTGGGAACGCGCCTTAATGCCTGACGCAGCTGTGGCTTTGCGTTCGCCGCTCGAACGGCTCGCTCTGCCGGCTGGGGACAGGTTTGCGCTCGCCGAGACGCCCCCGGCCGCGCGCTTCGTCTTTCGCGGCGGCGAGGCGGCGCGCGCCGCCTGTTCGGCCGCCTTCGGGGCCGAATTGCCCGCAAGGCTCGGGCTTGGGGGCGAGCGCGAGCGTCGCGCCGCTCTCTGGCTCGGGCCAGATGAGTGGCTCTTGATCGCCGAGGGCGCGGACTCCGCTTCGCTCGGCGCAGAAATCGAGGCGGCGCTCGTTTCGGCGCCGCATAGCCTCGTGGACGTCTCGCATCGCCAGATTGGCCTCCTTGTTTCTGGTCCGGTCGCGGCGCGGGCCCTCAGCGCAGGCTGTCCGCTCGATCTCCATCTGTCGGCGTTCCCCGTCGGCATGGCGACGCGGACGATCTTCGACAAGGCTGAGATCGCGCTGTGGCGGCGCGGCGCGACCGCCTTCCATGTCGAGGTCTGGCGCTCGTTCGCGCCTTACCTCGTCGCCGCGCTCGCCGAAGCCGCAAGAGGCGCGCCGGAGGGGTAGAACCGCCGGGACGGGCCCGCGTCGCCCACGGCGCGCCCCTTCATCGACTATCTGGCGCGGCGCTCCAGAGAGGCGCACGCTTACTGATGATTTTTGCGATTTTGACAGGCGGTGACGCGCAGGCTAATTCGTCCGCAGGGGAACAGGGTGGCGCGAGAGACCGCAGAATGACGCTACGTTATCTCGACCTTGATGCTTTCAAGGCCGTTCCGCTCACAAGCGAGCCTTTCCGGTATATGATCGTTCCCGGTTTCGTTCGGCCCGAAGCGTGCGCGGAAATCAATCGCGATTACCCCCGCATCGCCGAGAGCGGAAGCTTTCCTGTCGACCAATTGTCATATGGACCCGCGTTCCGCGAGTTCCTAGATGAACTCGCGTCCGATCCGTTCCGTAAAGCTTTCGAGGATAAGTTCGATCTCGATCTCTCTGGCTTGCCTCATACCATCACTGTCCGCGGCCACTGCAGCGCCAAAGATGGACGAATCCATACCGACACGAAAAGCAAAATCATCACGATCCTGATTTACATGAATCCTGCATGGGAACATTCAGGCGGGCGGCTGCGCCTGTTGAGGTCGGCCGACGATCTGGATGATGCGATCCTGGAGGTCCCCCCCGCCGCGGGCACTCTTTTGGCTTTCAAGCGGTCCGACAATTCCTGGCATGGCCATAAGCCGTTCTCTGGCGAACGCCGCGTCATCCAGTTCAACTGGGTCACGTCAGAGGGAGACCGTCGCATCGCGATGTTGCGCCACCAGGTCTCGGCCTCGTTCAAGCGCCTGTTGGCGGCGGCCACGCACCGGGCTTCCGCTTAGGGCGCCGCCTCGCCCTCCCAGAGTCTGCGCGGCCATGGCCTCGAGCATCGTGAGGCCGAACCCCTCGACGCGCGAGGCGAAGACGTAGATCGAGATGCGCTGGTACCAGAGCGGCGCTTCCTCGATCGGCAGTTCGCCAAGGAAGCGGATGCGGTCAGAAAGCCCCGCGGCCGCGATCCGTTGTTTGAGCCCTTCGACAAAGAGCCGGTTGTCGACGGAGACGAACCCGACCACCACGGCGGTGAAGTCTGGATATTTCGGCAGAAGCCGGCACGCGGCCTCGACGACGCGGGCGTTTCCGGACGATTCCGCGAACGGGTAAATTCGACCCGGAGCCGAAGTTCCCGATCTCGTGGTAGACGTCCGCTTTGGCACCAAGAACGGAAGGCTCCGCGAACGTACCGGCGTCCTTTCCCGCTCCTGGAGCGGCACCGTTCGCCTTGAGCACCTATCATCCGCCGATCGGTGGCTCCGTTCGCCGAACGTTCGGCTTTCCACCAGGTGAAGCATGGCGCACTATGAAATTACACGAATCTGCCCGGCACCTTATCTAGAGTAGTCCGAGGTTTCGGGTTAGATACTGAAATATCGGATGCTGTGAGTCCTTAAAAAGTGTATCAACAAAAGCGACATATTTCTGGGGAGATAGCGATGGAAACGAAAATACAGCCTTCCCGACGCGAAGATTTTGGCCACGGAGCGGGGGCGATCAAGACACCATCGATTGTCGTTATCGAAACACAGGATCACCTCCGTGAGACCAGTATTCGAATCGCACAGGCACTCGCCCGTCCTCAGACTGCCAATGTGTTTCTCGTGGACTGGGATCGATTTCACTTCTCGAACGACATGGTGTCGTTTCAGGGACCAGTGCATTGCGTTAAGGGCTGCGGCATCGTCGAAGACCGGACAATTCTGGCCCCTTTACCTGTTAGGGGGATGTTTTTTTATAGAAAAAACTGCGGGGAACTGATAGGGGGCAAAGCGGCAGCTCTCGAGAGTCTCTCCGCCGCCGGCATCACTACTGATGGGGCACCAATCCACAAAATCGTAGACGGAATGATGCTCGAGGCATCTCGTCGCGGGGTCATCACTAACGCGCTCGGCTCCAGCGATACTTGGGGGCCAAAGCATTGTCAGGAGTTACAACTGCGCCGCTATGAGAGTGCTACTGGCCAAACGATCCCCCGCCCCGAAACTCATATCGCGCGCCCGGACCAGATGCGCAGGGTGCTTTCCATTTTTGCCAGACGTGGTCAGGCATGCTTGGTGAAGCCTGCCTTCGGCTCCCTAGGCCGAGGCTTTCATATTGTCCGTCCGGGGTCGTCCTTCCAATCGAACGACATCATGGTCGTGCAGCGGCTCATCCCTAATCCACTTCTGGTGGACGGCCACAAGGCCGACATACGCTTTTATTTGCTCATTGATGTCGACAATGATCGGGTATCGGGTCGACTCAGCCCTATTTTCATTCGTCGAGCTGCGTTTCCGTACGTCGCGCAAAGCCTACCAGCCGAAATTACCAATACCTCGTATCGGTTACGCTTGGGACTTGCGCCGGACATCCGTCCGATTCAGCCAATGCCCGGTATTTCCGAGCACTCCTATTCCCTAATTATTTCCCAACTAGATTCACTGGCACGCGCCCTCGTCAACGCCCATTTTTGGAATGCCGAACACAAATCCGTGGAGACAGATGGATGTATTATTCCAAATCGTACGCTCTTATTGGGTATCGATGCGCTGGTCGCGATTCGGTCGAGCGGCCCTCGCGTTTATTTTCTAGAATCAAATCCGTTCCCATTGCTCTATCGGGGTACGCCGGACTGCGACGAGGCCATCGACCAAATGCTTTCGCGAGAATACCTCCCATTGCTTACTAGATTGGACAAGCTCGAGGCCCGCAATCCGGAACGGCCACAACCCGCTCTTCTTGTCCCGCAGAGTCCCGATAGCATGTGAAGCTCCATCGAACGACGCAATTTTCCGCATAAAAGCTTTCAGCGCTGTAGAGCGTAACGCCTGCTTAATAGCACTCTCGGAACAGTGTTTCGTTGTTGGAGTGGAAGTCTATTCGGCGATCACGACGCACACTCAAAGTGTATCACGTCACTCGCGCCGACCCTCGCGCGTTGTGCGGTAAAGAATACTCTAAAGAATATTCTTTAGCGTTCAGCAGCAGCTCCACCATAGCGTGTAATAACGGTTGTCCGGTTTCGATCTCTATAAAAAGGAATTGGCCTGCGGGATTCACTTCCAAGAAGACATATTCTCCATCGGGCCGTTGTCGTAGATCGATGCAGCCGTAGTGCAGCCCAAGCATCCTCAGCATCCTAACTAGACGACTACTTACGTCGCGAGGAAGAGAATGCTCAGACCATTTGGCAGACAAATCAAGACGCCAGTCCAAATCAGCCTCTGATCGGTGAGTAGTAACGTCAGCAGCGAATAGGCGGTCACCGAAAATCGTAACTCGCACATCTCGCCCCTTTTCGATTTTTTCTTGCACAATAATTGGGGCGTGTCGAAGTTTATCTAGGTCGTTTAAATCCTCAACCGCTAGGATCCGCGTCTCCGCCATGCGCCAACTCGGAGGCGTGAACGCTTTATAGATGCATGGAGTACCGGTACTTTCCCAGAAAGCTCGCACTTCGGTCACGTCGTTTGACATGAGCGTTCTAGGAATGCGAAGTCCCGCTTTCACGGCTGTCGCGAGTTGGAGAGGTTTGCGGTCCGCAGACCCCTCGGCTTCGGGGTCATTGACGAACGGAACGGGAAGCGAGGCAAGCGCTCCTCGGAACAGTGCCTGGCACTCATTGAAGCAAAACCGCCTGATGTTCGGATCGGTCACACCTGGGTCGATTATGTATGGGCCGACGCGCCGCCACCAGATGCTACGTACGGACGCTACGCTAATCGTGCGTCCTTGAGAGATGTCGATTCGGCAGTCCTCGACACCCTCTGCGAGTCTAAAATTTAGGGTATGAGTGCTTGGAAAGTAGCCGGGATCCCAAACAATGGCTTCCGAACCGAAATCGCGATCAAGCGCTCTAGCTACTGCCTGCGCATGACCATCGTCTTTCGGCGCCAGAATCAAAACGATTTGTGCTTGCATAATTGCTAGCGAGGAAACGGAAATCGACCCACGCTGCTACGGACTATGGTCATCTACGATTTGATCCGCATGCGAGTCCGGATATGTCGCGTCAGCCTGTGTATCTGTTTGATAATACCAAATATATTGGTCCGGCGGGGGAAGGTGTACAACTGTTTGAAAAGTAGTTGGCCCCCCTTCGGTTCCCCATGTTGTGTCGTGCGAACTCACACTCTCGTAACCTCCACCTCCATCACCTACACCTCCGTCTTCGCCATTCTCTATGCCTAAATCGGATCGCGGTGTTCTGCGGGATAAGCTTCTGAAGAACTCGTGACTCGCAGCATGACGTTCAGATAATTCAGCAGCTCCGAACACAACCTTTCCTTGTACGGAAGGTCGCGCCATCACGAATGGCAAAAGTCCACCTGTAGGGAGAGGCGGCAGTACCTGGTTCGGCTGAGTCGGGTCAAACGGGTCGACTACTCCGATTACGCGACAGCTGCCGTCAAGCAAAGCAAGAACCGCGTCTGGCGCCAGCGAGACACCTCCGGCGGGTGCGAATTCAAAATAGAGCTGATTGAGCCCTGTAGTGAAGGAGTATCGCAATGCGTGGACACCCGTAAGTCTGGCCCCTGCATCCAGCCGACGGTTTATTCCCTCCTCAACTCTTTTATCCAGCAGTGCATACAAGGCTTGATCGGGATATCGCGGATGGCGTGAAATACGGTCCGCTTGAAGGGACTTGCGCAGTTCGGCGAGTTGATTCTCCGCCATTACTTTACTCCCTCCCTGCCTTGACATGATTCATACAACACACTACAAGATTCTCTTTCCTTTGTCAAGATGTTGGGCGCTGCGCGACAAACTCAGCCCAGGGCCTTCTTGAGTTCCGGCAGGCTTATGCCCGCCTGGTCATGGACGAAGGTCCAGGTAACCGAAGAAAAAATCCACGTCAGTGGCTCGAAAGCAGTCTTGGCTCGATGCGCAGCGGCCCGACGAGATTCCTCCCGCGCCTGCGGTTCTCTCTTTTGTTTGGGACTGGCGCCCGAAAGGATTCAAACCTGAGCTTCCAATGGCGGGGCGAACAGTAGCGTTCTCTCGCGACTCTTGGAGACCCGCTATCCTGCCGGTTCCTGCCGTTC